>NZ_JBIRAZ010000017.1:0-234582 GCF_044326415.1 Actinomadura sp. 6N118 | reverse complement strand
GCTGCACCTCCAGGCCCCCGACCTGCTCTACCTCGTCTTCGTGCGTGGTCACAGATGATCCTTCCCGGCTGGGACCTCCCAGCCTTCCGGATCACCACCCCACCCACACGATCTTTCAGACACTCCCCTGATCCGGCATGGACATGACAGGTGCGGTGTGGGGTAAGTCGGCGCGCAGCAAAGACCGCGAACCAGCCGCCCGTCTGTGGGGCCAGGGTTGGTGCACAGAGTCGGCGGCGAGGTCAGTGTGGTGGAGCAGCGCGCCACTGTGACCGCTCGCTGGATTATGGGGAAAAAGATCTTGCCGCTGCGCGCGGGGTGTCCGCCGCTGCTAGTCGCGGCGGGAGCCGGAGCAACGCGCCAGCGTGACCGCTAGCTGGATGCTGGTGAAGACTTTGCCGCGCTGCGCGCGGGGGTCTGGTGCTGGCTGCAGTGGTTGTTGTCTGCGGCGACCGGGGTCGGTGGGCTCGGCGCCGGTCGCCTCTGTGGCGTGGCCGACCACCCGGCTGCGGCTGGAACCAGGGCTTGGACATAAACACGTCGGCGAGGTGAGTGAGGGGTAGGGCGGCCACGCGCCAACCTGGCGCCGGTTGGCTGTGGTGAAAGAGCTTGCTGCGCTGGCGCGCGGGAGGCTGGTGTGGCGATATCCCGGCATCGTGAGGTTGGCGGCGGCCTAAGGATCGTGAACTCGGCTCAGTCGGCCCGCTTGTGTGCGGCCGGTCATCCGCCTGTAGGTCATCGCAGGGCTGGGCGCATCGTCGTCAGCGAGGTGGCCGCGAGATAGAGCTGGGCGTCAAGGTGGCCGCGCTTTCAGTGGCTGGGAAGGCCCCTTTGCCGTGCCATCCGCCGGGGGCTGCCACCTCCCGGCCATGCTCATGCCCGCAGCAGCCAGGCTCGCCAGTGCGGTGGTGGTAACTGTTTGGGCCGCCGCCTATCGGTGGCTTGTGGGGTCGAGGTGAGTTGTGGCGGCGTAACGGGGTGAGCGGGCGCGGCGTGGTGTTTGGCAGGCGATGGCTGTGGTGTACCCGGCTGTTGGGTGGTGACGTGCTGGCTCCGCTGGTTGTGCCAGTCGGTGCGGCTTTGGTTGGTTCGAGATCTGGTTGGGAGCTTGGCTTCGTAGGTGAGAAGCAGGAACGTTTGGAGCCGAGTTCTGGGGACGCTTAGTGATCCACTCGGGGTGTGATGGTGGCGAGAAGTAGGAACACCCGAGTGGGTGAGCGGCGGGGGGCTCACTCGGTGACGGCCGGGTGGAGCTCCTCGGGCTCCCACTCCTCGTCATCGTCCTCGTCGTCCCAGGCCTCGACCTGCCGGCGGCCGCCGACGTCCAGGTGGACGCCGGCGGCGGTGAGCCTGTGGTGAAGCCGCCCGGTCATCTCCTCCGACATGTAGTGGTGGTGCAGGTCGAGCCGGCCCAGGCCGTGGAAGACGGGGCTGTCCAGGATCATCTGAGCGCCCTTGTCGGTCAGGGTGCCGAGCGACAGATCGAGGGTGGCCAGCCCGGCGGTGACGGGGGCGCCGGACAGCGCGGCGATCAGGGCGTCGGTGTCCCGCGCGTTGCGCAGGCCGAGGTGGCTCAGCGCGGGGAACGCGCCCGCCAGCAGTGGCGCCAGGTCCTCGGGTGCGGCGCCGTCGCCGAGGAAGAGCTCCAGGCGTTCCAGGTTCGGCAGGGCGGAGCCGAGGACGCCGCGCACCACCTCCGGGTCCAGCCGGTGCGTCTGGACCGTCAGGCGGCGCAGTCCCGCGTGCCGCGGCACGTTCCAGGCGAGCCGGAAGGTCGTACGCTCGCCGCCGGTCTTCAGCGTCATCGTGTCGGCCCCGCGGACGGCGAACTCGGCCAGCCGGGGGAAGATCGCAAGCAGCGCCGAGACGTCGGTCTGCGGGATCCAGGAGACCAGGCGGGTCTCCCGCACGACGACCTCGCCGAAGAACAGCGCCCGGAGCGCCGGGAACGAGGCGGCGTGCGCCACCAGCAGGTCACGCACGCCGTCGGGGGTGTCTTTGCCCGTTCCGGCGTTCCAGCAGTCACCGATGATCAGTGCGATCACAGACCGGGTGCCGACCTCGCCTATGAACCGCGCGAGATGGTCGCCGAACCGCTCCTCGCCGTCCCAGGCCTCCAGCCGCAACCGCCACGCGAACGCGCCCGGATCAGCCTTCGCCGCGGCGAGCCGCTCGCCAGCGGGCCGCGACGCGGACGGGAAGTCGATGACCTCCAAGCCCGCGAATTCGGTCATATAACTGCGATGCGTCATGGGTCGCAGTGTTCCATCGGAAGGATGCCGAACGGTTGCGACTCTCTTGAGCGCCGATGCGCAGGGACCATGGGGTCAACAAGTCGGTGCAGTCAACGGATCAGTCACGACATAGGTGCGGACCGTGTAGTACGAAGCCCCCGCCGCGTCATGCTCATCCAGCAGCCGGTCGAAGATCCGCTTGGTGGTGTGCCGCTGCTTGGGCGGAGCGGTCAGATCAGCCCGCAACATCTCATCGATCAAGGGCTTGAACAGATCAAGGTCCAAAGGCCGCGGCGGCAACGGCTTGCGGGGCTTGGACCAGGCCGACTCCAGTGCCTGCTGCACGGTGGCGTGCCCGACCCCGAACTCCCGCATGATGGCGCGCTTGCCCATACCCGCCCGAGCCGCACGACGAATCGCCGCATACAGCTCGGCCGTCCCTCATCGGCCACACCTGCGCTCCCTCACGGTCGGTAGCACCCTGATAGTCGCACCGCAACCAACCATGTGTTCCCCAAGAATCAGCAACACGGCATGGGACGGCTAACGACCGTTCTCGATGATGACCTCCCAAACGTTCTCCTGGATCACCTAGATAGCCAGGAGCTTTGGGTGCGGCTCCTCCTGAGTGACTCGTCTGCCCAGCCCACGAGGCCCCGCATCCGCCGAAGGCGAACTACTGAGCGGGCTGGCCCAGAGATGTCAGTGGTCGACGTCATGCTCCTTGATGCAGCTGCTCTGCGGGAATCCTTTGGGCGGGGTGCACCAGGTCCCGGCAGAGGAGCAGTATCCCTTGTCTCTTCGCTTTTAGGAGTGCGGTGTTTCGCCGATGAGTCCGCTGAGGTTGATCGAAACCACACCTGGAGAGTTCTCGCTGCTGTTGGGAGCAGGAGAGACGCCGGTAGATCAAGTCATCGAGGAGCTTGGGCATGAGCCGAACGGCTACTTCTGGGAAGGGGCGGCGGAGTTTCTTGTGACCACCGAAGCTCCGGCTCTTGAAGAGCGAGTCTCATTTGACTCGGAAGCTGGCATGTTCTGCGCGCACGGCACGGACCGAACCGCGCTCCAGGAGCTGGCTGCTTTGATGAGCATCGTCGTCACAGACGGTGATCGGCTCCGGAAGCTCGTCGAGTCGGCTCTAGCCAGCGGTTTTGAGTTCGACGACTGAACACGCTGAGCCGTACGGCCCTGCTGAGTTGGGCGGATGAGTCACCCTGCGGAAGAGCCGTACCCCCCGACCAGGCCACTAGGAACACCGCCGCCACCATCAAGGGGACGTGGCGGCCAGATCCGGCTGGTCGGTGTCCCACTCAACGTGCTGGAGCAGACTCCAAGAAAAGACAGCCCAGAACGAACGGGTGCGCCCATCGCTGTCCCGGGTTTGGAACTTGTACTCCTCAAACGGGGGCCAGATATCGCCGTCCTTGATCGGCGGACCGAAACGTTCGATGATCTCGTCACGGACCCAGGCCCAGGGGCGAAGGTCAGCGAAGCCGTCGGGAAGGACCGGGGGGACCTGGGGGGACCGGGAGAAATCGAACTTGCGAAACACAGGGACCCCAGGCCAGCCCTCCAAGCTGAAGACCAGGCCCGGCCAGAGCGGAAGCTCGCAGGTGACGCTCATCGACGACCCGCCATCCGCAATATCAAGCAGTGCCGACTGGATGGTCTGAGGCGTAGGAGGTGAACCAAGGTGAGCCACCTCGTTCTCGGCGTGATCGGTGGACAGGAACAAGAACTCGTGAAGCTCGAAGCCGGCAGCCCGGTCGAGGTCGGCTTGGTCTACGCCGAGCTTGCCAAGGGCGTCATTGACCATGGCCTCGTTGCCGCGCATTCCTGACAGGATCCGCAACTGCAAGTCCCAGAGCCCCGGGACGAGATCAGAACTGGGCATGGAGGTATTTCCATCGCGCATGATCTGTTAGAGGCCCATCCGGAGCTAGAAGTTGCACGAGCCAGCAGACAGAACGTCCTGATGCAGAAACCAATGGGTATGGCCTCCCCATGGAGGCCTGCTGAGCTTGGCGAACAGGTCACTCCAGAGGAACTGCACCCAGGAGCTTTTGTGCCGGAGTGGGGGCGTGCCTGTAGGCCCGGCGCTGGGGGTGCGCCGGGCTGCAGGCTGGGGTGGTGGTCAGGCCGCGTGGTCGTGCCAGGGATTGTCGGCCTGATCGACAGGTCTGCCGCGTCTGGATCTGGCGACCCCGTCAGGCGGCAGCGCCCGATACCGGTAGCGGCCATCCTCGGTGGTGGTGATGTGCATCTGGTGGGGGTGGGTGTGTTTCCAGCGGTTGTGCCAGCCGCAGCACAGGGCGAGTTTGTCGATGTCGGTGGGGCTGTTGCCCAGCGCCCACCCATCGACATGATCCACCTCGCACAACAGCCCCGGCACCTCACACCCCTGCACCGCACACGTGTCATACAGCGTTTCCAGCACCCGGCGCTGCCCGGCGGTGGCGATCCGCACCGCATGCCCCAAATACAGCGGCACGTGGTCGGCGCTGAGGATCAGGGGAGAGATTCCGGCGTTGAGGGCGATGCGCCGCACCTGCGCCGCCGGGATCGGGGTGCCGTCACGCAGCCGCCCGGGGGTGTCGTCGCCGGTCAGGGTCTGCAGGTCGGCGATGACAGTGACCCGGGTGTCCCGGTGCCCGCCCGCCAGCACCGTCGACAACGCCGCCGCCGTCCGCTCAGCCAGATCGCGGCGGTCGCCGGTCCCCGCGGGTTTGGCCAACGGCGCGAGGGTGCCGTCCAGGATGGCGGTGTCTTCGGGGTTGAGCCACCCGTGCAGGTAACAGCCGCCATCCAACGACCGGCTCACGGTCACCCACGACCGCTCATACCCCCGCGCCGCATCCTCCGGCGGCTGATCGGTGCCGGTGAGTTCGGCGACCAGGTCATGGACTCTGCGGCCCAGCCGCGCCAGGTTCCGCGCCGACACCCCGCCAGCCACCGCGTCCAACAAAATGCCTTCGGCGGCGGCGCAGTCGTCATCGTTGAGGCGTTGTACGGCGTCGGCGATGGTGGCGGCGTAGCCGTAGGACAGGGCGCCGGTGGCCAGTTGCTGGTTCACGTGCTGCAGGCGGGGGAGTTGGCGGGCCAGGGTGAGGCGTTCTTGGGCGCGGCCCTCGCGCATCCCCAGCCGGCACCGCAACCACGCCTGAGTCGACGCCAGACCCCACCGCTTGGGTTCCCCGGTCCGGTCCACCACCGCGATCAACCCCGCCAGCACCTGCTCACCCTGATCCAACGCGGCAGCGAACTGTTCGGCCAGCTCCATGCAGGCGGTTCCGGAGTCGGGTGCCGATCGTTGGGCGAGTTGGGTGGTGATCGCGGCGGCCGCTTCCACCAAGTCAGCGGTGGAAGCGGAATCTAGACCCGCCACGATCGAATCCATGCTGTTATTCTATCGTCACGTTCGGTGATATTGCAAGGTGTTGAGTGCCGATTGCCGACGGTATCCGGCCACCTTTTTATGCCGGGTGCGATAGGTGACCGTCCCACGATTTCCGTTGATCAGGAGCGGTGAGCGGAAGGTTATGTCGACGTCATTCGCTGGGATCAGCGTGTCCGTTTGTGGTCGTCTTTGTGGGTGGTCGGGCGGGGGTGTTGTCCCACGGTCGTTGTCGGTTGCGGGCGGGTGGATCGGGGATTAAGTCGGCTGGTTTGGGTGGGTGGTTGAGCGGTGCCGAAATGACCGTTTGCGGGTTTGTGCGGCTTTGTCGTGTGTTGCGGTCACGTTGGTTGCGGTTAAGGGAGTCCAGCCATGCGCACAAGGGTGAGGGCGGGCCGCTACCTGGGGTTGTGGCACATCCCGCGCTCCGCGCGGGCTCAAGGTCGAACATCAGCCACCAGCAAACCCACACAACACCCACCAGCCGCACCACCGCCTACCTTCTTGTCGCCGCGCTTTTAGACCTTCAGCCCCAACCGACCGGCTGCCGGGCGGGGCGCGGAGCCAAGGGGGTGACCGCTGCCGCCAACCTCGCAGCGGCACGAAGTAGGCTGCCGCCCGGAAACCTGTGCGTACGCACCTGCCGCGCCCACCGCCTACCTTCTTGTCGGCGCCGCTTTTAGACCTTCAGCCCCGCCCCGCCCCACCCGCTGGCCGGGCGAGGTGCGAGCCAAAGGGGAGACCGCTGCCGCCAACCGCGAAGCAGCAAAGTGTAAGCCACAGATGCACAGGTAGACACAACACCCAAGCCCCCAAGCAATTTCTCTTCGCTGCCGACATTTGAAGTGAACCTGCGCCGATCTGCAGTCGGATGGCCGTGCCAGCCAAGGGGCGACCGTGCCGCTACTTTCACGTGAACTTCCTAGCGTGTCGCTTCCGGCTACTTCCCTTCCGGCATGGCTACCCAGGCCAGGACGAGCGAGCAGCCGAAGCGACTCGCGCGGGTCGTTCCTTAAAAGAGGATTTGGAAGCCGATGAAGACGGCCTCTTCTGACCTCCGACTGCCGGTTATGACGGCGCACTTGGGCTGATAGTGCCCTCTCCGCCCTGATCAGTTCAGCCGGTGACGTCCCAGCCTGTGGTGTAAGTGCTCGGTCTGTTCGGCGTGGTGACCACGCTGGGGAGAGCCATCGTGTGATGGTCAGCGAAACCCACGCCAATGGTTTTCGCGAGAAGGACACATCACACGATGGCTCTGGACCAGTCTGCCCTGCTGGAAGTACTTGAGGCACTCAAGGGCGCCGATGTCGAGGAACGGATCCGCCAAGCGGCCACGACGATCTACCAGGCTCTGATCGAGGCGGAGCTGACCGCGGTGATCGGTGCGGCGCCGCATGAGCGCAGCGATGCCCGGACCGGGCTGCGGAACGGTCACCGACCCAAAACGGTCAGCACGACCGCGGGTGATCTGCAGTTGCAGATTCCCAAGCTGCGTGCGGGGTCGTTCTTCCCCTCCCTGCTGGAGCGCCGCCGGCGGGTGGACCAGTCGCTGTTCGCAGTGATCATGGAGGCGTACCTGCACGGCACCTCCACCTGCAAAGTCGATGATCTGGTCAAAGCCCTAGGCGCCGACAGCGGCATCTCCAAGTCCGAGGTGAGCAGGATCTGTGCCGGGCTGGATGTCGAGGTCGCCGCGTTCCGTGACCGGTCCCTGGCCGACCAGCCGTTCCGGTATGTGTTCCTGGACGCCACCTACTGCAAGGCCCGCGTCGACCACCGTGTGGTTTCCCAGGCCGTCGTGGTCGCCACCGGGGTCGCCGCCGACGGACGCCGCGAAGTACTCGGCTTCGACGTCGGAGACAGCGAGGACGGCGCGTTCTGGACCGCGTTCCTGCGCACGCTCAAGACCCGCGGCCTGCACGGCGTGCAGTTGGTCATCAGCGACGCCCATGCCGGCCTCAAAGCCGCGATCGAGGCCGTGCTGCTGGGCGCGAGCTGGCAGCGATGCCGGGTTCACTTCCTGCGCAACGTCCTGGCCCAGGTCCCCAAAGGCCACGCCGAGATGGTCGCAGCCGCGATCCGCACCATCTTCGCCCAGCCCGACCCCGACCACGTCCGCGAACAACTCGACACCATCGCCGGCATGCTCGGACGCCAGCTCCCCAAGGTCGAAACCATGCTCCGCGAGGCCACCAACGACGTCACCGCGTTCGCAGACTTCCCCCTCTCACACTGGAAGAAGATCTGGTCCACAAACCCGCTGGAACGGGTGAACAAGGAGATCAAACGCCGCACCGACGTCGTCGGGGTCTTCCCCAACCCCGCCGCCCTGCTCCGACTCGCCGGCTCCGTCCTCGTCGAAACCCACGACGAATGGCAGGTCAGCGACCGCCGCTACCTATCCGAAGGCTCCATGGCCCTACTCGACCAGCCCACCGACAACCCCGAGGAGGTAGCAACACAAGCCCTACTCACGGCATGATCAGCACAACTCGCTGACCCGCACACGGTGACGACCATTTACACCAACAAGCGGGACGTCACCTTTCAGAGCCCGATTCAGCACCGGTTCCGCCAGCGGCAAACCCCTCGTCCACTCGACTTAGCAGACGGCAAAGACTGATTCGCAGGTAATCGACGAACTGGGCCTGACCTGTCACCCGTCGAGCCAATACGACCACAGGGCGGGTGCGGTGCCAGCCTGACCTATAGACCTTCCTGCCGGGAAAGGGTTATCTCAGGCCGGGTCTCCGAAGAACGGGGAGAGCTCACAGGTACGCCGGACAGCCGGGCGCACCAGACCACTTGGTGGCCCGAGCGAGCCAGTTGCGCTCAAGAGCCAGGAATGCCGGGGGGCCGACTCCGCCGGATCATCAGGCATGCCTGACCGAGCAGGCTAGGTGCGCTGGTCAGCCGGGGGCGCCAGATCCACCGGCGTGTCAGACCACCAGGCAGCAGCCTGGACATCAAATGCGCCAACAGGCCAGGCGCACCGGATCATCAGACGTGCCCGGCTGCCTAGCCGATCGAGCAAGCTAGATGCGCCGGACAGTCGGCGCGCGAGACCACCAGGCAGCCCGAGCAAGCCAAGTACTCCAACAGAACGGGCATGCGCCAGATCACCAGGCGTGCCCGACTGTCTGGCGGCGCGAGCAAGGTCGGTGCGTCGGATGGCTGGGCATGTCAGATCGTCGCGGTCGGTCGCATGCGCCGGAGGGGTGGCGCACCAGGAGACTGAATGTGCCAGACCGGCTTGGTGGGCCTGGCCATGTCGGTGTAGCGGCGGCTGAGGCATGGGGTGCTGGCGGGAGTCGTTTTCGCGGAATCTTGAGGTTACTGCGCGCGGTCGGCTGGTCTTAGGTGTTGTGCCATTCGCCGCCCTCGTACTGGACTAGGCGGGGGTGGATGAGGGTGTTGATGTCCACGTCGCGGTGGCGGAGGTCCTTGCCGAAGACGGTGGCGGCGCGGAGGACGTCGGAGTCGAGGAAGCGCAGGTTGGGGGTTTCGGGCGCCAGTTTGAGCTCGGGGCGGGTCGTGCCGGGCTCGGCTAGGACGTAGCCCCAGTCGCCGAAGCTCGGCACGTCCGCATGGTACGGGCTCGTGGCGAAGCCGGCCTCGCGGATGGTCTTCTCGATGCACCAGAACGACTTGGGCGCGAAGTACGGGGAGCCGGACTGGACGACCATGCGGCCGCCCGGCGCCAGGGCGCGCTTGACCAGGCCGTAGAACTCGACCGAGTAGAGCTTCGCGGTGGCGACGTCGTCCGGGTCGGGCATGTCGACGATGATCGAGTCGAAGCTCTCGGTCTGGCCGCGGAGCCAGGAGAACGCGTCGGCGGTGATCGTGCGGACTCGGGGGTCGTCGAAGGCTCGTTGGTTGAGGTCGGCGATCTCTCTGTAGGTGCGGGCCAGGCGGATCATCTCGGGATCCAGTTCGACCAGGGTTGCGCTGCGGACGTCCTTGTAGCGCAGCACCTCGCGCAGGGCCAGGCCGTCGCCGCCGCCCAGGATCAGGACCTTGCCGCGGGCTTCTGAAAGGGCCGGGTGAACGAGGGTCTCGTGGTAGCGATATTCGTCCACTGACGAGAACTGCAGGTCGCCGTTCAGGAAGAGACGGAGATCAGGCTGGCCCGAAAGCGCCATGCGGCGGGTGATGATGATCTCTTGGTACGGCGTTCTCTTGGCCAGGGCGATCGGGTCGCGGTAGAGCGCCTGGCGGGCGGAGACCTCGAAGCCGTCGGCCAGCAGGTAGGTGCCGGTGAGGGCAAAGAGGACGGTGGCCATGCCTGCCCACAGGCTGATGCGGGCGGCGCGGCCGATCTGGTGGCGGAAGAGCCACAACACGACGGCGATGCCCGCGACCGCGTTCACCACGCCGACCAGGAGCGCGCCCTTGATGTGCCCGAAAGCGGGCAGGAGGACGAACGGGAAGGCCAGGCCGCCGATCAGCGCGCCCACATAGTCGGCGGCGAACAGGTCGGCGACCGCGCTGCCCGCGTCCTGGCGCCGGATGCGTTGGAGCAACGTCATCAGGAGGGGGATCTCCGCGCCGATCAGCGCCCCGACCAGGAACGCCACCACGATCAGCGCGGGGACGTAGAGATTGAGCCAGGCGAACGCCGCGTACAGCGCAAGGACCGAGAGGCCCCCCATCAGTGCCAGGGCGCCCTCCACGATCGCGAACGCGGCGATGGGCCAGCTCTGCAGTGGCTTGGCGGCCAGCGAGCCGATGCCCATCGCGAAGACCATGACCGACAGGACGATCGACGCCTGCGTGACGGAGTTGCCGACGAGGTAGCTGCCTAGCGCCACCAGCGCCAGTTCGTACACCAGGCCGCAGGCTGCGCACGTGAAGACGGCCGCCAGGACAAGGGCCCTGGCGGCCCTGGCGGGCAGTCGCAACGACGACGGGTCGGTCGTGGTCTCCACCAGCGGACCGGTCGTGGTCTCCATCAAGGACCTCCCCCGGTGCGGTCCCTCGGCGAACTCAGGAAACGGCGCCCGCGACGATGGCGGCCACCGCGAGGTCGGCGGCGGCGACGACCCATCCGGCCGGGTGGATCGCCGTCCCCTCGACCAGGGTCGCGCCCAGCTTGCCGGGTGTGCTCGCATCGAGCAGGTAGAACGCGACGACCATCAGCACGATGCCGAGCAGGCCGAAGACCGTCGTGTCGATGAGCCCCTGCCCGAGGTCGTTGTCGCTGGTCACGATCGCGGTGGTGACGATCGCACCCACGCCGAGCAGCTTGGCCGACAGCAGCAGGGCCGCGCCGCGGTTGCCCTCGCTCCAGATCTGGTGGCCCAGGCGGCCCGGTGTGGTCACCTCCACGACCAGGTAGCCCAGGGCCATCAGGGCGATGCCGAGCGCGCCGAACGCCAGCGTGGCCCCGGCCTCCTCCAGGACGTCGTTCATCCGAAGCTCCTCACTTGCCTGATCCGGGTCCGCCGCCGCGGAAGGACGCGGTGCCGTTGCGATTCCAGCCGCCGCTGCCAGGACTCGTCCAGCGGGTGCCGATGTACGAGTGGTAGCGCCGGTAGCCCGAGTCCGGTCCGTCGACCGTAATCCGGCTGCCCGCGCCATCGGGCAGGATCCCGACAACCGTCTTGGGGTATTGCAGGAAGATCCCGCCCTGGGCCGCCACCACGTTCAGCGGGACGGCACGTCCAGCTTGGATGCTCACTGGGGCGTCCTGTGTGTCCACTGGGACGCCCTGAGCGCTCACGGGGACGCTCTGAGCGCTCACGGGGCTCTGAGCGCTCACCGGGGTGGCGGGCATGCCTTGCCCGCTGGCCAGCGCCAGCGCGTCCACCCGGTCGATCGGCTTGAACTTCTTCGCGATCTCACTGGCGACCTTCTGCGGGCTGTTTCCCGAACGGTAGGTGTCGACGCTGAGCTTGTTGTACTTCTTGGCGATCCAGCCGCCCGGGTCGTCGTCGCCCTTGACGAGGACGGCGATCAGGACGATCACTCCGATCACCGCGGCCACCACGCCGCCGATCAGCCATTTACGGTTCACGATTCGCTCACCAGCCGGCTTCGCGTCATGACGATCTCCCGGGTCTGCGGATAGGCATGCCAGGTGCGCCAGCCCAGCCCGTTGTCCGCCAGGGCGAGCGCGGTCACTGCATAGGGGGAGCCAGGGAAGGTCCCGGTCAGGGCGTCGGCCCGGTCGGCGAGGCGGGCGCAGAGGTCGTCGACGGCGGTGCCGAACGCGGCGTCGTCGTCATGGCTGACCGTCGTCGCGCCGAACTCGTACGACCAGCCGGGCAGCGCCTCGTTCACCTCGTCCGGCAGCGGTCCGGGACGGCCCGGCAGGCATGCGACGGTCTCGCTGACCGGGCCCACGAGCACCTGGTGGGACGCGCCGAGCAGCCGCAGTTCCACGGCGAGCCCGGCGCGTTCGGCTGGCAGCACGGCCAGCGCGTCGAGCGCGGGCAGGCCGAGTGCGAACGACAGCGCGTCGGCGCGCGTGTCGGTGTAGGGGGTCCGGAGGGTCGCGAGCAAGGGATCAGCTGCCCGGGTAGATGGTCAGGGTGCCGGTGGGCACGCGTTCGCCGGTGCCGAGCTCCCAGGGGCCGTCGCCGTAGCGCTCGAACGACAGGTAGCGCCCGCCGGAGCCCTCGTAGTCGACGTACTCGACCCGGCCGCCCTCGCCCACGCCGGTCGTGCCCTCGCTGCCGTAGTCGGCGGTGCCGTGCTCGTCGCGCCGGTATTCGACGCCGTCGACGACCAGCGTCTTCTGGTCGGGCTTGAGCTCCCCGACCTCGTGCTCGGTCCACCAGACGACCTCCAGGTCGGGGTCCTCCTCGACCGAGATCCAGACCTTCTGGTCGACGGTGTCGGCGTCCAGGAGGTGCTCGCTCCAGGTGAAGCCGCCCTCGCGCATGCGCAGCGAGCCACGTACGAAGTAGCGCACGCCGAGGTATTCGATCATGTCGCCGGCCTTGATCGTCCGCGGGTCGCCGCCCACCTCGTCCTCGGCGGCGAACGGATCGCGCGGCACAGCGCGTTCGGCGGCCTGCTCGGCGGCGCCCCCGCCCGCACGCCGGCGCAGCATGACCACAATGATCACGACGAGCGCGATCAGAATGAGCGCCAGCAGAACCGGTATGACCGCCCCGCTCATGCGTCCTCCATCGGTGCCTTGGAAACGCCGGTGTCCGAAAATGCCAGTGACCAGCGGATCTTACAGACATCCGGCGCCGCTGGATATGTGGATCTTCTACTGTCCGTTCCCGGCCGGTCCACCAGAGTGATCAACAGGCGTTCAGAGGCGGGCGGCGGCCTCGGCCACACGCTCGTCGGTGGCGGTGAACGCGATGCGCACGTGCCGCGCCCCGCCGGGTCCGTAGAACTCGCCCGGGCCGACGAGAACGCCACGTTCGGCCAGGTAGGCGACGGTGTCCCAGCATTCCTCGCCACGCGTCGCCCAGAGGTAGAGCGAAGCCTCGGAATGGTCGATCCGGAAGCCGTGACCCTCGAACGCCGCGCGCAGGACGGCACGCCGGCGGCCATAGCGCTCGCGCTGCTCGTCCACGTGTGCGTCGTCGTCGAACGCGGCGATCATCGCGGCCTGGATCGGGCCGGGCACGATCATCCCGGCGTGCTTGCGTACCTCCAGCAGCCGCTTGACCAGCGTCAGGTCGCCCGTGACGATCCCGGCGCGGTAGCCCGCCAGGTTGGACCGCTTGGAGAGCGAGTTGACGGCCAGCAGGCCCTCGTGCAAGCCCTCGCAGACGTCGGGGTGCAGGATCGAGACCGGCGGATGGTCCGGCTCCCAGCCGAACTCCAGGTAGCACTCGTCGCTCACGACGATCGAGCCGCGCTCGCGCGCCCAGGCGACGACCTTGCGCAGGTGCTCGGCGGGCAGGACCTTGCCGGTCGGGTTGGACGGCGAGTTCACCCAAACGATCTTGGGAGCGGCCGGGCCGAGGGACAGCAGGCCGTCGGTGGCGACCGGCTCGGCCCTGGCCAGCCGGGCACCGACGTCGTACGTCGGGTAGGCCAGCTCGGGGAAGACCACCTGGTCACCGGGGCCCACGCCGAGCAGGGTCGGGAGCCAGGCCACCAGCTCCTTGGTGCCGATCACCGGCAGCACGGCCGCCGGATCCGCACCGGTCACGCCGATGCGACGCCGCAGCCAGCCCGCGACCGACTCGCGGAGCTCAGGGCGGCCGTAGGTCATGGGGTAGCCGGGCGCGTCGGCGGCGGCGGCCAGGGCGGCACGGATCGGCTCAGGAGTGGGGTCGACCGGGGTGCCGACCGACAGGTCGACGATGCCGCCCGGGTGCCGGCCGGCCAGTTCCTTGTACGGCTCCAGCCGATCCCACGGGAAGCCCGGCAGCGTGAACAAACCCACTCCTCCTCAGACGAGACCTCCAGCAGAGGCCCCTGGATGAAGCCTCCAACAGGAGGCCCTTGGATCCTCCGGCAGAGACCTTGGACGAAGCCTCCGACAGGAGGCCCTTGGACTAGGCCTCCGGCAGAGGCCCCTGGACGAGGCCTCCAACAGAGGCTCTGACGACCTCAAGGCCGTGACCCGTCCATCACGGTGTCACGGCCTTGAGGTTACGCAACTGTGCCTCGGTCCCGAGCCGGTGGGACGTCGGTCAACCCGGTCAAACCCGGTCAGTCCCGAAGAGAACCCGGTCTCTTCGGGACTGACTCAGTCGTCCTGCGACTGCGGAGGCAGCGCCGCGACGATCGGGTGGTCCTTGTCGATCTTGCCGACCTTGGAGGCGCCACCAGGGGAGCCCAAGTCGTCGAAGAACTCCACGTTGACCTTGTAGAAGTCCTTCCACTGCTCGGGGACATCGTCCTCGTAGTAGATCGCCTCAACCGGGCAGACCGGCTCGCACGCACCGCAGTCGACGCACTCATCCGGGTGGATGTAGAGCTGACGCTTGCCCTCGTAGATGCAGTCGACCGGGCACTCTTCAATGCATGCCTTGTCGAGCAGGTCCACACAGGGCTGCGCAATGACGTAGGTCACGTTCGTGACTCCTCTCGGGTTTCCCGGCCCCGCCGTAGGCCACGGCTCACCGCAAGCTCGCTGTGAATAGTATTGCCACCACGGCTCAGTCGATTCGACATGGGGGTCCTCACATGTCTGGCCGTTTCGCCGCCCGGCTGGTCGTCTCGATCACCGCCGCAGACGTCGGCCAGCGGATCTCGCTGCGTCGCCGTCTGCCTACGGGAGAGTACAGCGACGTGGTCGGCGTCCTCGAATCGTGGTCGGACGGGACACTCCAGGTCCGCCGCCGCACCGGCGAGCTGGTCGAAGTACCCGAGGGCATCATGGTGGCCGCCAAGGTCGTTCCGCCCACCCCACCACCCCGACGCCGCCGCCGCACTGATGACTGACTCTACGGCTGGGCGGTTCAGGGGTTAGTTGAGTAGGGCGATGGCGATGGCGCCTATGAAACCCAGGGCCAGCGCGGTCTGCACCAGATAGGCCACCACGGCTTGGGCGGGCTCGGGGGTGTGGACAGGCACCGGCTCGCGACCGCCACCGGGCATGCGCGTGAGCTCGTCCAGCTGATCTCTGAAGCCCGGGCTGCGCATGATCAGGCCGGATCGCGGCGCGGCCAGGCTGATCCGGGCTCCGTCGCGCTCCTCCGCCTGAACGAGGCGGCCGAACACCGTCGGCACCACGACGAGCCGGACGACCCGTTCCCAGGTCACCTCCGCTTGCCGCCCGGCGAGCCGGTTGGTCAGCCCATCGGGCCACGCCTCCGTGACGCCACGGTTAAGGATCACCATGCTGCGCACCGCGCCGGCGGTCGCGCCGAACCCGGTGATCAGGGCGGTGGCCGAGGGGTCCAGAACGCCCGCGAGCAGCAGCACGGGCCCGGCGGCCAGCGCCGGGAGGGCGATGAACGGGCTGCGCCACTCCGGGCGCAGCCGGAGCACGGGTTCTCCGGAAATAGGGCCCATTTCCATCCCGATGATCGTCTTGAGGCAACCCCAGGCAAAGTCTTGGCGATAACTGATTGACGATGACTGGGCCGCCGTCGCAAGCCCCATGGTCGCCACCCCGACCGAGCTGCACAAGGTGTGCAGGCCCGGGCGCGGGTCGGGTCGGGTCGGGTCGGGTCGGTGTTACGCCGGGCTTGGGCGCAGTGGGGGCGGATGTCACGCCGGGCGGGGTGCGGCATGGGCTGGTGTCACCCTGTGGACGGACCGCAGTGCGGGTCGTCGTGGTGTCGGGCCGTGGCGGGGGTGGTCGGATAGGGCGCGGACGGGAGGAACCGCGCAGCGCTGTCTGGGAGCGGGCGCGGACGGGAGGAGCGGCGTCGCGCTGTTAGGAAGCGGGCGCGGATGGAAGGAGCGGGGTCGCGCTCCGCGTTCCCGGCGGTGACGGGTGGGGCGGGGTTCCGGTCGGAGCGCCGCTGGGGATCTCGCTTGGGGCGCCGCTCGGGGTGCTTGGGGCGCCGCTCGGGGTGCCGCTCGGAGCACCGGATGGGGTGCCGCTAGGAGCGGCTGGTTTGGGCTTGGGCAGGGGCCGCTCGGCCTGAAGGTATTGGTGGCCGGGCTTGAGCTTGTGCCCCTGGAAGAGCTGGGAGACGGTCACGAACGTGAAGCCTCGGCGTTTGAGTCCGGACAGCACGTGGGGAATCGCGTCCACGCTCGCCTTGTGAATGTCGTGGAAGAGCACGATGCCGCCGGTCTTGGGCTCGCTCGTTCCGATGCGGATGTTCGTGCTGACGCTGCGGTGCTGCCAGTCCAGCGAGTCGACGCTCCAGAGGATCTGCGGCATCGCCACGGCACGTCCCACTCGGGCATCGGTCGCCCCATACGGCGGTCGGAACATCGTCGGTCTGACGCCGGACGCCGCCTGGATGGCATCGTTGGTGCGCTGTACCTCCCAACGCACGGCGCCTGACGACAGTTTGGTCATCTGCGGATGCGACCAGCTGTGGTTGGCGACCTCATGCCCCTCCTGGACCATGCGCTTCAGCAACGCCTCGTTGCCCATGATGTTCTGGCCCAGCATGAAGAACGTGGCGTACGCTCCGGCCGCCTTAAGGCCGTCCAGAAGGCGCGCGGTGTATTCGCCGGGTCCGTCGTCGAAGGTCAGCGCCACACACCTGGCCCTCATGCAGTCGACCTGCGGCGCCGTCGGTTTCGGTGTCGGCGAAGGTCTCATCGTCTTGACCGCTCCCCGCTGCCGTGCCGTCTGCTTCTCCCGGCCGTTCGTGTCTTCGCAGGCGAGTACGGCCAGTATTATCCCGGCCGCGACGAGAACAACGGAATACCTGCTTCGCACCACGAACCCCCGAACGTGTCGCTCCGTGCGAGTGAATACCCTCCGTCGCTCTAGTCACACACATCCGCAAAACCCGTTCCGTACCTGCAGGGGCGATACGACCGCAGGGCGGGGCGCACAGGTGATCGGGTGCCGGGCGGCGGTTGTGGGGTCGGCTGCGTAGGCGCCCGGCGCCCGCTTCAGGCTTTATCGAAGCGGCCAGTCGGGTACTTCGGCAGGAAGGTCGGTGCTGACCCGCATCGGAAACTTCGCTGGGCGCTTCTCCAGGAACGACGTCACGCCCTCGTTCGCATCCGGGGCGCCCCCCAGCGCTGCCATCAGCCTTGAATCGGCGGCGTGCGCTTCCCACGGCGAGGAGGCTGACAGCCCCGACCACATGAGGCGCCGGATGGTCGCCACCGACACGGCCGACGTGTTGTCTGCGATCTCCCTGGCCAGTTCGTACGCCGCCGGGAGCAGTTCGTCCGGGCCGTACAGCCGCGACACGAGGCCACCGTTGAGTGCCTCTTGAGCGTCGAAGACCCGCCCGGTCGCGGCCCACTCCATCGCCTGGGCGATGCCGACGAGGCGCGGCAGGAACCAGCTCGACGCCGCCTCGGTGACGATGCCGCGCCGCGCGAAGACGAAGCCGAACTTGGCCTTCTCGCTCGCCAGCCGGACGTCCATGGGCAGCGTCATCGTCACGCCCACGCCGACCGCCGCGCCGTTGAACGCGCCGATGACCGGCTTGAGGCAGCGCGCGATCCGCAGCGCGACCGTGCCGCCGCCGTCCCGGGGCGTGCCGTCCTCCAGGACGTCGTCCTCCCCGGCGAACATGTCCTGCGACTTCTCCTTGTTGAAGGTGTCGCCGCCACCGCCGAGGTCGGCACCGGCGCAGAACGCCTTGCCCGCCCCGGTGACCACCACCACCCGCACGTCGTCGTCCGCGTCGATCTTGTCGAACGCGTCGAGCATCTCCGCGCGCATCACGTACGTGTAGGCGTTCATCCGTTGCGGCCGGTTCAGGGTGATCGTGGCGATCCCGTCCTGAACCCCGTACTCGATCTCGGTGTACGACACCTGCGACCCCTCTCGCGCCAACGTTTAGAACGACATTCTAGGAACAGTCGTCGGCCGGGAGTTCCGTCAGGTGGTGGCAGCGGGGAAGAGCCGCGCCAGGACATCGCGGCGCCACTCGTCCAGCGAGCCCTCGAAACCGTGCGGTGGCAGCGGGATCAGCTCGCCGTTCTCGACCTTGAGCTGGATCGTGACGCCCGGCGCCAGCTCCATTTGCTCGGGCACGTCCTTGCCGCCGGCGGCCAGGCGTTGCGCCAGCGCGCCCATCACCTGGGCCCAGCCCTGGCCGAGATAGGGCGGCAGCGCCACAACGCGGAGCTCCGGCAGACCACCCGCCGCCAGGCCGTGCGTACGCAACATCAGGCCGTCGTCACGCTCGATGCCCGCGACTCTGACCTCTTCTCGCTCGCCCATATCCGTGACCCTACGCCGAGCGGCGTTCGGGCCCGTCCCCGGGCTGAGCTGCGTGATCAACATCACCGGTGAACAAGCTGGATGGGCCAAGGTCGGGCCGGGGTGGCCCTTTGTCGGATAAATTACGACAGTGAATTGGGCCGTGACGACGTACGACTCCGCGTTCGGGTATGTATCCGCGCACGGCGCCCCGCTGGTCGATCTGCTCGATCCCCAACCGGGGGAACGGGTCATCGATCTTGGCTGCGGCACCGGCACGTTCAGCGCGGAGATCGCCGAGCGCGGTGCCGAGGTGCTCGGCATCGACGGCTCCCTCGAGATGGTCGCGCAGGCGACGGCCCACTACCCGGGCCTGTCGTTCGCCGTCGGTGACGCCCACAACTTCACCACGAGCGAGTCGTTCGACGCGGTGGCCTCCAACGCCGCCCTGCACTGGATGACGCGCGACCCCGACGCGGTGATCGCCAGCGTGCACGCCGCCCTCCGTCCCGGCGGCCGCTTCGTCGCCGAGATGGGCGGCGTCGGCAACTGCGCCGAGTTGATCGCCGCGATGCAGACCGCGTGGCGCGTCTTCGGGCTCGGTGAGCCTGAGTTGCCCTGGTATTTCCCGAGCCCCGCCGAGTACACCAACCGCCTGGAGGAGGGCGGCTTCACCGTCCGCCTCCTGGAGTACGCCGACCGCCCCACGCGCATGACGGAGGGGCCGAACGGCGCGGCCGACTGGGTCCGCACGTACGCCGCGGGTGCCCTCGCAGACGTACCGCCTGAGCTCGTCGATCCCCTCCTCGGCCGCATCAACGACCTCGCCGCCCCGGCTCTCCGGCGCGAGTCCGGCTGGGTCGCCGACTACGTCCGCCTGCGTTTCGCCGCCGTCCGCAAGCCGGACGGCAAGAGCCCTCTCGATGTCCTATGAAGCTGTACGACCATCGCACCGGCCAGGTCGAGGAACTTCCCCGCAGGCTGCACATACATGTGCCGTCCGGTGCGAGCCGGGTCCTCGTCGTGGCCGATCTGCTCCGCCGCGTGGCCCAGCGGGCCAAACACCGCCCAGTGACCGTGACCCGCGCTGCCGCCGTCCCCGTCGCCTCGGCCTTCAATGTCCCCGACCTTGAGATCGCCGCCGCCCCACCCGACGCGATCGAGGTATCCCCTGCCTCCGATACGAGTCTGGTCGTCCACGAGGCAACCCGCGAGCGGACCGCCGACCCTCTGACCATGCGCCTGGCCTGGCTCCGCATCCACCACCTCGCCCCGGACAACGTCGACCCCCACAAGGCCGAAAGTGACCTCGCTTCCTGGCGCAGATTGGTAGCCGACTGGGCAACCGCCCCCGGTCGTCCGTTGAACCGGGAGTACGTGGCGGAGGCCGAGACCGCGCTTGCGAACGACTTGGACAGCCCCACTGCCCTGGCCGTCCTAGACCGCCTGATCGCCGATCCCGACGTGCAACCTGGCGCCAAACTCGAAACGGTCATCCACCTGGACATGCTCCTGGCGCTGGACCTGGTCCGCGACATAGGCCGCACCTAACCACCCGCCACGTACCCCTGCCGGAAATGGCAGGGAAAACTGCGCGAAGCATGGGTGAACGAGCAGATCCGGATGTATCCCTGACTCCCCCACCGCCGCTCCCCGGCCTCGCTAGCGTGCTGCCGATCTGACAGCGTGGAGGAGGGCACATGAGGGGCACGCTGCTGCTGCCGTTCTTGCTCCTCATCAGCGCCTGCACAGCTCCCGCGGGCGCGTCGGGCACCTTCGAGCCCAGCGGCACCTACGAGCCCTCTCAGGCCGCGCCCCAGCCGCCGGGGAGCCAAGCCGCCCTAACGGCCTACCGCCGCTTCCACGAGGTCTTTGAGCGCGCTCTGGAGACCAACGACGCGAGCCGCATCCCCGAGGTAGCCGCCGGCCCTCAAGCAAGGCACCTACACAAGGTCATTCGCGCCAACCGCCGCGCCGGCCTGATCCAGCGCAGCCACGCCGTACCGCACCCTCGCCTAGCTGCCCTTCGCGGCCCCACTGCCCAAATCATCGACTGCGTCACAACATCCGGCCTGTGGACGTACCGAGCCCGCACAGGAGCCCGCGTAGGCGCCCCGCCCAAGCCGCAACGCAATCTCCTCTACGCGACCCTCCACCTGACCAACGGCACCTGGAAGGTCTCCAACATCACCCACCCGCGGAACCCCAAGTGCTAACCCACCCAAGCGCCACCCAATCAGCCCCGCAATTGCCCACCATCCAGGCCTCATCGTTCCGCCCCGACCTGGCACCCGCGTCGTTGCGCCCCGACCTGGCACCCGCGTCCCAGGCCCGCAGCCGGGTGGCGTGGGGTCAGCCAGTCGCGGCGGCCGGTGGCCCCAGGCCGACCAACCTCGATGTCAGCCCAACCCTCGGATCCCAACTGCCGCCGGCCCAGGTCCATCGTCATAGCCAGACACTCGGCCGTCGACCGCAAACTCTGAGACCAAGGCATGCCACGTTCTGCTCCACCGCCGCGCGAGCTTTGGAACGCAGGAAGCACATCCCACTCACCGCAGCGACACAAGCCGTAGTCGCAGCCGCACTCCTCATCGCAGCGACATTCTTCGTAGCGCCAACGTCAGCAGCCGCAGACGCCGGCTGCAGCCGCCCAGGTGGCGGCGACTGGCTCTGCAACATCTCCGCTGGCAACAACCACTCCGCTCCCAGAGGAAGCGGCAGTTCTCCTAGGGGAGGCGGCAGCGCCCCCAATAATGACGGCGGCCCCTCGATCGAGGTTCAGCCCATGTGCGCTCCCACAGGCGGCGCCGACCACTGCATAACGCTTCCGGAAGCGCCTCGTACGAGCACAGCCGATGTCGCGCAGATGGCCATGGACGCCATCGTCCTGCCCGCTCCGAGGCCGCACACGAGCCCGAGGGGCCGTACTTGGGTCGGCCTCCTTACGTTCCTTTGGATCGACCGAAACGCCTGGCGCCCCCGCCACGCCAGCGTCGCCGTAGACGGCCAAACCGTCAGCATCACCGGACGCCCCACCCACGTCGTCTGGGACATGGGCGAGGCCAGCATCACCTGCCAAGGCCCCGGCGTTCCCCACAAGGACACGTGCTCGTACACCTACCGCCGAGTTGCTTCACACCAGGTCAGCGCCACTGTCTACTACGCCGTCTCGTGGACCTGCGTGGGTGCGTGCGACACACCGGGCGGGACGTTCGGCCCGCTTCCGGCTACCACAAACCTCCGGCTAGTGATCGGCGAGATCCAGACTTCGACACGCTGATCGACCGGATCCGGCCGGAACCACCACCGTATTTTCGGACAAACAGCACCATCCGCCACCAGCGAGACATGCACCACTAAATATTGACCTTGACGCATACCTCCCAGTACCGGTTAGCTTTCCCGCTCGAACCCCCCTCAAAGCAAGCTCCTTTACGGAAGGCAGCAGGTTGCGTCTTTCATCCCCTCGAATTCTGATCGCGGGCGCCTCGGTTGTGGCACTGGCGGCTGCCGGCGGCGTGGCCGTCGCGGCCACCGGCGACACTCCCTCCAAGCCCGCCGCCAAGACGGGTGCCGCCACACAGGCGGACCCCAACCTGGCACTGACCACTTACACGGAGCCGACGTCCGAGAAGGCCCTCAAGGCCTACTGGACCGCGGCCCGCATCAAGTCGGCCAAGGCGATTAAGCCCGTCAGCATCGACGCCGCGCCGGCCACCGACAACCAGGTGTCCGCACTCGGCGCCGGTGAGTCCATCGAGGGCGCCCCGACCGAGCCCGAGGTCAAGGGCAAGGCCGGTAACGCCTCCGCGCAGGGACTGGCCTCCGCCCAGGCGGTCGTCGAGGCCCGTGTTTGGAAGAGGCACGGCGTCGCCCCGGCCAGGACGATCGGCAAGCTGTACTTCGACGTGCCGGGCGGCCGTGGCAGCTGCAGCGCCACTGTCATCACGGCCAAGAACAAGCGGACCCTCTGGACCGCTGGCCACTGCGTCCACGGCGGCAAGGGCAAGGGCTTCTACAAGCGCTTCGCCTTCATCCCGGACCTGCCGGCCAAGCGGACCGCCTGGAGCGTCAAGAGCATCGTGGCGCTCTCGGGCTGGACCAAGAAGTCCGACCCCCGCTACGACATCGCGGCGCTCGTCACCAACCGCCGGATCCAGTCGTCCACCGGTAGCCAGGGTTACGCCTTCGGCTACAAGGGCCGCCGGTACTCCATGTACAGCTTCGGCTACCCCGCCGACCGCCTCCCCGGTGGCAAGCGGTACGCGAACAACAACCTGCTGCGTTACTGCCAGGGCAAGACGTACCCCGTCAACTACGGCGGTGGCCACATCGCCCTCGGCATGAACTGCACCATGGGCCACGGCGCCAGCGGCGGCCCCTGGATCTACGGCATGAACCGC
Organism: Actinomadura sp. 6N118; assembly: GCF_044326415.1. Taxonomy (NCBI): domain Bacteria; kingdom Bacillati; phylum Actinomycetota; class Actinomycetes; order Streptosporangiales; family Thermomonosporaceae; genus Actinomadura; species Actinomadura sp. 6N118. The sequence continues at coordinate 211,833 of NZ_JBIRAZ010000017.1, read as the reverse complement.
AAGGGCTACGGCCGCATCGCTGCCCTCAACAGCATGCACAGCCTCCGCACCAAGGCCATGTACTCCCCGTACCACGGCTCTGCTGCGGTTGCCGTCTACAAGGCAGCCTCCAAGAAGTAACCCAGCTCCACAAAAGGAACGCCCCCGCCGATCCGGCGGGGGCGTTCTGCCGTCCGAAACAATTCGATGTCGCTCTACAAGCTGATCTCGACAATCTCGCAGATCTGCCGTTTGCTCTTGTCTTGCGCCACTTGACCTGACGCCACGGCGAAGCCTCCTTCCCTGTCGGCGGGTCGTGTCATCCCCTCCGGCGCAAGGGCTCCGCCACCTCACGGGCAAGCCCGGCTCGATCCAGGCCGAATCTCGTCAACTGCTCGTCCAAGGCAAGGCTCGGTCTGCCAAGCGCTCCCAGCAACAAAGTCTCCACTGTGAAAAGGTCTTCGCGACGTGGGCTGTGCCCCAGGATCGTGGCGGCCCTGCGGTGCCCCTCCTTAACGACGGGCAGAAAATAGGTCGCGACGCGGCTCATTACAGGCGCGGGGAGGTCCGCCACAATTTCGGCGGTCATCCCGCTCTCCACGAGCGGGATGACCGCGGGAAAGCATGACTCCCACCCCGCTCCGAACTGCGCATCGTCAGCGCTCAATTCTTCGTAGACCGCGAGCATCGCGGCGACTATGTGCTCCGGTGCGGCGGTCGCGGTCCGCTCCGATGTCGCCGCGAGCAGCCCACTCCGCCAGGGCAGGTCTCCAGGGCGCCCGGGGTGTTCATATGGGCCGGCCCGCAACGCCCAGCGGAGGACGTGGCCCGCCGGACTCACACCGCCGTCAAAGGGCCCGATCGCCCTCGGGCCATCGGAGCCGTATGCCTCGGTGACCTCCCTAAGCAGCCGGTCCGGCGACACTCCCAGCTCGATCAGCGCCTCACGGGCCGTGCAGTCGGCATGAGCCAAGAGAGCCAGTAGCTGAGCAGCCCGACTATTGTGATCACTCAAGAGCACAGAACGCATCGCCGTCGTCCAGCGAGGCCGTGGCAGGTCGGGCGGATCCGGACGGCCAGGGGGCACGAAGAGGCCCATGAGCTTCCAGATAGGGCCCCGACGCCACGTGGTCGAAGCGGACGGGTGCCCTTGGAGTGATACGGCCGGGTCAACGGGCTCGGCGTGCTCTTCCAGCCATGATCCCTGTGACAACAGGGCGTTCAACGCCGCGTAGGTCACACCACTCTCAAGCAACGCACGGCTCCCGACAGGGTCTCCTTCCCCGACCAGCGCCAGCAATAGGTGCGCCGTTCCTACCTGGCTGTGGCCACGGCGCCAGGCATAGAGGAACGCGTCGTCCACGCACACATGGAGCCCGAACATCTTGGCATTCATCGCCGTCACCATTCTCGTCACCAAGTCAATGGCTAAAGAGCCGACATTATTGGCCGCATGTGATCTTGGGTGGGCCAACTAAAGATCAGTCAGGGCGATCTTTGACGCAAGGGGCTTGACCAGAGGCGGACAGGGCTGGTCACGGGCACGGCGGGCGGTATAGCACTCACCGAAGTACAACCGTTCGGCAACTGTCGCGGTCAAACATGACGCAGCGTTATCTCCGAAAACCAAAAAGTGAGCACTTCTAGTAGTTGCCTACCAGAAGTGCTCACTTTTGCGCGGAGGGTCAGGGGAGGTGGGGTGGGGGTGTTGGCATTTCTACGGGCTTTGCTTGGTCGCGGCGTTCTTGGGTCCAGTACTTCTCGGCGTCGGAGGAGTCGTTCTGGACCACGGGCTTGGTGGGGTTGTCACGCTCGGGCTCGGCGGAGCCCATGGTCGCGAAGCCCACGATGGCGGCCGCCGCGGTGGCGGTGGCGAGTCCTGCCAGGACGACGATGCGCCGTCGACTCATGCGCTTGCCTCCAAGATCGGAAGTTGTCCGAAACAGCCTAGAGGATTGACTCAATCGTGATCTGGGGTCACCAAGATCTCTTCAACCCCGTTCGCACTCCACATACAGGGAGTCTCTCTCCGTGACCCGCATGGGCCGTACGGCCGGAGTCCTGATCGCATGCGCCGCCGTCGTCGTTTCGGGGTCCGCCCCGGTGCAGGCGGTACCCAAGAAGATCAGCTGGAAGAAGTGTGCCGACGATCGGACGGCGCAGTGCGGCTACGTCAGCGTTCCCATCGACTGGGCCAAACCCAAGCGGGGGCGCATCAAGATCGCCGTGGCGCGGGTGAAGGCGAAGAATCCGAAGAAGCGGCTGGGTGTGCTGTTTGTGAATCCCGGTGGGCCTGGGGGGTCAGGGATCGACTTCGCCCTGGATCGGGCCGGGTTGTCCAAGCAGCTACGGGAGCGGTACGACATCGTCGGCTTCGACCCGCGGGGTGTCGGCCGCAGCCATGCCGTCAAGTGCGGGAAGGTCGGGAAGGCGCCGCGGAGATATCCGTGGAGTCAGAAGGACTTCGGGAAGCTGAAGGCGTTCCAGGGCAAGCTCTACAAGGCCTGCAGGAAAAAGACCGGGCTGCTCTATGACTTCCTGGGGGCGGGGAACGTCGCCCGGGACATGGACGCCATTCGGGCAGCGCTTGGGGCTCAGAAGGTTACGTATTACGGGCGCTCGTACGGGACGTGGCTCGGCCAGCGGTACGCGGAGATCTTCCCCAAGCGGGTAAGGCGCGTCGTCTTCGACGGCACCATGAACCACCAGGTGAAGGGCGCGCTGGCCTTTTCGGTGGATGAGGCCAAGGGACTTGAGGCTGGGTTTCTTCAGTTTGCCAAGTGGTGTCCTACGTCGAAGCACTGCGGGTTGAGGGGCAAGGACCCAGTCAAGGTGCTCGACGCGTTGATGCTGCGGGCCGAGAAGGGGCGCCTGCACGAGATCGGCGAGCCCAAGGTGCGGTTGCATCCACCCGAACTGGCGCAGATGGTCCGCAACTCGATGTACGAGCCGATCGCCTGGGCGCAGCTGAGCGAGGAGCTGAAGGAGCTCAGCCGGCAGAAAAGCCGGGTTGTGAAGGGGAACGCGACGAACGTCGATCCGGACGGGATGTTCGCGGGGATCCTTTGCTCCGACTGGTCGTTCCCGATCAAGAACTACAAGGAGCTCGCGGACGTGCGGGCCAAGACGCGCCGGGCCGCTCCGCACGTACGGCTCAATCCGCTGGGGTGGGAGGCCATCACGGCGTGCATCGGACGGCCGCGTGGCGCCTGGGACCCGCAGCGGCCGTACCGGATCAAGGGTGTGCCGCCCATCCTGGTGGCGGGCAACCTGGGTGACCCGGCGACTGTGTATCCGTGGGCGGTCGGCGCCCAGCAGGGCATCCCCAGGGCCTCGCTGCTCACATACGAGGGCGCTGGGCACGGGGCTTACGGACTGAGTGGATGTGCGCGCAAGACCATCGACACGTACCTGCTGAACGGAACGCAGCCCGCGCCGGGCGCGCGCTGCCCGGCGCGGATGCCTGACTTCAGCCAGACGAGCGTGGTGGAACGGCCACGCGACTCCGTTCGGCGATTCTGATGACCTTCCGGTATCTGTGGTGTCGCACAGGGGCGGGGTCGGCCAGGCGCAGGATCCAGGCGGCGACCTCGTCGGGTTCGCCGCCCGCGGCGGCCAGGGCCTGGCTTTCGGCCGGACCGGGAGCCAGGGCGTTGACGCGGATGCCGTCGGCGGCGAGTTCGACCGCCCAGCTGCGGGTGAGGCTGGCCGCGACACGGTCACGACCTGAGCCGCCGCCCAGGCGATGCAGTGCGTTGCCAGACAAGGTGGGTCAGCCCTCGTAGAGCGTTCCGTCGGCTAGGAGATCTGCGATCGAACGTGGGAAGACGTAGGCCGTGCCACCGCCAGGCTGGTCGAACCACGGCACCGCGATGCCTGTCAGCACCCGGCACGGTCGCTGCAGGCGGTAGGAGTGGTACGCGTGACTTGCCCACTCTGGCGGCAGGGATCGTTCGGCGAATGGCGTCCTTAGCGCGTAGGTGACGTTGCCTGTCGGTGCGCCGTAGCGGTCCACGATCGTGCCTGCCGGGAGCTCGATCTCCTGCCGGTCGCGGAAGAGGCTTAGCGGCGGCTCGCCAGGGAGGGGACTGATGGGTCCGGTGGCGGCGGAAGGCGCCTGCTGGTGCTGCTCGGCGGTCGGAACGAAGAGCAGCGAGCCGAGGAGGTAGGCGGCGGCCTTGTCCGCAGCGTCGAAGTCGGCTGACCGCGTGCGTTCACCGTTATGGAGGGCGAACACCGACCAGCGGTTCTCCTCGTAGACCATGCACCACACGCCCTCAGCCGCCTCCTGCAGGCGGTACGCGGTCGGCGGCACGGCCAGGTCGCCTAGCCGCTGTTCCAGACGGCGGAGCACCTCGGCGGGGCTGGCAGGTCGGTTGGGCGGCGGCGCTGTCTGTGGCTGAACGTGGGGTGCGGGCGCCGGACCGGGCGGGGGCGCAGGTGGCGGTGGCGGCATGACGGGCTCGGCCAGCGGCTCGAAGACCGTAGCGGCGGCGGCCGGTGGAGGCGGCGGCGGGGAAGGCTGCTGAACGGACTGCGCCACCTCGGCGGCGGGCTGGAAAACGGTGGCCGCGGCAGGCGTCTGCCCGGCCGACGGTGCAGCCGGTGGCTGTCCGGCCGACTGCGACTGCGCGGCGGGCTCGAAAACTGTCGCTGCGGGAGGGACCTGCGCGGCGGCAGGGCTTGGTGCGGGAGGCGGCGGCGCGGCTGAGGGTGCGGCGGCGGGCCAAGGCTCGCCGGAAGGCGGAGGTACGGGGGCATGCCCGGCAGGTGACGCGAAGGCAGCGGGCGGGGCGGAAGCCGCCGACGGCGCGGGCACGGCAGGCGGTGGGGGTGGAGGCGGGATCACGGGGATCGGTGGCGCGTCCGCGCCTACAGCTGGAGAGGGCCCAGCCGGAGGCGCGGCGACCGGGGGCGGCGGAGGTGCAGAGGGGGGCGGCGACGGGGACATGATGAGGTCGCTGGCGGCGCCCATGGTGTCGTTGTCGACCTCGGGGACCTGGAAGCCCATGGCGCGGATGTGTACAACCAGTTCGGGTTCCGGCGGGATGCCGTGTTCGCGCAGGTAGTAAGCCGTGCCGCCGGACCAGACCCAGGCGCCGTCGGTGTGGAAGGTGAGCGGCACCTTCTCCCCTCGCGACGGGTCGACCATGTCCTTGCCGTACGAACGGGCGGCTAGGACGACAGGGGCCTTCCGCAGGTATTCGACGACCTGCTCGACCTCCTCCGCCGGGACCGCGCGCCGGGAGACCGACGGCTGATCACCATTGGGCCCCATGTCGTCGAAGAGGCGCGCCTCACGCAGGCCCTGCGGCGCGCCGGGCTGGGGCGCGCCGGGCTGCGGCGCGTTCGGCTGCGGCACGTTCGGCTGCGGGGACTCGTTCAGGCGACGGGTCATCCACTCCGGAACGTCCGTGCGCGGGAAGCGCTCAAGCTCTCGCCGGACGTCCTCCGCGGTCGGCTCGGGGCTGAAGGCGGGTTCCTCGTCCCACGTGTACTTGGCCTGGCACGACACCTGCGAGTTCTCGAACACCACCTGGAAGTCGATCCGCGACCACGCACTCCCCCGGTTGTACATGCCGGCTCGCAGGCGGTCGAAGAGCACTCCGGCCGAGGTGGGCGGGGCCGGGAAGGCCATGGTGCCGTCGGACTTGTGCACCAGCAGCGGCGGGAACTGCACGTTCTCCCCCACCGCCTGGTAGTGCCCAGAGATCATCCGCCACAGCGGCGGTGCGTGGTCGGCGAGGACGAGCGAGATCTCGTTGGAGAGCAGTTCCATCTGCTCGATCGGGTTGAGCGGCTGTACGTTCTGGGCGAGCCCGTGGTCCGGCTCGCGTCCCTCCAGCCGTGCGCGCAACCAGTCCGGCGTGTACGGGGCGTCGCGCGGCAGCACGATCTGGTCGCGGCGCCAGGCGTCCTGCGGGATCGGCGGGTTCCACTCCGGGTCGTAGTCGAAGTTGTAGAGCCGCTGCGGCTCCGATCCAGGCTCGATCAGGAACAGCACTGAGAACCACGTGCCCCGCTCGGGAACGTAGTGCGCGCGGCGCAACTCCCCCAGCAGGTCGGTGAGCTCGGACGGCACGGACTCGGCCGTCGCGGCCTTGCCGTTCTCCTGGAGGATGGTCAGCGCGATGTCGTTCACCGCGACCGTGGCAAGGCAGTGCAGGTCGATGCGCTGCCAGCCGGGAGGCGCCAACTGGCCCCCGAACCGGATGATCTGATCTTCAAGCGCCGCGATGCGCTCGTTCCGCCCCGACACAGATATGTCCCCTTCGGCTCCCGATTCGTCGCGTTCGGCAGGGTATCGGCATCCGGGCCGACCAGGCCGCTACTCCCTCCCGATCAGGTCGCCAGTCCGTTTCTGAGCAGGCCGCCCCTCCACCAGGACGATCCTCCTTCACTCTCGCGGGGGAACATGATCACCCCGCGGTGGGAGTCCTGGCCGGTGGTCGCCGCGAGACCGTGAAGACGTCCGGGCGGCCCGCCTCGGGAACGCCGTTCGGGTGGCGCACCTCGGAACGCCATCCGGGTGGCGCGCCTCGGAACGCCGTCGGGGCGGTGCCTCGGACCACTCCCAACTCGGACTGCTACCACAGGGAAGGCCTGACATGACTCGTCTCGCACGTACCGCCACCGTGGCCGGACTCGCTGCGGCGCTCACCATGGGCACGCTGACCGCCAGCGCGGCAGCCGCCGGCACCGCGGCCGACGACGCACCGGTCGCGAAGCCCCAGAAACCAGGCTCGTTCATCGTTGGCTCGGCGGGCGGCAAGCTCGCGTGGGAGGGATACAAGGACCACCCGGTGCGGTTCTCGGTCAATGCCCGCACGCCGCCGGACGGCAACCCGCTCAAGGTCAAGGGCCGGTTCCGCGTGACTCACAAGACCGCAACCGGCGGGCCGTTCGCCGACTTCCGGGGAGAGATCGACTGCCTCGTGGTCGGCGGCAAGACGGCCGTCCTCACCGGCGTGATCAAGGACGGCGGCATCCCCGCCATGCCCGACGTCAACGTCATCGGCAAGCGAGTCGGCTTCACCATCAGCGACGAGGGCCGCCGCGACCGGATCGGCTGGAGCTGGGCGGTCGCCGGGTTCGAGAGCGTGCCGCAGTGTATGAGCACCGCGCCGTTCTTCCAGACCACGACGGGTGATTACCGCGTCGGCGGCAAGAGCCTCTGACCACGCGGCAAGGGTCTCGGCCCACACGGCAAAGAGGCCTCTGAGCCACCTAGATTCCGGCGGTCGCCGCTAACCGCCCGATACGGCGGCCGCCGGTTCCCGCTACTTGGTACCTAGGAGTGGGTGGCCTCCAATAACGTGATGCGTCGTGTCCAGTGATGCCACCGCCCCCGCTTCGGCGCCCGCCGCCGAGTCCCCCCAGCCGACCAAGCGACGCCGTCGCCGAGGCAGGCTGATCATCTCCGCCGTCGTGGCGCTCGTTCTCGTCCTCGGCGCGACGACCGCGGGCATCGGCTGGTACTTCTCCGGTGTGGCGATCGAGGTGAGCCACGAGGAGGAGTATCCGCTGACCATCCTGGACACGGCGCCGGGTTCGGTCACCCTCCCCAAGGACGAGGCGACGGCGCTCTCCGGAACGTGGGCGCTCGCCTGGGAGGGCGGCCGCGCGATGCTCGGGCCGGTGATCAGCAACACCGCCGAAAGGGTCGTACGGAAGGTCACCGCGGTCTCCCAAGGCACCCTCACCAAGGGCACCAAGGTCTACCTGGATCACTGGATCTACACCGGCGACCCCCAGACCGCACTCGGCCTGGACTTCCAGAAGGTCACCTATCCGTCGAAGCTCGGCCCCATGCCCGCGTGGCTGGTCCCCGGCAAGGCCTACAACTCCACCTGGGTGATCGGCGTCCACGGGCGTAACGCGGACAAGCTGGAGACCATGCGGGCCATCCCGGCCGTCCACCGCCTCGGCCTCCCCATGCTCTCCATCGCGTACCGCAACGATGTCGGCGCGCCCGCCTCGCCCGATCGCCAGAACCATCTGGGCGGCACCGAGTGGAACGAGGTCGCCTCCGCCATCGCCTACGCACGCTCACGCGGCGCGACCGGCGTCGTCCTGTACGGCTGGTCGATGGGCGGCGCCATGGTCATGACGACGCTCCGCAAGACCGCAGACCCCGCGTTCATCCGCGGTGTCGCCCTGGACTCGCCGGTCATGGACTGGAGCGCCACGCTCGACAAGCAGGGGGCCGAACGCGATCTGCCCGGCTTCGTGACCGACGCCGCCAAGCTGATCCTCCAGCAGCGCATCGGCATCGACCTCGACGACTTCGACCAGCGCCGGTACGCACGGCAGCTCAAGACCCCGACGCTCCTCTTCACCACGAACGGCGACACGACGATCGACAACGGCCCCTCCATCACGTTCGCCAAGACCGCGCCGCCCGGAATGGTCACCCACATCGCCACCCCCGGCGATCACACCGACGCGTGGAATGTCGACCCTTTGGCATACGAACGGGCACTCACGGGCTTCCTCGATAAAGTCCAATAGATGGAGCCGCTCACCACCCCTCGGCTGCTGCTGGATCCCTGGCGGGAACGCTACGCCGCCGACCTCGTCCGGATGTCGTCCGACGAGAAGGTCATGCGCCACATCGGCCAGGGCGTGTGGAGTCCCGCGTACGCCGCCCAGCGTCACGCCGCCGCGCTCGAACACTGGTCGCAGCACGGCTTCGGCTGGCGCGCCATCCTCGACCGCGCCGACCGTACGTTCCTCGGCCTCGCCGCCCTCAGTTGGCTCCGCGACCCGATCCCGGGCATCGGCATCCCCGCCGTGGAGATCGGCTGGTGGACCGAACCGCACGCGTGGGGCCGCGGCGTCGCCACCGAGGCCGCTGAGGCCTGTGTCAGCGACGCGTTCCACCGGGTCCAGGCCGAACTCATCGTGGCCCGCTGCACCCCCGACAACGCCGCCTCGCAGCGCATCATCGGCAAGCTGGCCATGACCCGCCACCCGCACGACGCCCACAGCCTCTACGGCGACCTCGTCCAGGTCTATACCCTGTCCAGCCCGTCCACCGGGGAATGATCTACCGCCTGGGGCGGGTTGGTACTGCTCGTTCATGAGGTCGGCAGGAAGAGGGGCAAGGATGGCGGGGCCGTCAGGTGAGGCGGGCTGCCTCGCCGAGGAGTTCGGTCTGGCGGAGGCGGTCCTTTGGGAACGGCATGCCGGTGATGCGATGTGCGCCGGCGGCGGCGAGCTCGGCGAAGTGTTCGGCGGCCTGGGCGGGGGTGCCGGTGATGAGGCTCGCGCGGGCGTCCGCCTCGGTCAGGCCATAGCCGGTGAGACCGCGTACCTGCGCGTCGATCTCCGCCTCCGTCACGTCGCCCAGGCCGATGCTGACGGAGACGGTGATGCGGGGCACCGGACGGCCGTGCTCGGCGGCGAGCTCGGCCAGCCGCCCGGACAGCTCGGCGATCTGACCGGGCGTGGAGAACGCGGGGTAGCACCCGTCGCCGTGGCGGGCGACGCGTCTCAGCATCGCCGGACCGCTGCCGGCGATCAGCACGGGCGGCATGGCGGCCCCCGGCGTGAGCGCGATCTCCACACCGTCGATCACGGCCGGCTTGCCTTCGACCAGGCCGGGCAGCAGTTCGAGCGCCGCGTCCGTACGCCGGCCACGTTCGGCGAACGGGACGCCGACCGCACGCCAGGCCACGTCGCCGTGCGGCTCGCCGCCTGTTCCGACGCCGAGCAGGACCCGGTCGCCGGACAGGTGCTGCAGGCTCGCCACCTGCTTGGCGGCCCATGCCACCGGGCGCAGCGCCAGCACCATGACGCCGAAGCCGACCTTGACGCGATCGGTCACGGCGGCCGCGGTCGCGAGGACGAGCGTGCTGTCGAGGAACGGCTTCACGGGACGCAGATGGTCGCCGACCCAGACCGATTCGAGCCCGGCCGCCTCGGCGAGCCGGGCGTGCTCGGCGACACCGGCCGTCTCGTCCACACCGAAGGAGGGCAGGTTGGCCCCGACGTGGATCACGAGTCCACCTCGAGCAGGGTCTTGCCGACGGTGGCGCGCGTCTCGATGGCCGTGTGCGCGTCGGCGGCGCGGTCGAGTGGGAAGCGCTGGCCGATCACGGGCCGGAGCCGCCCCGCCGCGCCCTCGGCGAGGGCCTTCTCGGCATAGCCGCGCAGCAGTTCTGGGGTGAACGTGGGCTGGATGATCGTCACGCCGCGTTCGGCCGCCGTCTCGGGGTCGATCCCGGCCCATTCGCCGCTGGCCAAGCCGAAGTTGATGATCCGCCCGCCCTCGCCGAGCAGCTCGAACGCGGCGCGCCCGATGTCGCCGCCCACCGCGTCCATGACGATGTCAACGCCACCGGTGGCCTGCTTTACCTGCTCAGTCCAGGCGGGGGCGGTGTAGTCGACCACGATGTCGGCACCGAGCTCGGCGGCCAGCGCCGTCTTCCGTTCGCCGCCCGCCACCGCGACGACCGTCAGCCCGGCCGCCTTGGCCAGCTGAACGAGCAGCGTCCCTACGCCGCCCGCGGCCGCCTCGATCAGGATTCGCTCCCCGGACTTCGGGGTGACCGCCGTGAGCATCATCATGGCCGTCCGGCCGTCGGCGAGCAGCGCGACCGCGTCGTCCAAAGCGAGCCCGTCGGGCACTTCGAGGAGCGACGCGGCGTCCACGACGGCCTTCTCGGCGTAACCGCCCTCGCCCCGCAGGCTGCTGATCACACGCTTGCCGGCCAGCGCCGCGTCCACGCCCTCGCCGACTTCGGCGACCACGCCGCCGACACCGTTGCCCGGGATCATCGGCGGCTGTGCCTTGAACGGCCCCGGCAACCCCCTGCGGAACTGCGTCTCGACGAAGGTGATGTTGGCGTACGCCACGTTCACCAAGACCTGCCCCGGGCCCGGCACCGGGTCGGGTGCCTCGCCCGCGACCAGCACCTCGGGTCCGCCGAACTCCTTCAACCACACAGCCCGCATCTCACCGCTCCTCAATCCGCGTCGCGCTTACGCGATCAAGGTTGCAACCTCAACTCATCTTGAGGTCAAGCGGCGATCCCGCCGGGCCCTCAGAGGGTGATCGTGTCGTACGCGGCGCGCAGGGCCGCCAGGCGTTCGGCGTCAAGCTCCTCGCCTCGCTCCAGCGCCCGGTGGATCTCGCGGAAGTAGTTCTCGTAGCCCGACGGAGTGAGCAGGAAGAGGCAGCGGGCCCAATCGTCGGAAGCGTTCCGGAAACCGTGCGGTGCTCCCTTCGGCACCGAGACCGCCCCACCCGCGCCGACCGCCACGGGACCGTCCGCCAGGTCGAACGTGACCTCCCCGTCCAGGACCTGGAAGTGCTCTTCGTGGCCGTGGTGGATGTGCGGGGACGCGCCGACCGCGCCGGGCGGGAACGTGTACTCGACCACGGCCAGCGAGCCGCCGGTCTGTTCCCCGGAGAGCCGTACGACGTACTCCCCCGCCGGAGCCCGCAACCGTTCGGCTCCATCGGGGGTGGTCAGCGCGATATCGGTCATACCGCGCAGTCTCCCATCCTGCGGCCCAGGCCCATCCGCCCGGTCGGCCCCCGGTCGGCCCCCCGGTCGGCCCCCCGGTCAGCCCCGGTCGGCCCCCGGTCGGCTCAGGTGATGTCGCGGCGGATGGTGGTGGCGGTGGCGATTGCGGCGAACGCGAAGCCGTATGCCAGCAGGACGAGCACGCCGCCCCAGGCGGGGAGCGTGGGCAGGTCCCCGGGGCCACCGAAGCCGCCCGTCGTGTGGGTGATCGCGCGTACCGCCCCGGCCGGCAGCCATTGCCCGACGTCCGGCACCGCGAACGTCAGGATGGCCTCGACCAGCTGCACCCAGGCGACGGCCACAATGATCGCCGCGATCTGGTTGCGGATCAGCGCCCCCAGGCCGAGGCCGACGAGTGCGTACAACCCCATGGCCAGCACCGTGCCGCCGAGGATGGTCGGCACGTCGTGGTCGAGCAGCGATGTCGAGCCGCCCTTGATGGCGAGCGCGGGCAGCGCGACCGCCACCGTGACGAGCACGGTCGCGAGACCGAACACGAGGCCGAAGAGGAAGTACGACACGAGCTTGGCGCCCAGCACCCGCCCGCGGCGCGGCGTCGCCAGGAACGCCTGAGTGATGGTCTGGTGACGGTATTCGCCGGTGATCCCCATGATGCCGAGGATCATCATGAAGAGCACGCCGGAGCTTGCGTTGGCGTAGAACGCGCGCACAGTGTCCGGTTCGGTTACCGGCGGGATCGCCGATTCCCCGTCGAACTCGGTGCCCGCCAGCGCGATCAGGAAGACCAGCCCCAGCAGCGCGAACCCGACGCTGAGCACCAGCATGCCGATCCACATCCGGGTCGATCGAATCTTCAGCAGTTCCGCCCTGACCAGCCGGATCATCGTGCACTCCCCGGCTCGTCGCCCGCCACCACAGAACCGCCCGTCTCCGCGCCCGCAGCGCCCGTCTCGGCACTTGCGGCCTTTGCCTCCGCGCTTGCGGCCTCCGCCTCTGAGCTCGCGGCCTCCGGTCCGTTCGGCGGCGGTGGTGGTGGCGGCGGTGGTGGCGGTGGCGGCGCGCTCAACTCGGCCATCGTCAGCTCCAGGAAGATCTTCTCCAGGCCGGAGCGTTCTTCGGTGAGTTCGGTCAGGACCGACTGGGTTTCCAGCGCAGCGCGGCCGACGGCGGAGGCGTCCAGACCGGTGACATACAGCCGGTCGTTCTCGTGGCGTACCGTGCCGCCCGCGTTCTCCAGCGCCGCGGCCAACCTGCGGGGATGCCCCTGATCCGCACTCTCCGCCGCCTCCGCCGCCTGCTCAACGCTGACCCGGAGCTCGTTCCTGTCGCCGACCAGCTCGGCCAGCGGCGCGTCGCGTACGACCTTGCCCCGCGTCACGATGACAACGTGGTCGGCGATCTGCTCCACCTCCGACAGGACATGGCTCGACACCAGGATCGTGCAGCCGATGTCGGCCAGATGGCGCAGCATGGCCCGGAGCCAGTGGATGCCCGCGGGGTCCAGGCCGTTCGCGGGCTCGTCGAGGATGAGCACGGGCGGCTCGCCGAGCACGGCGGTGGCGAGGGTCAGGCGCTGGCGCATGCCGAGCGAGTAGCCGCCAACCCGGCGGTCCGCGGCGTCGGCGAGACCCGTGAGTTCGAGAACGGCGTCGACCCGCTCCATCGGCAGCCCGGCGGCCATGCACGACACGCGCAGGTGGTCGCGCGCGCTGCGGCCCGGATGGAAACCGGTCGCCTCCAGCGCCGCGCCGACCTCCTTGGCCGGGTGTTCAAGCTCGGCGAACGTGCGCCCGTTGATGAGCGCCTTCCCTTCGGTCGGCCGGACGAGCCCGAGGAGCATACGGAGCGTGGTCGTCTTTCCAGCACCGTTCGGACCGAGGAACCCGGTGACCGAGCCCGCCTGCGCGGTGAACGTCATCCCGTCCACCGCCCGCACGGGGCCGAAGTTCTTGAAGAGACCCTCAACAGTGATCACAGGGCAGCATCATGACATTCGGAATGCCCGCGTTCAGCGGGAACGACCGAACGCGGCCAGGTCACTACTCGCTCCTGAACGCCCGTACACCCAGCGCATAACGCACCGTCTGCGGCAGCAGAAGCCTCCCGTCCACCGCGCACAGCACCTCGGCCGCCTCGCACGCCAAGCGCCGAGCCTCTTCACGACGATCTGCGGGGATGCGGTCCAGCATCCCGCGGTAGCCGCTCGCCCACATGTACCGCCACCACTCGTCCGGATCGGCTAGCCAGATGTCGAACGGCTCGTCCACCACCCTCACGTCCCCGAATCCGGCCTCGGTCATAAACTCCGCCAGGCGTTCCGCAGGGTCGAGCTCGACGACCGGTGGAAGCGTCGTCGCAGGGGCCATGAACGACTCCAGCAGGTCACGGACGGGCTCCCACTCGGATCCGAAGGTGGACGCATAGATCGTCGCGCCGAAGCGGCCCCCGGGTCTCAGGACCCGCGCGTACGAACGCAGCGCCGCCGCCGGATCGGGCAGCAGACGCAGGACGAAGCCCGACAAGACGGCGTCGAACGTGCCCTCGGGGAAATCGGGCGCTTGGGCATCCCCGACGTTCACAATGACGTCAGCGAGCCCTCGCCGTTCCGCGTCCGCCCTCGTCAGGCCCACCATCTCGGGCGAAAGATCGACGCCGACGACGCGTCCGCCCGGCATGACGGCCTTCGCGGCCGGAAACAAACACGCCCCGCGTCCGCACCCCGCATCCAAGACCTCCTCGCCCGCGGCGACACCTACCCGGGCCACGAGCCGCTCACCGTTCACGGCATAGAACGGCGGCCCGACCTGGTCATAGTCGGCGGCGGCGTCGCGATAGATCCTGGCCACTCTGGCTTGCTGCTCCTCGTACAACGAGTCCGCCCTTTGTATGCCGGAGCCGAAAAAACCGGATGTGGACCCTACCTCCGTGTCCATAAAATGGCGACATGTCCACGCCCCGGATCTCTTAGCTCAGGACCCGCTTCCACGCCACCCGTGTGTCCATAAGCTATTCCGGAGCGTCATTTCATGATTTCTTTCCGTGATGTCGACGTGCGCGCCGGCTCGCGTCTCCTTCTGGCGGGCGTCACGTCCCATGTGGCCCCTGGCGACCGCGTCGGGCTGGTCGGCCGCAACGGCGCGGGCAAGACCACGCTGATGAAGATCCTGGCTACCGGGGCTCGCTCGTGATGGTCACCCACGACCAGGACGCCGTGGAGGCGTTGCGGCCGGACCGCGTCCTGATCCTGCCCGACGCCGTCGAGGACCTCTGGGACGACGGCTACGCCGACCTGATCACTCTCGCTTGAGGACAAACCGCACCGCGGTGGCCGGAGATCAGCGGCTCACGGCCCCGTACCGTTGCGCAATGGCGGTCAAGGGCAGCACGATACAAGCGTGCTCCTTGCGGCGATGACGCCATGATGGCGGACCCACATCCACCTCCGGTGACCGACGCCCAGCGGGCGGCGCTGGCCGACGAACTGGAGATGCGCGGGTCGCCCCTGTGCGACTGCGCCGGCGCCGGCCCGCCTCCGATCAGCCCCGTGACCGGCGGCACCGTGGCGCACCACTGCGAGTGTGCGGCCGTACGGGCCTCCGCCCTGGTCCGGCGAGCCGCCAGCCGCACCCGTCACGCCGCCGAATGCGGCTGCGGGCTGGCCGATGAGGTCGCAGGCCGGTTCTGGGACAAAACCACCCTCGCCGAACGCCCCGGACCACGCGGCCCTGGCCTGGGCGCCTGCTGACGGCACCGACCCATAAATCAGTTGCCGCCACTCCCCCACCTGCCGCAGGATCTGGCGCCATGACCACGTTCTCGCCCTTGCTGCCGCTGACCACCGCCACCCTCCCGGTGCGCGGCCAGCAGCAGCCCGGCGGACCCTGGAGGCCGACGCTCTCCCGAACGTGATCGCCGCCCTCGTCGCAGGGCTCCTCGCCGGATATGGCATCGCCATGCCCGTGGGAGCGGTCGCGACATACCTGGTGGCTCTCACCGCCCGGACGACATTGAAGGTCGGCGTCTTCGCCGCCCTCGGCGTCGCCACCGCGGATGGCCTCTACGCCCTCATCGCCGCAGTGAGCGGCTCCGCGCTCCTCCCCGTACTGCAGCCGATCACCCAGCCCCTGCGCTGGTGCTCGGCCCTCGTCCTCATCGCCTTGGCGGTACGAGGCGCAGCCAAAGCACTCAAGAAGCCCGCCGACATCGAAGAGACCCCGGTCAGCCCCTCACGGGCGTACCTCACCCTTCTCGGCATCACGATGATGAACCCCACCACCGTGATCTACTTCGCCGCCCTCGTGCTGGGCGGCGGCACGACCACCGGCTACCTCGAACAGACCGTCTTCGTCACCGCCGCCTTCGCCGCCTCGGCCAGCTGGCAGTTGATCCTCGCCGCCGGCGGAGCCCTCCTGGGCCGAGCCCTGACTGGCCGCCGCGGGCAGCTCATCACCACCCTGACGTCCAGCGCACTCATCTCAGCCCTAGCCCTACACCTCGTCCTGGCCTAGCACCTCGGTGTTCTGGCAAGCCACCAACAGCCATTGCCCGTCTTCCTTGGCCATCACATACAAGGGAGTCCCGGGGTTGCCGATGAGTTGCCCATCAAGCGTGAGGAGCCGCGCATTCACCTTCACGGCCGCCACGTCAGGACGTACGAAGACCACGTCCACCACCTCGTACGTGGCGGTCGAGCCCTTCATCGCCCCCGGGAGCACCTTGTGCGTGAACGCCGAGATCTCATCCCGCCCGGTCAAACGCTTGCCATGCCCCGTCGTCCAGATCGCATCTTTCCTGAACAACGCCACGAACTCATCCGGCAACTCGTTCACCTGAGCGTGCTCAAGCCGCGCGACAACGTCCTCGATCGCGGCAATCTCGGCCGCCTGCGTCTCAGTCATGCCGCCACCCTGGCACCTCAACCAATCTTGAGGTCAAGCCTCGACTGGTAGATCCCCAAGGCGACGGAAGCCTTGCGGGTGAGAACCTTTCCGCAACGAATCTCTTTTCTCGCCACATTGACCTCTGTAAGCTTCCAGCCGTACTCGCCCCGTTGTCGGCTGGTTGATCAGGTAACGCGATGCACGCCCGGTTGGTACGTTCCGTCCCCCTTCCCGGGCCCCGCCGCGCGCTGACAGGAGCCGCCGCGGCCCTCCTGACTCTGACCGCCTGCGGCACCAGCGGCTCCTCCAGCGGCGACTTCAATCCCGACGGCGCCCCCTCCAATGCCCGCCCCGCCACCGACCCCACCCCGCAAGCCGTCCCGCCCCCCACGATGTCGCGCCAGCAGATCGACAAACTCGTCCTAGACCGCTACCGCGAATACCAACGCGTCTACAAGCGGGTGTACGAGACGAACGACCCGGCGCAACTCGCCACCGTCGCGATGGACCCGCTCCTCACGACCGTCACCGCGGATGTCGAACGCACTAAGGCGAAGGGCGTCATCTGGCGTTTCACCAACATCTCCAACCCACGCGTCTACGCGCGCTCCAAGGACGGGGCCAACGTGTACGTCGTCGATTGCATGCGGACCCTCGCCGGTTACCGCTTCTCGGCGAAGACCGGCAAGCGCACCGCCGGCGGCACTGGCTCGGCGTACCTCTACCGGACCGCCGTGACCTACAACGCCGGGGTCTGGAAGGTCTCAGACACCAAGCGGGACAACAAATGCTGACCGGCCGCTCGCCGCGCCGATCGGCGACACGCAGGGAAGGACACGAGATGCCACCATCGGTCGGGTTCCGAGGCTCGGTTCAAGTGGCTGCGATCGCAGGCGCCGCCACCTTGGCCGTCTCGTTCCTTGCGCCGCTTCCAGCAAGCGCCGATCCGTGCACGGGGCAGGGCCGTGACCTCAAATGTGCCGAGGAGGATGGCGGAGGCGGCAGCGGTGGAGGCGGCGGTGGATCCGGCGGCGGAGGTGGAGACGGCGGGATTCCCACCCTGCCAGGATTCGGAGGCGGTGGCCTTGGCGGCGGCAACGGAGGTGCTCCTCCGCCAGCGCCTAACACGATCGACCTGGCTCAACAAGCCAGGACGTCTGCCCAACTCCCCATCCCCAAGACGCACACAGCGCCCGATGGCAAGACTTATGTAGAAGTCCGGACCCGGCTGTGGGCTGAGGGCTTTGTGCAGGTATCCACCCCACCGCTCACCGTGGGTGCTCAGACCATCCAGATAACCGCGACACCGAGCAAGGTCGTATGGAACCTCGGTGAAAAGGCCCTGGAGTGCCTGGGGGCGGGGAGCAAGGACAGCGATTTCTGTTCCTATACCTACAAACGTTCCTCAGCCGGGCAACCTGGCGGTGCCTATCAACTCTCCGCGACCATCTCCTGGGACGTGGCTTGGACTTGCAACGGCGCGGACTGCGACGCGGGCGGCGGCACCCTCGATCCTCTGGAGTTGACTTCCGTTCCCGAACCTCTGGTGGTCGGCGAGATCCAGACCCGATCACGCCAATGAGAGGGGCTCCAGCTCAGCGGATGACTCCGAGTCGAGCAGTCGCGCTGCTCGGTACTGCGGCGATGCTTCTCGCAAGTTGTGGTGGCGAGGACAAACAATCACGCCCTTCAGCCACCCCTACTCAGAGTGCCCCGGCGGTCGCCCCTCCGCCTAACCTCTCGACGCAGCAGGTCAAGGCAGGACTGCTCTCGTCCCGGGAGGTCGGCTCGGAGATCAAGCAGACCGGTATCGCTGTTGAAGCCATCCAGAAGAAGCAAGCGCCGATGTGCTCGCTTTCCGGCATCAAACTGCCTGGGCAGCCTGAGACGACCATCCGCCAGTTCAGCAACCCCGCCACCGGGAAGGGCGAGGTCAAGTACGCGCAGCTAATCGCTCGCTATCAGGATGCCCCAGGTGCCGCCAATGCGTACGCGGCACTTCAGAAGGCCGCGCGTGCCTGCCCATCCAAACAACACGTCCCGCCCAAGAAGGTGAACGCGAACTTCACCCTGTTCGCACACGATGACACGTGGAGGGTAAGCGAAGACAGTCTGGCGGGGTGGACCCATCTCCGTGGATTCGAGCGGCAGAAGTACTCCGCCTCAGCGTCCAAAGAAAACATCTTCTACTTCACGTACGACTATGCGGTGCGCGGCAACCTCGTTATCACGACCCTCTATTGGGAGCGCACCTCGCCGTCCAAGCCATCGGACCCGATCAGCAAGCGAGCTGCCGAGCTTCTGGACAAGCAGCTGAAAAAACTGGGCTGACCGGGGCGGCTCATGACCTCAGACACTCCGTTGGCCAACTGGCGGATACCTGGTTATGCCGAGCTGCAGGAGTTGGGCGCGGGGGCTCAGGGACGCGTCGTTCTGGCTCGGCAAGTGGCGTCCGGGGCAGTCGTTGCGATCAAGTACCTGGCCCCGGAGCTGCTGGGTAACACTCATGCTCGCGTCACCTTCCGCGCTGAGGCGGAGATGCTCTCCCGCCTCGCCGACCCGCATGTGGCGCGCCTGCGCGGCTACACGGAGGCCACGGACGGCGCTGCGATCATCATGGAGGCGGTGCACGGGCAGTCGCTTCGCAGGCTGCTCGATGAACGCATGGCGCTCGTCCCCGAGGCCGCTCTGACGGTGCTGAAGGGTTCGCTGCTCGGGTTGGCCGCCGCGCACTCTGTCGGCGTGGTCCACAGGGACTACAAGCCCGCGAACGTCATGGTGCAGGACAACGGGCAGAGCAAACTGATCGACTTCGGCGTCGCCGTTCTCGCCGGCCAGGGCAGCATCGTGGGGACCCCGGCATACATGTCACCGGAGCAATGGCAAGGCGTGCCGGCGACCGCTGCGACCGACATCTATGCGGCTACCTGCGTCTTCTTCGAGTGCGTTGTGGGCGGGCGGCCATTCCAGGCGGACACCACTGAGGCGTGGCAGGCCGAGCACACCTTCGGCACCATTCCGCTGAACGCTGTGCCAGAACCACTACGTCCGCTAGTCCTTCGTGGGATGGCCAAGGATCCGGGTCAGCGCTTCCAGAACGCACGCGAGTTCGTTCACAGCCTTGAAGTCATCGCCACGACCGCATATGGCTCCGACTGGGAACAGAGGGGCTGGTACGCCCTCGGCACGGCTGTGGCCTTGTTCACGGCGGCGTTCCCTCTGACGTTGCTTGGCGGCAGCGGTGTAGCCGGTGCCGGTGCCGGTGCGGCCGTGACGGGGACCACGGCAGCCAATGCCGCCAACACCGTGGCAGGGACCACGGCTGCGCAGACGACCTCCGGGGTCGGCCACGCAGCTGGAGGCAGCGGTGTGATCAGCAAGGTCGGCGGCGTGAAGGGCGTCGCCGGAGCCGGAACGGCGGTCACCGGCGCGATCGTCATCGCCATGGTGCTCTGGCCTTCCGGCCCCACGGTAGGCGGCGAGTCCCGTGGTTCCATCCGCGCCTCCTTCACAAACCCGGGTGTGCTGTTGGGCCAGCCGAACATGCCGGCTTCCGAATCTCCGTACATGAAGCTGGACATCACCGTGTCGCCCGGGCGGATCAAACCCGGGACTCAGGTGCACGTCACCACCCGGTTCCAGGCAAGAACTCCGCAAGGCGTGAAGTACCTACCAGGTGGAACGCGTCAGTGCTTCGGCGAGAAAGCCAGGCGCCGAGACCTCAACAGCGGCTACAACTACTCGCTCGGTCAAAGCCCCACCGCAGCAAAGGAGGGCCAGGGCCAGGTTTGGTTCTACCGGACCGCCAAGTCCGGCAGTGCAGGACAGCCAAACCGCAACGGAACGTTCGTTATCACCACGTCAAAGACCACGGGCGAATCCCAGCCCTACGTGCCCGGAGAATGCGCCTTCATCAGCTCATGGACCGACACCCGGAGCTTCAAGATGCCGGACACCGATGAGCTGCCTCCAGGCCATTACTTGATATCGCCCTCAGACCCGCCCCGCCTCATGGAGGTCGAGAGGGACAACACCAAGATCTCCCTCGAGTCGGTCGGCCCGAGAACGGACGTGAGCCTGCCCAAGATCAGAGTCTTCTGGGACTGACGGCTCCTGGGTTGGGGTTGACGGGCTGGGTGGGTGGGGGGAGCGTCGCCTGTAGGTGGAGGCAGGCCGCTTCATCGATCCCCATCGGCTCAGCAGAGGAGCGGGCACGATGAAGATTCTGGTTTTCGGGGCGACGGGCGGTACGGGGCGGCGCGTCGTCGAGCAGGCTCTGGATCGGGGGCATGAGGTCACCGCGTTCGTGCGCGATCCGGCCAAGCTGGGCGTGGAGCATGAGCAGCTCAGGGTCGCGCAGGGCGATGTCATGGACTACGAGGCGATCGAACGGGCCGTGCAGGGGCAGGACGCCGTCGTGTGCGTGTTGGGGGCGCCGGCGCGGAAGACGGGGACGGTGCGGTCCGAGGGCACGCAGAACATCATCCGGGCTATGGAGAAGGCCGGGGTGCGGCGGCTCGTGGTTCAGTCGACCATCGGCATGGCCGACAGTGCTGAGATGCTGCCGTTCCAGTACAAGTACGTGCTTGTGCCGCTGATTCTGCGGTCGGCGTTCGCGGACACCGCGCGGCAGGAGGAGTACGTGCGGCAGAGCGGGCTGGACTGGACGCTCGTGCGGCCGGGTGCGTTGACCAAGGGGGAACGCACCGGCGCCTACAAACATGGGACGGGGGTGACCACGATCATCAAGTCGAAGCTCTCCAGGGCTGACGCGGCGGACTTCCTGCTGAAGCAGTTGCAGGATGACGCGTACGTTCGTGAGGCCCCGTACGTGTCGTATTAGGGCGGGCCTAGCTCGGCGCGGACCAGGGCGCCTCCGGATGGGGCTGTGCCCAGGGTGAGGTGGCCGCCTGAGACTTCGGTGACCCGGCGGACGATGTCCAGGCCCAGCCCGGACGAGCCGCCGCCGCTGCGGCCGCGCCGGACGCGGGTGTCAGCGAAGCCTGGGCCGTTGTCGGCCACCTCCAGCACCGCACCGCCACCGGGCTGCGGGACCAGCGTGACCGAGAAGTCCGTGCCGCCGGGCGTGTGGCTGAAGATGTTGGAGATCAGGACGTCGAACGCGTCGGCGAGTTCAGCGCTGGACGTGGCGACAGGGAGAGGGCCGGGGGTGATTTCGCCTCCGATCGAGCGCCCCTGCTCGGCGGCGAGGACCGACCAGAACTCCATACGCTCGGCGATCACCACCGTGGCGTCGCAGGTCCCCGGTCCGGTGTCCCCACTGCGGACGATCTTGATGGCGTCGGTGACCGTGCTCTCGACCTGGTCGATGGTGCGGTTCACCTTGGTGCGTTCCGTCTGGTCTTCGAGGAGGTCGGCTTCGAGGCGCAGGGCGGTGAGGGGGGTGCGGAGCCGGTGCGAGAGGTCGGCGATGCGTTCGCGTTCACCCTTGACCAGTTCGGAGATCCGGCGCGCCAGGGAGTTGAGCGCGGCGGCCACCTCGACGAGCTCGACCGCGCCTCCGCCGCGGGCCCGCGCGGCCAGGTCGCCGCGGCCGAGGCGGCGGGACACCTCCGACAGTTCGAGCAGCGGCCGCGTCAGCCGGGTGGCCAGAGGGAACGTGACGAGGACGCCGATCAACAGCAGGAGAAAGGCCAGCAGCGCGAGCGTGGCCAGCGCCACGTTCACACCCTCGTACATGACGGAGTCGCTCACGAACGCGCGTACGACGACCGGCCCGTCGTTGCGGACGATGACCGACAGCAGCACCTCGCGACCGCCCGGCACTTCGGCGACCAGGCTGTAGCCGCGCTCGGCGAGCCGGACAGCGTCGGAACGTGCAGCCGAATCACCGAGCACGCGACCGGACGGGAGGAAGACGGAGAACGTGTCGGCCTCCCTGGCCGCGAGGCTGTCGACGGAGAGCGCGAGCGTCTCGGTGTCCTCGCGCATGAGGATCGGGACGAGAGACTCGGCCTCGACCACCGTCTGGGCGACGCTCTCGTCGGCGGAGATGGAACGCACCGTCGCCACGAGCGGCAGGAAGAACGCGACGAGGACCAGCAGGATGATCAGGACGACCAGGGACATCAACTGCCGCCGGATGGTCGTGAGCGTCACGCCCCTTACCCTAGCTGACCTGCATTTTCATCACCGTGTGTTGACTCGGGGCTGACCTCTGGGATGCCACGCTTGCTCGCGTGACCGCGCGTACCGCCACCCTGGTCGGCATCTGGCTGGCCATCGCCGTGCTCATGGTCGCGGTGGGACTGGCCGCCGTACAGATCACCAACTGGATGCTGACGGGCGGCGTCGTCCAGCCGATGTCCAGTGGGGAGATCCAGAGGCGCCTCGACACCCAACCTGCGATCACCCCCGATCCGGAGAACTCCGTAGCGGGCGCGGGCGAACCGCGGGTTTTCACGAGCCCGGGCGGGCGAGTTCTCGCGGTGTGCGTCGGCCAAGACCAGGCGGCCCTCACCGGCTGGAACCCGGCCATCGGCTACCGTAGCCATCTCGTTCAGGACGGCCCCGCCCGGGAGGCAGTGGTCCTTTTCCGGCACGAGGACGGCGCCACGGTCAGGGCCGCCGTCCGCTGCACCGGCGGCTTCCCGAGGCTGCTTCCCTGAGGCCGCAGGTGCGGTGGCATTTCCCAATGCGGGCCCCGGAAAGCAAAAGAGGCCGTACCGATTTTGCTTCGGTACGGCCTCAGGTGGAGGTCGGGGCGCGGGGTCTGTCACGAGACGCGGCGCAGAGTCATGACCTTGCGGGGCCGTCGGCGGCGTTCCGGGATTCCAGGATCGCCTGCGGCCAGCAGCTGCTTGAGCGAACGGGGGACGATCTCTTCCGCGAGGTGCGTGTTCATGATGTTTCTCCTTCACAGGTGCCGGGCCGTTCACAGGTGTGGAGCCGCTGGTCACGCGGCGACGGCGAGGCCGAAGTAGGTGGTCTCGACCGCGTCGCCGAAGTACGCGGTCTGGATCGCGTCGAGCGCCCAGCGCATGCGGGCGGCGTAGGCCTCGGGGTGGTCGCCGGCCTCCTGGGCGACGCGGGCGAGGCAGGTGGCGCAGTCGTCGCCGCACTCGGCGAGCCGCGTGTCGACGGCGGCGCGGACCTGCGCGGAGGAGGGGCCTGCGGACGCCTGGAGCGGGGAGGTGAAGAGGATCTGGGCCAGTTCGGAGACGCTCATCGTGGTCGACATCGCGGGCCTTCTTCCTTGTTCGGCTCTGCTCTGAGCCTATCAGAACGGAATACTTTGTTCCATAGCCCGAGCCGTCGGATTTCCGGGAAAATCGCGGTGGTTCCGGCTGGTCGAGAGCCCTCCGCCGAGCCTCGCTGGTTCGTTGTCGTGCTCTCACAGAGGTAGACCACGCCCCCTCCGAGAACTCATCGCCTCCGGCGCCGAATTCTCAAAAAACTTCTGCCGTGGCCAGCGTGGGCGGACGGGAGCAGGCAGGGGCAGGCGGGGTAGCGGCTTCTGCCTTGGCGCGGCTACAAGCCGAGGCGGGCGGCGGCGACCTTCTTGGGCACGACCATGCGCCAGGCGTCGATGACCAGCTCGCGCATCTCGGGTTCGTCGAGCTCGGCGGTCCAGGCGTTCACCCAGTTGAAGCGCTGGTCAGAGAGGCGCGGCAGGTGGAACTTGGTCGGCTCGGACTCGATGAGCGCGGCGCGCTCCTCCTTCGGGAACGCGAAGCCCATGATCGTCTCATCCGCGGAGAACGCGACGTAGACGATCTGGCCGACCCGGAACTTCACGCAGTCCCTGATGAGGTGTTCCGACGTGCGGGGCAACGTCAGCGCCAGGCGCCGCACGTCCTCGACGGTGACCATCCCCCATTATGGCCATCCGCCCGGTACAGAATTGACGATCTTGGTAGATTGCGGGACAAAAGAACAGAGCAAAGTGCGTCGGGGAACGGGGTGCGCGTGGACGAACTCGTGCGATGGCAGACCGACCAGGGACCGGTGATCGTCGAGGTCGACACCCGGGAGCCGGGGTTCCAGTCGGTGTCACGCCCCGACCACGGACTCATCTTCAACGCCGCCGAGCGGCTGGAATCGGCCCTCGACCACGTGCGCGGCGCCGCCGAGTCCGCGCTCCGCACCCTCCAGGGCGGCAAGCTCAACCCGGACATGATCGAGCTGGAGTTCGGGGTCAAGCTGAACGCCTCGGCGGGCGCGGTCATCGCCAAGACCGCCGGCGAGGGCCATCTCAAGGTGAAGCTCACCTGGGGCGGCCCGGCCGGTTCCGGCCAGGCGTCGACCGAGGAGGAAGGCTGACCGCACCGTGCACGACTGGCAGTGGCGGGCCTGGGTGGGCGAGGCCTCTGGAGAGTCCCGCGCGTCGGCGTTCCTGATCACCCCCACCAAGCTGCTGACGTGCGCCCATTCGGTGACCCGCCGGAGCAGCACGTGGGTCGGCTTCCCGGGGCTGAGCGGCCCGCTGCCGGCCAAGATCGTGTCATGCGGCGACTGGCAGCGGCCGGGCGACGAAGGCGACGTGGCGGTGCTCGAACTCAGCACCCCGGTCACGTTCACCCCCGCCCGGCTCGCCGCGCCCGACATCCTGGACCGGCCGGCCCCGCGGGCTCCCCACGGACCCGTGCCGTACGGCGGGCAGCGTGTGCTCGGGACGTACGGCTTCCCCCATCCCCGCGAGCCGGACGAGCGGCACATCACCGTCACCACCGGGCCGTCGATGGTGCAGCGGCAGGAGTGGTGGCAGCTCAAGGCAGAGCCCGGCGACCAGATCCTGGAGGGATACAGCGGCGCGGCCGTGTACGACCAGTCCACACGCGAGGTCGTCGGGATGATCACCGACTCCGATCTGCGCGGCACGGACGGCGCGGTGGGCCGGATGTTGCCGCTCGCCGCCATCCGCCGCTACTGGGAGGAGCTCGACGACCACCTGCCCCTGACCTGGCTGACGCCGCCCGCGCGGCATTCGCTGAGGCGTCTGCTGACCGGCGCCGCCACCGCCGCGCCCCTCGCTGAGCTCGTCGCCGAGGCCGTCGGCCCCATGCCGGGGAGGCCCAGGTTCCGGTCGGTGTGGGATTCGGTCCGGAGCGTGGCCGAGGGCTGGCCGGACGACCCGGACCGGCTGGCGCGCTGGATCGCCGTTCTCCAGCGCCACCTGTCCGACCGGGATCTGGCCGGCTGGTCCCGGGCGCACCTGCCCCGCCCACGCGCCGGCACCACCCAAGACGGCACCGAAGACGGCACCGCCTCGGTGATCGTCCGGTTGGAACGCGTGACGCACGACAACGCCTACGACGTGACCGTGCACACCTGGATCGACGGCGCGGAGGGTGCCCGGCAGGAGACGGTCCGGGTCCCGGAACGGGCCGTACGGCAGGCGGCGGAGACCGGCCTGGCCAAGGCGCGCGGCGCGATGGTGGGCCGGACCGACTGGATGATCGAGTTCGCGGTGCCGGAGTCGTGGCTGGGCAAGCCCTTCGAGGAGTGGTACGTCGAACGCGAACACCAGCTGCCCATGGGCATGTATCCGGTCGTGGTGCGGGACGTCGAACGCCTCCGCCCCGACTCGATCCGCCGCGACCAGGCCCACCGCCGCTGGCGTGTGCTGCGCGAGCGCGGCAGCAGCGAGCCGGAACGCGTCGACTGCGGCAGACCGCGCGCCAAGAGCGCGTTCCAAAACTGGCTGATGGCCAACTCCGACGTCTGCGTCCTGGTCTACGGGGCGCGTCCTGCGAAGGCCTGGGTCACCGCCGCGCTCAACACCGGCATCCCGGTCATGGCCTGGCCCCGTACCCGCTGCACCCCCGGCTGCACCGGCCGGCACCAGGTCGACGACCTCGCCGACGCCCTCGCGGGCCACCCCGACCACCTGCCGGCGCGGGTGATGGAGCTGCGCAAGCAGGCCCTCGTCGCGCCCGCCCACGAGCCGCACTGCGGCCGTGAGCTCACCCTGCTGTGGGACGACCCGTCCCGTCTTCCTGATCCGCCCCTCGCTATGGAGGTATGAGGTGCCTGACTGGCTGCTGTACCGCGGGACCCGCGAGCCGCACGACGGCATCAACAGCCTCCCGCCACCCCCGCCGTGGCGTTCGTTCTCCGGCGGGCCGACGCTGGACATCCCGCCCGCGGGCCCCGCCGGACACCACCAGGCGACCACGTACCGCCCGTCGGACGACGCCGTGCAGCAGGTGAACGCGGCGCTCTACCTGCGCCGCCCGCTCCTGGTGACCGGCCCGCCCGGCACCGGCAAGTCCACCCTCGCGTACGCGGTGGCGCACGAACTCGGGCTCGGCTCGGTCCTGCACTGGCCCATCACCAGCCGGGTCACCCTGCGCGACGGTCTCTACCAATACGACCCCCTCACCCGCCTGTACGCCGCGAGACGCGAGGGCACCGTGAACGGGGGCGAGCCCACGCCCGACGACATCGGCCGCTACATCCGCCTAGGACCCCTCGGCACCGCGCTCCTCCCGTACGCCCGGCCGCGGGTCCTGCTCATCGACGAGATCGACAAGAGCGACATCGACCTGCCCAACGACCTGCTCACCATCTTCGAGAAGGGCGAGTACGAGATCCCCGAACTCGCCCGCCGCGCCGAGCCCACCGCCGAGGTGATGACCGCCGACGGCTCGGACGCCGACCGCGTCACCGTGACCCGCGGCACCGTCCGCTGCAACGCGTTCCCCCTCGTCGTGATGACCAGCAACGGTGAACGCGAGTTCCCGCCCGCGTTCCTGCGCCGCTGCATCACGGTCAAGCTCAGCCAGCCCGCCGACCAGGCCGAACTCGCCGCCATCGTCCGCGAGCACCTGGGCGACCTGGCGGACCGGAGCGACGACCTCATCGGCCAGTTCTTCGAACGGGCCAAACAGGGCACGCTCGCCACCGACCAGCTGCTGAACGCCGTCTACCTGTGCCGTTTCTCCGACGCGGCCGACCGCCGCGACCTCGCCGACCGCATCACGCCGTATCTGGCCGCCGGTCCAGATGAAGATTGAAAGACTCCACCAGGCCCTGGACTCGCTCGGCCAGCCCACCGACGCACGCGAGCTGAGCGAGATCCTCTGGCTCGCCTGCCACACCTCGTCCACCCAGACCGCCGAAGCACCGCCCGCGCCCGACACCACCCACGACGACCTGCCACCCCCCGAAGACATCTCCGAGAGCCCTCAGGCTCCCCATAGTCCGCCCCAACAACAGCCCGACCAACTCACCACCGAACTCCACCCGCGCCCTCCCGAATCCCAGAGCGGCAGCGACGCCAGGGAGATCCTCGTCCCGACGGCGCCGATGCTGACCAACCCCCTGGGGGTCCAGCGCGCGCTCCGCCCCCTCAAACGCCGAGTCGCATCTCCCCTCCGCACCGAGCTGGACGAGGACGCGACCGCCGCCCGCATCGCCGAGACCGCCCTGTGGGTGCCCGTCCTGACCCCAGCGCCCGAACGCTGGCTCTCCCTCAACCTGGTCGTGGACACCGGCCCGTCCATGAGGCTCTGGCAGCCCCTAGGCCGCGAACTCGCCGAGACGATCGTCCGCCAAGGCGCCTTCCGCGACCTACACCTCACCTACCTGAACGAGTCGGGAGGTATCTCGTCCTCCCCCACCGGTCCCGCCCGTTCCCCCACCACGCTCCTGGACCCCGCCGGACGCCACACAACGCTCGTGCTCAGCGACTGTTCCGGCCCGCACTGGTGGAACGGCCGCGCCCCGCGCGCTCTCCGCCGCTGGGCGCAGACCGGCCCGACGGCGATCCTGCAACCGCTCCCCGAACGTCTGTGGCGCCGCACCGCCGCCCCCACCACCCCCGGCCTCGCCTCACTCCCCCGCCCCGGCGCGCCTAACACCAAATTGGACTTCACCCCGTACGACGGCGAGGCCCCCGACGGCCTACCGATCCCCGTCTTGGAGATCGCACCCCGCTGGCTCTCCGGCTGGGCGAACCTGGTCGCGGGCGCAGGACCCCAACCCGCCGCCATGGCCACGCCCACCGCCACCACCGCCGCGCCCGTTCAACGCGAACGCGAACTCCCTCCAGAGGAACGTGTCCGCCGCTTCCTGGTGACCGCCTCCCCCGAAGCCGCCGAGCTGGCCGCCCATGTCGCGGTCTCCATCCCGCTCCTCCCGGTGATGCGCCTCATCCAGCATCGCGTCCTGGGCGAGTCCGGTCCCGGCCAGCTGGCCGAGGTACTCCTGAGCGGCCTCCTGCGCCCCGTCGACCACTCCATCGGCCATTACGAGTTCGTCCCCGGCGCCCGCGCGGCCCTCCTCGCCAGCCTCCCGCGCCCCGAGGCCTGGCACACCCGTCACGTCCTCGAACAGGTCTCCGCCGAGATCGAACCCCGCATCGGCTCGGCCGCAGAGACCTTCCGCGCCCTCCTCCCCTCCGCCCAAGGCGACCAAGCCCTCCCCGACCGCCCCTTCGCCCTCATCAGCCCGGAGGCAAGAGCCCTCCTAGACCGGACGATCACGCCCCCGCCGCCCCCCGCGCCCGCGGTCCCGCCATTCCCAAACATCGCGAGTGTCGCTTCCCAGCCGCCACCGCCACCGCAAGTCCAGGCTCCCCCGATCGCCGCTCGCCCCGCCGGTAGCGATGTCGTGCACTTGAGCGGCGTCCGCATGACCGATTACGTGGATGGCAAGCTCAGCGGCGAGGAACTCGTCCGCGCGCTCGCCCATCTCGCGGACTGCGATTCATGCCGCCAAGAAGCCGACGTACTGCGGCTTGTGAGGGATCGGGTGCGGGGCACGGCTAGTTCCCCGCCAAGCAACGCCGCTGACGATCGCCCGGAACCGGCGCCGGGGGGCCGGATCCGCCGCTTCATCAACAGGTTCCTGCCCGGCTCCGCCGAGGCTCCCTCGGATCGGGCTTCACTGTTCCAAACCCCCGCGCAACCGATCCCGGACTGGACGCGGCGGGTGGACGAGTGGGAGCCGGTCACCCTCGGGGCGAACGATGACGGGCCGGTCAGGCTCGACGTTATGGACGGCTTCATGCCCGGCCACGGCCTGATCATCGATCGGCAGCTGTCCGGCCGCTCTCAGCTCGTGCGGACACTCGTGACAGAACTAGCCGTCGCCCATCCGCCCGCGCAACTCAACTTCCTGTTGGCGGACTACTCGGCGGGCAGCACGTTCACCGGCGGGATTGAGGAGCTTCCTCACGTTGCCGACGTGATCACCAATATCGCGAATGAGCTCTCGCTGGCCGACCGGCTGGGCGAGGCACTCGTTCACGAGCTGGACCGGCGGCAGTCCCTCCTCGACGCGGCACGTTCGATCGCCTGGCACCACTACCAGTCGTCGGTGACGCAGGGCGAGCCGATCCCGCCGTTGCCAGCCCTCTTCGTGCTGGTGAACGCGGCTGACATGCTGTTCGTGGCCAAGCCGGAGCTTCAAGACGTGATCCGGCAGGTCGTGGAGCGCGGTCCCCTGCTCGGCATGCAGGTCACCATGATCTCCACCCGAAGGAGGAGGTTCAACTTCGACCATGCCCCTTCCTGGTACATCACGGTTTCCGCAGAAGGTTGCCGCCTGGACGTGGGCCGTGAATCCACCGAGTTCAAGCTGTTGCCCAGGACGAACGTGCGTGCACTGGCACGGACACTATCCGAACGCGAGCCGCAAGCGCATTGGCTGATGCCAAGGCGGCAGCCGGAAGCGGCGACCGTCGAGAGTGCTCCCGGAACCGATCTGCAGTTGCGGGATCTCGGACTCGGCGCGCCGCTGGGTACAGGCGGGATGAGCACCCTCTACTCGATGGTCTCGGTGAACGATGAACTGCTCTACAAGGAGTACCGAGGTCGGTTCGCCGAAACCGACGCCGACGCCGTCGCGCGTCTGGTGTCGTTCCCCGCCACTCTCTCAGCGGGCGAGAGAAAACTGCTGCTCAGTCAGACGGCCTGGCCAGTGGCGCGTGTGCTGGACGGTGACCGGGTCGCGGGTGTCGTCATACCGCGCGCTCCGGAGCGCTTCTACGGACGGTTCGGGCCGCGCGGCGCCGATTCGGTGCGCGTGCGTGAGCTCAGCTACCTGCTGTCTGACCGCCGGACCACCTGGGGCGAATCCGAGACCCCGCCGGAAGCCGGCGATCGGCTGGAGATAGTCCAGCGGATCGCGGCGCTCTTCCAACTGCTGCATTCACACTCGTTGGTCATCGGGGACGTGACGACACGCACCATTCTTTGGGCCTCACGACCTGCGGAGATCTATCTGCTCAACTGTGACGGAATGCGCTTTGCTGGGACGCCAATGGGCCAGGACTGGCATGATCCGCTGGGCGCCGATCAGGACGCGGATCCGGATGGCGATCGTTACAAGCTGGCGCTGCTGATCGTCCGCGTCCTCGCCCAAATCCCGCACCTGCGGCCGGGCGACAGGATCGAGTTTGTGGAGGGGATCCCGCCGCGCATCGCCGCGAGCGTCTCAGACCTCTTCCGGGAGGCTCGCGGGCCTGTAGGCACCCGTCCCACCGCTGACCAATGGGTGCAGGCGCTCGGCGTGGAGACGTAGGGCCTACCGTCAGCGCATGGCGGCGATGGAGGTGCGGAGGCGGCGCAGGTCCCGGATGCGGTGCTCGTACGTCGCGCCCGCGAAGAGCAGAGCCAGCCCCGTGACTGCGATCGGTGCCCAGCGCGGTCCCTGGCCGACGAGGTCGAACAGCGCCGGGCCCAGTTCGTGCGCCGCGTTCAACACCAGCACGCCGCCACCCAGCAGGAGGGGCGCCTGGAGCCGGGTCCACGCCCCTGCCAAGGTCGCGGTGAACGCGGCGACGCCCAGGAGAAGCGGGCGGGTCAGGCCCAGGTCGGTCCATGTGACGACCAGGCTCGGTACGAACGTCAACGCCAAAGCAGGCCCGTAGACCGCCCAAGAGGAGGTCGCGGGGCGGATCCAATGCGCTACGACGACGCCGGCAACGGTCAGCGTCACCGTGTAGGCCTCGGGCGCCGTCACGTCGGCCACGGCTAGGCGCAGCCACAGTGCCAGTTGGAGCAACGCCAGCCCGGCCCATGCGGCTTGCCTGCGATCGGGCCGCAGGGCAGTACCGAGGGTGATCAGGCCCGCGACCGCAAGGGCGAGGCTCGTCCAGGCGACGTCAGCTGCCGTCATCACCACCGCGACGACGCACAGCGCGTTCGCGGTGATCTCGACCGCGACCGTCCGGAGCTCGGCCGCCAGCAGGAGCGCGGCGGCCGCCGTGGCGAGGACGGCGAACGCGGCGTGCGTGGCCGAGGCCCCGGCCGCCAGAGAGGCCGCGGCGGAACAGCCTGCGACGGCCATGACCGCCACCGCCGATGCACCCTCGCGCACATATGAGCCGCGTGCGTACACGGCGCAGCCTCCGGCGAGGACAGCCAAGCCACCGAGAACGAGCAACGTCGAGACGCGGTCGGCCAAGGACCAGGCGATCGTGAGGGTCGCGAGCCATCCGGCCATCACGCCCGCGACGTTCGCGACCGGGCCGGTCGCACGGCACGCCTGGACGGCGAGCGCGATCACGAGAACGGCCACGAAGGCCGGCGCGAACGAAGGGCGGAGATGCGCTGCGAGGGGCAGGAGGGCAACTGGAGCGGCGATCGTGGCCGCGATGACAGCGTGCCCGGTCAGGACCCGGACCGAGGCGATGGCCGTTCCCGCGGCAAGCGCGGCCACCGCTGCCGCCACGGGTTCTCCCGGGTCGAGGTCTCGCGGGCCGGTCCAGACTCGGTCGATCCAGAGGTACGGCCCGACCATCGCCTCTGCGAACGTGGGCAGGTGGAGGAGCAGCGCCGTGGCAACAGTCAGCAGGCCCGCGACCTGCAGTCCTATCCACTTGTGGGAGGCCACCAGGGCGAGACCACCGGCGGCGAGCACGAGGGAGAGGGGCTCCGGATGCGGCACGGTCATGCCTGCGGAGACCACAAGCAGGACGGCTCCCGTGCCCAGAAGCGCGTTCCGCACGACGGCAGTGAGATGCCCGGCTGATCGGAGGACGAGCACTGCGATGGCCAGCACGACGAAGGCCGCGTACTCGCGCGGCAGCCCCTCCGACAACGCGATCGCGGCCCCCTCCGCACCCAGGGCGAGCGACGCGACGGCCGCCGCCACACCGGCTTCCGGGGTATGCCTGCCCCAGAGGGCGAACGCGGCGGCGATCAGCGCGAGCATCGCCAGGACCACCAGCGTGGCGGGCCGTTCGGCGAGGGACCATGACGCGGCGAGGGACGCCGACCAAAGCGTCGCCACCCCCGCCGGTCCTCGCGCGATGGCGGCCCAGCAGGCCAGGCCCGCAGTGACGGCGACCAGGAAGGCCAGCGCGGCCCAGTAGGGAAGATCGGCGGCGACGGGCAACGGCATGAGCACGACGGGGAGAAGCACTCGCGCGACGCCGGTCGCCGCCCGGCCGGCATGGGCGGCGACCGCGAGAACGGCGGCGGACGCGGCGAGCAGCAGGACCGGCACGAGCATCGGCTCCGGGTGCCAGGCGGGTGAGTCCGGAGACAACGCCGCTCGGGCGTTGTCGGCGGCGGCTCCGGCCCCGACTCCGTGCCAGCTCTCTCCCATCCAGGCGTACGGGCCGGTGAGGGCGGTGAAGAAGGCCTTGCCCAGCGGCAACGGCGCGCAGAAGGCCAGGGCGGAGGCGGCGATGACATGTACGAGGCGCAACGGGCCGCTGCTCGTCCATGCTCCGGCGGCCACCAGCACGGCGGCGATCGCCCAGGTGAGCGCGAGGAGCCCGCGATCGGCGGGAACGTAGAGGACGGCCGCCACGGTGAGCACCTCGGCCGCCAGGTGGAACGCGCGCACCTGCCCGGGCCGCCGCGATCTCCAGGCCGGGAGCGTCACGAGGGCGAGGGCGGAGGCTCGTACGGCGAGCAGCAAGAACGGAACCACCGCCGACCTGCTGTCAGCCGACTGCCAAGCCCAAACCGCCCATGCCAAGCCGCCCGCCGCGATCACCGCCCCGGAGGCGCCGGTCACGCGCGGAATCTCCGTACGAGCCAGAGCGGCGAACGCGATGAGAAGCACGAGCACGATCCCGACGACGAGCACCGTCGAGTCCTCGCGTACCAACGAACCAGCCACCGCGAGCAAGGCGGCGAACGCAACAACGACCGTGCTCGTCGCGGCCAGCCTCTCAGCACGGGTGCGCAATGCCACGATCGACAACGCCCATGCAAGCCCGAGCGGGACCGCGATGGCGGCGGCGTGTGACAGGTCTCCGGAGATCGGAAGCGTGAGCACGGCGACCGAGCCCAACACCAACGCCGCAGGCACCATGCCACGCCGCCGAACGGACACGACTCCGGCCACCAGAGTCGACGCGGCAAGGACCACCGGAACAGCCGGTGCGCCATGCCACATGAAGTCCGGCCAGGCCGTCTCACGAGCCCGGACAGGCGAACTCGCCCATATCGATGCCACCCAGGTCAGCGGACCGAAAAGCGCCGTCACGACGTACGGCGTCATCAGCAGCCCGGTCAGCGCGAGTGCGAGCAGGCCGGCGCCGACGAAACCCGGGCGCAGCCAGTCGGGTGCCGGCAGTACGCCAGCGGTCAGAACGACCAGGCATGCGGCTGCATACGCGGCCGGGTCCCAACCATCGGGCAAGACAGCTGCGACCGGTGCCGCCAAGGCCGCCACAAAGCAGATGCCGGAGACCGCCTGCGCCACGTACGAACGCGGCAAGCCCGGACCAAGGAGAAGCAAGCCTGGGCCAAGGTGACGTGCGGTCAACCCCGCCAGGACAGCGGCGAAGACCAGAACGGCGGCGACCCGCACAGCCCCTCCGCCCGAGCCCGGAACGAACGAGACGACCAGCGCGAGACCAACGCCTGCGCCCGCCGCCAGCACTCCGGCCACCGCGATGACGGTTCGCTCGACCTGTACGTGCCGAGGTGCCAGCGCGTGCAGAAGAAGGTCGAGCGCAGCGGTGGCGCACAGTGCGAGCGCCATCCCGGTCGGCGTGAGCCCGACGGCGAACGCGGCCAGCGGAAGCGGAGCCTGTGCCAGCACGATCGCCGTCGGGTACGGCAGCCGGAGCGGGGCGTACCTGCCGTACCAGGCCCATCCCGCCGCCATCAACGCCATGGCCAGCGACGCGCCCCAGAAGGTGGCGGCGTCGCCATCGGCGACTCCCCGCGAACCAGCGGGTGCCTCGCCGCCCCCCAGCGCCTTGCCGATCGCGACGGCGTCCAGGGGCACGAGCACAAGACCGATGAACGCGATCGTCTCGGCGGTCGCGGCCAGTCCCCGCCGCGCGAGCGGCCAGGGCACCGCGAGCGTGATCGCGGTGATCGTCACCAGGACACCCGCGCGGATGCTCAGATGTCCCCAGCTGACCACGGTGAACACGATCGCCGCGACGGCCAGCAGCAGGCCTCCGAAGAGGAGCAGCAGGTTCTGGACCGCTCGCTGGGAGACGTCGCGTCGCCGCCGCACCGGCTCGGCCGCGCGCGGCGCCTCCGGCCGATCCGGCAAAGGCGCCGTGAGCGTCGGAGGTGCCGAAGGTTCCGGAAGTGCCGAAGGTCTCGGAGCAAGGGCGGCGGCGGCCGCGTGCCGGGCGTAGTCGAGGCCTGAGAGCAACTCCCGCTGCCTGTCACACAGGTGTGCGCGTTCCTTCTCGATCTCCAGCAGGCGGGCGTTGATCCGGGCCAGCTCCGCGCTGACGGCCTCGGTGTCGGGGAGCGGCGGACCCCAGTGCCAGCCGGGATCGCGTCGATGGTCGGTGTCCATGGACCAATCTCTGTCGATCTTCAGGTGCGGTGCGGGCAGCGTATGACGCGGACGGCCGCCGGACCCATGAACGGCGTAAATTGGACAGGCCACGATTCCGTTTTGCACTGATCGATCCAAAACTGTTAAGGTCGGGCGCATGGCACGACCGAGGCAGTTCGACGAGGAGCGGGCGGTGGATGCGGCGATGCGCGCGTTCTGGACCGCGGGCTACGAGGGCACCTCGACGCAGGACCTCTGCGAGGCGACAGGGCTTGGGCGCAGCAGCATCTACAACACGTTCAAGAGCAAGCACGACCTCTTCGAACGGGCACTGCGCCGCTACATGGACGGCAAGAACGCGGCGATCTTCGAGCTCCTGGAGGGCGACACCCCGGCCAAGGACAAGGTCTGGGCCCTCCTGTGGCAGGTGATCGAGGCTCCGGCGGACGATCCGATCGGCTGCCTCGTGGTCAACTCGACCGTCGAGCTGGGCCCGCACGATCCGGCAGTCGTCGCCGTGCTGCGGAGGGATCTGGAGCGACGGCTCGACGCGTTGACGGCGACGATCGAGGACGGGCAGCGCCGAGGTGAGATCGGCACCGGCAAGGACGCCAGGGAGCTCGCCCATTTCGTCAACGCCACGATCAGCGGGCTACAGGTGGCGATACGCGGTGGCGCTGGGAGAAGCGCCCTGGAAGGGATCGCTCGCACCGCACTGAGCGCCCTTTGAAACTCAGCGCTCTTTGAAACTGAGCACCCTTTGAACGAGGCGGCCCTCAAAGCCGCCTTTTCTTCCGCGCAAATTTTGAACTGATCTATCCAAAACAGGAGGGCACACCGATGCCGTTGGCCATCTACATCCTCGGACTGTCCATCTTCGCCCAGGGCACATCGGAGCTCATGCTCGCCGGGCTGCTCACCGAGATGGCCACCGACCTGGGCGTCTCCGTCCCGCAGGCAGGCCTGCTGATCTCCGCGTTCGCACTCGGGATGCTCGTCGGCGCGCCGGTCTTGGCGGTGGTGACGTTGCGATGGCCACGCCGGGACGCACTGCTCGTGTTCCTGGCGGTCTTCATCGTGGCGCACATCGTGGGCGCACTGACGCCTGGATACTGGGTGTTGTTCGCGACCCGCGTCGTGGGCGCCTTCGTGTACGCCGGGTTCTGGGCGGTGGCGGCGACGACGGCGCTCAGCCTCGTTCCGGCGAACGCGCGTGGCAGGGCGATGAGCATCGTCGCAGGCGGGCTCACCGTGGCCACGATCGCCGGCCTTCCGGCGGGCACCGTCATCGGCCAGCACCTCGGCTGGCGTGCCGCGTTCTGGACGGTCGCCGCCCTGTCGGCGATCGCGATGGCGGGCGTGGCCGCCACGATCCCCGGCGGACGCCCGGAGGAGACGCCGGAGCTGCGGCGCGAGCTGCGGACGATGGCCCGGCCCCGGCTCTGGCTCGCGTACAGCACGACCGCTCTGTCCACCGGCGCCCTGCTCGTGACGTTCGGCTACCTCGGCGCGCTGCTGACCGAGACGACCGGCGTGGCGGACCGCTGGGTGCCCGCGGTGCTGGCGGTGTACGGGGCCGGCGCGCTCATCGGCATCACCACCGGCGGCCGCACCTCGGACGTGCACCCCTTCCGCACTCTGTTCGCGGGCGTCACGGGTCTGACCGTGATCTCACTTGCGCTCGCGCTGACAGCAGGGATGGCGATCCCGGTGGTCGCGCTGGTGTTCCTGCTGGGCGCGTTCGGGTTCGCCACCAATCCCGCGCTCAACACCCGGGTGTTCGCGCTGGCCGAGGGCGCTCCGACGCTCGCCGCCGCAGCCAATGTCTCCGCGTTCAACGTCGGCATCACGGCCGGCCCGTGGCTCGGCGGCCTGGCCATCGGCGGCGGCCTCGGCTACCCCTCGGTCGCCTGGATCGGGGCGGCGCTGGGCCTGGCCGCGCTCGGCACGGTGGCGTGGGCGGGCGCGCTCCAACGCCGTAGGGCCGGCACGAAGCAGGTTCACTCCGTACCGGCCCTCAGCGACGCATGATCAGCGCGTCAGCGGCAACCCTTGGCAGGCATGCCGTAGAGCACTCGCCCCTGCCACTTGCCGTTCTGCGTCTGCCGCTTCTCAGGATGTTCGGCGACGGTCCAGACCTGGTGCGTACCCCGGTAGCAGGACATGTCCTCCGGGCCGTACGAGATCGTCGACCTGGAGAGAACGGTGAACCCGCCTGCGTACTTCGCCCGGACGAGCTGGCCGCGGTTGCGCACGGTGCCAGGTTCGAGTGGCTTCTCCTGCTTGAACACGTTGCGGGTGAACCACCAGTTGCCGCGCGTCCCGACACCGCCCTGGACGTTCGTCACCGGCAGGTTGGCCACGTACGCGGGGTTGGCCCGCCCGTTCTTGTCCATCACCAGGTCGCTGCCGCCCTTGCTCCCGATGGGGAAGGCGGCGACACGTCCGCCCTCGCCCATGCAGAATTCGCCCGAGATGAGCTTGTCCTTGCCCGCGCGGTCGATGGCCAGCCACGAATGGTTGGGCGTGCCGGTGGCAGTGCAGGGCTTGCCGGAACGTGTGTTCGGCACGTACGAGGCGACCTGCGGCATCACGTAGCGATAGCCATGGCCGTAGTACGTCTTGCCGTGCAGGCCGATCAACTTGGGCTTACGGGTGGAGCCGTTCTTGCTCTTGCCCAGGTCGAAGATCTGCCGCATGTCGAAGACGCGGACGCCCGTGCTGGTGTCGGCGACGTAGAGCCTGTTGCCGTACCACGCGAGTCCGCCGGCGTGGATGCCCTTGTCGGTGCCGTGGGTGCCGACGGGCTCGTACGTGGGCTTGCCCTTGGCGTTCTTGTACGGCCAGACCAGGATCGCGTGGCGGTAGGTGTTGTTCTTGAGATTGATGAACGTCACCCGCGCGCTCTTGTGATAGCCGTCCTTGCGGTTGTCGTACCAGCTGACGAGCAGGGCTTTTCCGCCCTTGCCCCATGAGCCGCCGGCCTGGGCGTCGGACGTTCCGGTGACACCTTGCGGGTACCACTGGACGGACTTGGTGTCGGCCGAATTGAAACAGAACCAGTCACCCTGCTTGGGGGCCGCGGCCTTGGTGGCGCAGGCTCCCTTCCGGGAACCCTTGCGGTTGCCCGCCTTGTCGTTGAGCAGTGCGGTGACGCTGCTGGTCTTGAGGTTCTTCGCCATGCCGCCGAGGGCGGCGCCGGCCGGGGCCTTGCCGACCTTGAGCACGTAGGCGCTCTTGCTGGGCGTGGCCGCGGCCACGGCTTCGGCGTTACTTGCTTTATCTGAAGCCACGTAGGCGTATGTAGGAATACCGGCTGTCAGCGCCGCGAGGGAGGCGACGATGACGAGGGGGAGCCGGACATTCATGTGATCACCTCCAGGGGATCATGGAACGTAACATTCACCTACTCTCCGTTAAAAGATCACTAATCGTGTTAAAACGATCACTCTGGGAGAGATCGCCCAGGTCGGCGGCCGATCTTTGGCACGGTCCACAAATGCGCGCCGAACGTGAGGTTCCTAACAACGCACAAGGGCCGGTCCCGATCGGCACGATCGAGACCGGCCCTTACGCCGGTGATGCCAGTGCTGCGGACGAGTTGGACGTCCTAGCGGACGCGGCAGTTACCGGTGTCGACCTTGGTCGGGTCGCTCTCCGAGGTCGCCTTCAGCACGAGCTTGGCCTTGCGGTCGGCGCCGGGCGCCGCCTTGGCCCACACCTGCACCGTGGTGGTGCGGCCCGCCTGGGCGGTGGCCAGTGCGTTCGGCAGCACGGTCGTCCAGCCCTTGCCGGTCGCCGAGGCGCTCAGCCGGTAGACGTCGGAGCCGTGGTAGCCGGTGCCGCCCTTGCCGGAGTTGCGCAACGGCACGGTGCACTTGACCCAGCCGGAGCCGGCCGGACGTGCGGAGCCGTTGTCCACCTTCACGCCGCGGCGCTGCTTGCCGGCTCCGTCCAGCGAACGCACGGCGACGGTGTAGGACAGCACGCCCTTGCGGTCACGCTTGAGGTCGAGCACGTAGAAGTGGAGGCGGTTGGCCGTGTCCACGTGCTCGTACTCGCTGCCGGAGTTCGTGCCCGCGTGCATCAGCGCGTCCGACAGCTGCCGGTAGTCGCCGATGGTCATCTTGACCTGCTGGCCGTTCGGCAGCACGTAGTCGACCTTGTCGATGTCCTGCGGGTTGGAGTCCTTGACCCAGATGAACGGCGCGTCGTCGGCGTCCTTGGTCTTGGACAGCAGCACACCGGAGTCCGGCGTGAACGAGTCGAAGCCCATCCGGTCGACGACCTCGACCGTGTAGTTGTTGTACTTGCCGCCGTCGCACAGCGGGTCCTTGGAGGTGTCGCAGGGCGGGCTCAGGTCGGCCTTGTCACCCGCGCCCAACCGCACGTTGATGCCGGTAAGCCCGTCCTTGCCCGGCTGGACGGCGCGCGCGGTCACCTTGGCGACGGCGGTGCCGTCCGTCGGCAACGTCGCCCGGTCGAGCTGGAGCACCTTCTTCGTGTCGACGATGCCCAGCTTGAGCTTGTTGCGGAGCGTGTGCTGCGCACCCATCGACGCGCCGCCCGTCGCCGGGATCATCCAGCGGCTGTGCGGGCCGCCGGGGCCGTTGAAGCTGCCTCGGCTCAGCATCTCCCACGGGCCGGTGTACGCCCGGCGCGGCGGGTTGCCGTACGGGTTGTTGTAGTTGTCGAGGATCCCGAGGATGTGGCTGAACTCGTGGGCGAAGACCCCCATGCCGGAGCTCTCGGCCTGCGTCGAGCTCCGCGGCGGGGCACCGATCACCGCGTTCGGCCAGTGGTTGGACGCGGCCTGCCATGACGTCCAGGGCACATAGCGCGTGTTCGCCCAGTTGGGCATGGCCGTGTCCGGCGGGCCCCACTCGTCGGTCACGTCCTCCTTGGTCGGGAACTTCATCATCCCGAACTCCTGCCAGGTGGCCGACTCGTCCTGCCCGGCGGTGAGGAAGAAGACGAACTCGTACTGGCTGGCCACCTCCTCACCCACGTCGGCCACCCAGGCCGCCCGCGCGTCAGCACGGATGTCGCGACCACAGGTGTCACCGGACGGGCAGTCGCTGGCCTGCTGGAACTGGCCGATGCCGTACTCGTGGTCCTTGGCCTTCATGGTGTACGCGCCGAACGCCTTCAGGTCGACGCCGTACCGGCCGCCGGAGTCCTCCATCCAGTACTCATGGAGGGTGTGGCCCTTGTTGATTGTCTGGGGCTTGTTGAGGAAGTCCTGGTAGAACTGCGCGACCTTGTCGTTCGGCACGTTGCCGACAAGGCTCGGGTTGCCGTAGATGGTCGAGTTCTTGGGCTGGGTGACCACGAACGGCTGGTTCGGGTAGTCGACCAGGACCACGGCACCCTTGAAGTTCTTGATCGACCCCTTCTTGGCCGGATCGGACCACGTCGTGCCCGGGATCGGCTTGTAGTCGTCCCAGGTCATCGTGTCGGGGAGCTCGTAGTTCTGCGGGTCGATCGGCTTCGGGGCGCCCGGCGCCGCGAACGTCCGCGCCTGCTGGCCCTCCTGCCATGGCTGGGTCTGCGGCCAGTGCCGCATCTGCCAGGGGTT
Organism: Actinomadura sp. 6N118; assembly: GCF_044326415.1. Lineage (NCBI taxonomy): Bacteria > Bacillati > Actinomycetota > Actinomycetes > Streptosporangiales > Thermomonosporaceae > Actinomadura > Actinomadura sp. 6N118. Next base: position 171,226 of record NZ_JBIRAZ010000017.1, on the reverse strand, counting down.
GGGGGTCGGTTTCGGGATGGGCGCCTTCGCCTGCGCGGTGGCCGGGGCGGCCGCCAGGCCCGCGGACAGCATCAGCGCTGCCACTGCGGGTGCCAAGAGAATCTTTTTGGCTCTCATGTCTCCCCTGTCTCAAATGTCATCCGAGACGGTAGAGACGGCCCCTTTCATGATCAAGGGCTGTTGTGGCCGACGTTCACGGTGGCGTGCTGGCAGGTGACGACAGCTCTGAGGAAGCTCTGCGGAAGCGTTGAGGATGCCCTGAAGAAGCTCCGACGAAGCCGTTCCAGCGGGCGTCAGCAGGGACGACGCCGGGTATCGATGCCGCATGAGCACCAAGACCGTGGCCGAGAAACTGGGCATCAAGCCCGGGCACGCCGTGCACGTGATCAACGCGCCCGGTGACTACGCGCAGCTGGTCGGCGGGCTGCCCGAGGGAGCGGAGGTCACCACGACCGTGCCGGCCGACGCGGTGCACCTCTTCGCGGAGGGCAAGCTCGAACTGGACGCCTCCATCAAGCAGGCCATCGACGCCGTGCGCCCCGGCGGCCTGCTGTGGGTCTCCTATCCCAAGGGCGGCGCGTCCGACATCAACCGTGACAGCCTCTGGCCCACGTTCACCCCGTACGGCTGGCGTCCCGTCCGGCAGATCTCGGTCGACGCGCGCTGGTCGGCCCTGCGGTTCCGGCCGGACGGCGACGTGCGCGGGACCGGCGACCGCTTCACATAAGAAAGGGCCTGTCAGACGAGCTTGCGGGCGGCCACGACGATGCCGTCCTCGTCGCTGTAGAGCCAGTCGTTCTCGCGAAACTCCACGCCGCCGAAGCTCACCGGCTCGTCCACCTCGCCCGCTCCGTCCTTGGCGCTCTTGCGCGGGTTGGAGCCGAGCGCCTTGACGCCGAGTTCCATCGTGCGGAGCGCCGCGACGTCCCGGACCGCGCCGTTGATGACGACCCCCAGCCAGCCGTTCTTCACCGCAGCCGCCGCGATCATGTCTCCCATCAGGGCGGACGCGAGCGAGCCTCCACCGTCCACGACCAGCACCCGGCCTTCGCCGGGCGTGTTGAGGAGCTGCTTCACCAGGCCGTTGTCACGGAAACAGCGCACGGTCGCGATCGGCCCGCCGAACGTGGTGTGCGCGCCGTACTGCCGGAACTGCGTCTCGCAGCTCTGCAGCTCGTCCCCGAAGTCGTCGATCAGGTCAGCGGTAGCGAAGTCCATGAGCGGATCCTACTCGCAGGTAACTCCCGGCTCCTGTGCCGGTTCGAGGGCTGAGGACCTGACAGCGGGTGCGGATGTTCGATAGAACCATGGACAAACTCCACCAGGAGGTCACAGATGGAGCCCGCTGCCCGGCCGACCCCGGCCTTCGCACCGCTCGAGGCGGGCGATCCGCCGCTCATCGGTGGCTACCGGGTGCTCGCCCGGATCGGGTCGGGCCGAGTGGGCCAGGTCTACCTGGCCACGACGCAGAGCGGACGGTGGCTCGCGATCAAGGTTGCGCATCCGGAGTTCGCGGGCGACGTGGAGTTCCGGCGGCGCCTCCAGGAGGAGATCAGGGCGGCGCAGCGAGTGGCACACCGCTACGTCGCCACGGTCGTCGACGCGCATCCGGACGGGCCGGAGCGCCCGTGGGTGGCCACCAAGCACGTGCCGGGCCCTTCACTGGCGCACGCCGTCGCCGAGCACGGCCCCCTGCCGACCGACACCGTCCGGGCCTTGATCGCCGGGCTGGCCAAGGGGCTCCGGAAATTCCATGACGCGGGCCTCGTCCATAGTGACCTCAAACCCTCCAACGTCCTGCTCGCGGCGCGCGGTCCCGCCATCGTCGACTTCGGAACGGCCCGTGCCGCCGCGGCGGTCCAGGCGACCGGCTCGCCGTTGTTCATGGCCCCCGAGCAGGTGGAGGATCATGATGTGACCCCGGCCGCCGACGTCTTCGCGCTCGGTGGCCTCGCGTTCTACGCCGCCACCGGACGCACCGCCTTCGAGCCGGCCGCAGACAAGACCATTGCCTACGACGAGCCCGACTTGGCGGGTTGCCCGAGCGTCCTGCGCGACCTGGTCCAGCGCTGCCTGGCGCCGAGCCCCGGCGACCGGCCGACCGTCGAAGCCGTTCTCGCCGAGCTGGAACAGGACCCGCCCGGCGAGGGCTGGCTCCCGGCCGCGGTGGCCGCCCAGCTGCCGCTGTACGAGGCGGACCCTCCGAAGCCGACCCCGCGACCGCTCCCGCCACCGCATTCGGCCGACTCATCGGAACCCCTCGTGACTGAGAAGGCGGCCCCCGGCGCCGTCCAAGTGCTGCCCCCTCCCCTGGCACGGCCGCAGATCCTGCCGCCGATCGAGGCTCCGGTCACACGCCCGGAAGGGGAGTGGCCCATGCAGGGCGCCGCACCGGCGTACGGGACGCCGCCATTTCAAGCGCCGTATCAGACGCTGCCGGTCACGCCCAGGCAGGATTCCACCGGACTGATGATCGCGATGACCGTGCTGGTCGTGGTCGGAGCTGTCTGCTCGTTCGTGCTGCTCGCAATCCTGCTCTGAGCACGGCCCGCTTGCATACGGCGTCAGGACGCGGGGGCGTCAATGGGACGGCCTATCAGCCGTGACAGGACGATCGCGGTCTTGGTCGCGGTGATGTTGTCCTCGCGGCGGAGGCGTTCCAGGCACTGTTCGAGATGCTGGATGTCGCGTACCCGGACGTGCACGAGGGCGCTGGCGTCACCGCTGATGGTGTAGGCGGCGACGACCTCCGGATGCTTGCGGATGCTGGAGTAGATCTCGTCCGGCGACGTCGCCCCCGTACAGAAGATCTCGATGAACGCCTCGGTCGTCCAGCCGAGCGCGGCCGGTTCGACGACCGCGGCGAAACCCGTGATGACGCCGTCCGCACGGAGCCGGTCGACCCGTCTTTTCACCGCCGGAGCCGACAGTCCGACGCGGTCACCGATCTGCGCGTAGGACGCGCGGCCGTCTTCGAGGAGCTGCGCAACGATTCGATGGTCAAGCTCGTCAATACGCAATGAATATCTCCCCCCAAGTTCTCTTTCGTCATTGGTCGTCGGTTAATCCCGAACATACGCTGGCCCCGGGACCGATGACCACCACCCCCGTCGGCCCGACCCCCGTCGGCACCGGGACACCCACCCGGTGTCACTAGCGACCCCGGCCGAGCCCCGGCCGGGCCGACCGGTGCAAAGGAGCGTCGTGAGCAAAGCCGACGAACTGCGGGCGATGTCTGAGGAGCACAGCGCGCACAATTACCACCCGCTCCCCATTGTGATCGCAGAGGCCGACGGGGCCTGGGTCACCGACGTGGACGGCAACCGATACCTGGACATGCTCGCCGCCTACTCCGCGGTCAACTTCGGCCACCGCAACCCTCGGCTGACCGAGGCCGCCAAACGCCAGCTCGATCAGGTCACGCTGGTGAGCCGGGCGTTCGACCACGACCAGTTCGGGCCGTTCGTCACCGAGCTGGCCGAGCTGTGCGGCAAGGACATGGTCCTCCCGATGAACAGCGGCGCCGAGGCCGTGGAGACCGCACTCAAGACGGCCCGCAAATGGGGTTACGAGGTCAAGGGCGTCCCCGCCGGCGAGGCCAACATCATCACGTTCGAGGGCAACTTCCACGGCCGGACGACCACGATCGTCAGCTTCTCGACCGACGCCGACGCCAAGGACTCCTACGGCCCGTACACGCCGGGGTTCCGGACCGTGCCCTACGGCGACGTCGAGGCGCTCAAGGCCGCGATGGACAGCTCGACCGTGGGTGTGCTCATCGAGCCGATCCAGGGCGAGGCCGGTGTGAACGTGCCGCCGAGCGGGTTCCTGCGCGCGGTGCGCGAGCTGTGCACGGCGAACGGCTCGCTGATGCTCGCCGACGAGATCCAGTCGGGGCTCGGCCGGACGGGCACCACGTTCGCGTGCGACCACGAGGGCGTCGTGCCGGACGTCTACATCCTCGGCAAGGCGCTGGGCGGCGGCATCATGCCGGTGTCCGCCGTCGTCGCCGACTCCGGCATCCTCGGTGTCTTCAAGCCCGGCCAGCACGGCTCCACGTTCGGTGGCAACCCGCTGGCGTGCGCGATCGCCCGTGAGGTCGTGGCGATCCTCAAGTCGGGCGAGTTCCAGGAGCGGTCGCGGGAGCTCGGCGCGCACATGCACGAGCGGCTCGGCCGGCTGCCGAACGACCTCGTGCGCGAGGTGCGCGGCCGTGGCCTGTGGGCCGGTGTCGAGCTGCACGGTAAAGCTCGTCCTGTGAGCGAGCGCCTCATGGAGCTCGGCGTACTGGCCAAGGAGACGCACGACACCACGATCCGCCTCGCCCCGCCGCTGGTGATCAGCCGCGCTGACCTGGACTGGGCACTGGACCAGCTGGAGATCGCTCTGAAGGCCTGACACTCTCCACGGCACACTCTCCACAGCACAGGCTCCCCTTCCACAGGGGACTGAACGAGGGCTTCCCACAACGGCGTGGGAAGCCCTCGTCGTCGTTTCGCCGCCGGGAAGGTGACAGCCTCGTCCATCTGGATTAGTCTGGATGGACTAATCCATATCGGACTAAGGCTGACATGTCATGGCACGACCCATCACACCCCTCGCGCTGATCGTGCTCAGGATGTTGCACGAGCAGCCCATGCATCCGTACGAGCTGCAGCAGCAGATCCGCATCCGCGCGTATGACGTGGCGGTGAAGCTGACCCATGGTTCGCTCTACAACACGGTCGAACGGCTGGCCGCCGCCGGGCTCATCGAGCCCATGGAGACCAGCCGTGAGGGCCGCCGGCCGGAGCGCACCGTCTACAAGATCACCGAGGCGGGGCGGGACGCGGCGTCCGCCCGGCTGACCGATCTGCTCGGCCGGTACGTTCCGGAGTTCCCGCTCTTCGGCGCGGGCCTGGCCATCATCACCCTGCTCCCGAGCGCCGAGGCGCTCATGCACCTGCGCTCCCGCTCGGTGCAGCTCGAGGCCATGGTGGCAGCCGAGCAGACGGCCTATGACGCCCTGCGCAAGCGCGGGCTGGAACGGTGCAGGCTGCTGGACGGCGAGCTGAAGATCGCCCAGCTGCGCACCGAACTGGAGTACGTCCAGGGCCTCGTCACGGACATCGCCGCAGGTCGGGTGGACTGGGAACCGGTCGTCATCAACAGCCGCATCGACAGCGTCGACACCGACAGCGACACCGGCGGCGATGCCGACAACGGTGCCGAACGCGAGACCAGCAGCGATGCAGACCGCGACGCCGACAAGGAGCACGCATGAGCAAGTGGCGCGGCAACCCGTGGGCGATCCTGCTCACGCTGTCCCTCGGGTTCTTCATGACCCTGCTCGATCTCACGATCGTGAACATCGCGATCCCCAACATGATCGACAAGCTGCCCGCGACGCTGGACCAGGTGTTGTGGGTGAACAACGCCTACATCCTCGTGCTGGCCGTACTGCTGATCACGGCGGGCCGGCTCGGCGACCTGTGGGGCAAGAAGAACCTGTTCATCGCGGGTGTGACGCTCTTCACGCTGGCGAGCCTGGCCTGCGGTATCTCCCAGGACCCGGCCCAGCTCATCGGCGCCCGCGCGATCCAGGGCCTGGGCGCGGCGATGCTGATGCCGCAGACCATGTCGATCATCATCGACACGTTCCCGGCCGAACGGCGCGGCACCGCGCTCGGCGTCTGGGGCGCGGTCGCCGGGGTGTCCACCATCGCCGGTCCGACCCTGGGCGGCCTGCTGGTCAGCACGCTGGACTGGCGGTGGATCTTCTTCGTGAACCTGCCCATCGGCATCCTGGTGCTGGCGATGGCGGTGCTGATCCTGCCCGCCAACGCGCGCACCGTCCGGCATCGTTTCGACATCGTCGGCGTGGTGCTCGCGTCGGCCGCGCTGTTCTGCCTGACGTTCGCGCTCACCGAAGGCCAGAAGTACGACTGGAACGGCTGGATCTGGGGTCTCTTCGGCGCCTCCGCCGCGCTCTTCGCGGTCTTCCTGCTGCACCAGCGCGGCAAGCAGGACAATGAGCCTCTGGTCCCGTTCGCGCTGTTCAAGGACCGCAATTTCTCGATCCTCAACTTCGTCGGCGCGACCGTCTCGGTCGGCATGGTCGGCATGTTCCTGCCGATGACGATCTACCTGCAGTCGGTGGAGGGCTTCAGCGCCCTGGAGGCGGGGCTGGTGATGGCGCCCTCGTCGGTGGTGTCGATGTTCCTGGCCCCGGTGGCCGGCCGGCTCTCCGACAAGATCGGCGGCAGGTTCATCCTGATGGGCGGGCTGACGTTGTACGCGATCGGCACGTTCTGGATCCTGTCCATCGCCGACGTCGACACGCCGTGGACCTCGTTCATGTTGCCGTTCATCCTCTGCGGCATCGGCGTCGGCGGGGTGTTCGCGCCGATGGCCACGGAGGCGACGCGGAACGTTCCACCGCGCCTGGCGGGGGCCGCGGCCGGGGTCAACAACACCGTCCGCCAGGTCGGCTCGGTGCTGGGCAGCGCGGCGGTCGGCGCCGTCCTGCAGAACCAGCTCGCGAGCGCGCTCAAGGACCAGGCCGCCGAACGTTCGGCGGCGCTGCCCCCCGACGCCCGGGCGCCGTTCGTGGACGGCTTCGCGCAGGCGGCAAAGGGCGGGCTCGAAGTCGGCGCGGGCCAGCACGGCGCGCCCCAACAGCTCCCGCCGGGCACGCCGCCCGATCTCGCGCAGCAGCTCCAGCAACTGGGCGAGGCGGTCTTCAAGCACGGTTTCGTGGACGCGATGAAGCCGACCATGCTGCTGCCGGTCGTGGTCGTCCTGCTCGGCGCGGCCGCGTGCTTCGGCGTCAAGCGCTACCGGGCACCGTCGGCGAGCTCGAGCGATCAGGCGAGCGAGCGGTACGTCCCGTCATAAAAGATCAGCGGTTTGCCGCTCGGGTCGGGGATGTCGAGATTGAGCACCTCGCCGACCACGATGCTGTGGTCACCGCCGTCGTGGACCGCGTGCGTGCGGCACTCCAGTGCCGCCACCGCGGCCGTGAAGACCGGCGCGCCGGTGATGGGCCCGCGGGTGTGCGGCCAGTCGTCCAGCTGGCCGTCCAGGACACGCCCGCGGGTCGCGAACCAGTTGGACGCGTCCCGCATCTCCTCGGCGAGCACCGAGACCGCCCAGAGCCCGCTGTCCAGCACGAACTCGTGGAACCGCGAGATCTTCTCGGCACAGAACAGCACGAGCAGCGGGTCCAGCGAGACCGAGGTGAACGCGTTCACGGTCATCGCGTGGTCGGCGCCGTCCGCCACGGTGGTCACGACCGCCACTCCGGTGGCGAAGCGGCCGACCACCTGCCGGTAGAGCGCCGGATCGACGTGGGGCTCGGGTCTCACGGTGCGCCCCGGCCCTACCCGCGGGTACGGCCGGGACCCCCGAGCAGCCAGTCGCCGGGCTGCCGCGGGGACGGCACCATCGAGATGGCGATCACCGCGGCCACCAGCCCGCCGATGAGGAAGACGTAGCCCGCCAGGCTGCCGGGAATGACCAGATCGCCCTCGGACCGCTGCTGCGACGCCATGAACACGACCGCGGTCCAGGTCAGCGTGGGGATGACCGCCCCCATCCGGCCGCCCATGGCCCAGCCCGCCAGCCGGATGAAGCCGAAGTTGAGGATCACGAGGAGGACCGCGGCGACCGGGACCGAGCCGATCGTCCAGTCCTGGAGGAACGAGCCGACCACGCCGAGCAGGGCTCCCAGCAGCCCGAGCGCCCCGTACGCGGCGCCGCCGATGAACGCCTCGGCTCGCGGCCCCAGAGCCGGGCCCGCTGTGGCCTCCGGATCGGCCGGGCCGGCCGGAGCCGGTTCGTAGCCCTCGATCGATCCCACGGGGAACTGCTCCGGGGGTGACGGGTCACCCGGCGTCGTGCCGGGCGGTGCGTCGCCGGGTGACGCGTCGCCGCGCGCGGCGTCCTTGGCCAGCGACAGCTGGGCGTCCTCGTCCTTGTCCACGGTCGTCAGGGTATCCGGGTGTGCAGCCGCTCAGCCCTGCCGCGTGGCGGGTCCGGCGAACAGATCGGTCTCCCGGCCGCCGGGAGCCGCCGGGCCGCGCTCCCCCGCCAGCAGGATGAAGAACTCGGTGCCGAAGGCCTGCTGGCCCAGGCCGTTGGACAGGGCGAAGAACGGCCCCACCTCGTCCGGCGCCACCACCACCTGGGTGCGGTGGGCGCGGAGGGCGGCCAGCTTCGCGGGCAGGTGGGGGCGGGCGTCGACCATCGTGGTGATCCGGTCGTCGGGAACGCCCGAGCCCAGTTCGTCCAGCCCGGCCACACGGTCGAACGGGAGCTTGGCCTCGCGCATCACCGCAATGGCCCGTGCCAAAACCGTGCGGGGCGTGGCGTACGCGTAGAACTTCGCCACCTGCCACGGCTCGCCGCCCACTTGGGCGGGATCCGCAGAGGCGGCGTCCACGGTAGCCGCGTCAGCGGAAGACGGGTCGGCGTAGGACGGGTCGGCGTAGGACGGGTCAGCGGCCAGTTCGAACGCCCGCCAGGCCACCCGATGGGCCTGGATGTGGTCGGGATGCCCGTAGTTGCCGCGCTCGTCGTACGTGACGATCACCTGCGGGCGCACCTCCCGGATGATCTTCACGAGCTCGCCCGCCGCCTCGTCGACGTCGGCGCGCCAGAAGCAGCGCGGGTCGTCGTTGGTGGCGCCGCCCATCATCCCCGAGTCGCGCCAGCGCCCCGCGCCGCCGAGGAACCGGTGGTCGGCCACGCCCAGGGCCGCGCACGCGTCCGCCAGCTCGCCGATCCGGTATTCGCCGAGGCGGTCCTCCTTGTCGGAGGCCAGGTGGCGCAACTCCTCGGGAATGATCTCACCCTCCTCACCCAGCGTGCAGGTGACGAGGGTGACATGGGCGCCCTCGGCCGCATATTTGGCCATGGACGCACCGGTCCCGATGGACTCGTCGTCCGGGTGCGCATGGACGAACAGGATCCGCGGCTGGTTCATAGCTAACGAGCGTACTAACGCCGCAGCCCCAAGCGGATGTCCGCCCTCCCGACCACCGTCCTCAGCCCCCACCTACCGCCGTCAGCCGGAACCGCCGCCCGCGTTGTTGCCGGTGCCCGTGCCGGTGCCGCCACCCCCACCGGGGTCGCCGCCACCGCCGCCGTTACCGTCGCCGTCACCACCACCATCGCCGTCACCACCACCGCCGCCGCCGGTGGCGGGCGGGCTGGAAGGCGTGGATGGCGGCGAAGGGGTCGGCTCGTCCGAGGTCGGCGGCGTGCTCGGCGGCTCCGAGGTCGGCGGCCGCTCGGTCGTCGGCTCGGTGGTCGGCTCCTGCGTCGGAGTGTCCCTGGTCGGCGGCGCCTCGGTCGTCTCGTCCTCGGTCGGCGAGACGGACTCGGACTCGCTGGTCCCGGGTGTCGCAGGGATTTCCGGCTTCTTGTCGCCGGTGGACGCCATCACCACACCGACGATGACCGCGATGAGGAGGATGGCCCCGACCCCGGCGACGATCGGCCAGGCGTTGCGTTTGCGCTCCGGTTGGTAGTAGCCCTGCCTGGCCGGCGGGATCGGCGGGGCCGCCCCCGGAAGCGTGGCGCCGCCCGCCGCCCCCATGCGCTGCGTACGCTGGTCGTAGGCCATCGTCTGATCCGCCGCCGACACCCCGGCGGCCCCGCCCGCGGCTCCCGCCGCGCCCGCGGCCATCATCCGCGTGGCCTGCGCCGCGTCGTCCATCCGGGTCTCCTGCGGCCCGGTGCCGATCAGCGTCATCATGATCTGCTGCGCGGTCGGCCGCCGCTCCGGCTCCTTGACCAGGCAGGCCGAGATCAGCCCGCGCAGGTCTTCGGGCACTCGGTCGACCGAGGGCGCCTCGTGCAGCACCCGGTTGATCACGGCCATCACGGTGTCGTCCCCGAACGGCGGCGTCCCGCTCGCGGCGTAGACCATGGTCGCAGCCCAGGCGAAGACGTCCACGGCCTCGGTCAGCGTGGCCCCGGCGACCTGCTCGGGCGCCATGTACGAGGGCGTGCCGATGGCCTTGGTCGCCGCGGTCTGGCCCGCGTCCAGCGCCCGGGCGATCCCGAAGTCGATCACCCGTGGCCCGTCTGGCGCCATCAGGACGTTGTGCGGTTTGAAGTCGCGGTGCACGATCCCGGCCTGGTGGATGGCCACCAGCGCGGTCGCGGTGCCGATCGCGAGCCGCTCCAGCGCCGCGCCGGCGATCGGCCCCTGCTCCTTGACCTGCTTGTACAGGCTGGGCCCGGGCACGTACTCGCTGACGATGTACGGCTGGTCCCCGACCATATCGGCTTCGATCATCTGCGCCGTGCAGAACCGGGCGACCTGCTTGGCCGCCTGCGCCTCCCGCACGAACCGGTGCCGCGCCGACTCGTCCTCGGTCAGATCGGCTCGCAGCAGCTTGATCGCAAAATCGTTCCCGGAGGCGTCCCTGCCGAGGTAGACGACGCCCTGGCCACCCTCTCCGAGGCGTTCGAGCAGTTCGTACGAACCCAGCCGCCGTGGATCACCCGGCTGTAGTTCCGGCATGGACCTTCTCCTCTGACGGTGACGTTGCGTAAAGCGGGAAGCCTTGAGCCTACGCGACCTTAAAACGCAATCATGGGTTGTTCCCCATCCACGGAGAACAACCCATGATCTTTAAACCGGTCCCTCAGGCCCCGTACTTCCAGATCACTCCGGTATCCCAATTCTCTCTGTTGCGCACCGCGCCGGTGGCCCACAACGAGCGTGTCCCGGGAATCCGCAGGAGGGAGCTGACCTGACCTTCCCCGGCCCCCGTTCCCGTTCCCGGCGCCTTGATCCGCGCGGTCACCTTGCCGCCCACATAGTGGAGGAGAACGGCATCCCAGGACTGCGCCCAGAAGCCGCTGCCGCCGTCGCTCTCGATGTGCCGCAGGCTGTCCTTGGCGTTGACCGGGGCCGGGGCCGGACGAATGATCGTCCGGCTGGGGTGATCGAGAACATTACCGGCGGATGCTGGTGAGGTGGACCGATTTTCGTGGCCGGACGCGCCGCGGTGGAATGACCACGAGGGGGCTGCTGGCACACTTCTGTGTCATGACCATCAGCTATCCGCGGCAGAGTGCTCGCACCCGCCGGTTCACCCTCGGGGTACCGCGGGCCTTCCAGGTCGCGGCGGACGAGTCGTACGCGGTGTTCCTGCGGACGAAGGCCGGGGACGACCCGGTCACCTGCCTGTGGACGCTCGACACCGCGACGGGCGCCGAACGGCTGATCGCCGATCCGACGGCGCTGGACGTGCCGGGCGAGGAGAACCTGCCGGCGGCGGAGCGCGCCCGCCGCGAACGGGCGCGGGAGCAGGCCGGCGGCATCGTCGGGTACGCGGTGGACCGCGAGGTGCGGCAGGCCACGTTCACGCTCGGCGGGCAATTGTTCGTCGCCGACCTGCGGGCCGGGACGGTGCGCGGCCTTGAGGCGCAGACTCCGGTGTTCGACGCGAGGCTCGATCCGAGCGGGCGCTGGGTGGCCTACGTCTCGGGTCGCACGCTGCGGGTCATCGAACTGGCCAGCGGCGAGGACGTGGCGCTGGTCACGCCTGAGAGCGACCAGGTGTCGTACGGGCTGGCCGAGTTCGTGGCCGCCGAGGAGATGGACCGGATGCGCGGCTACTGGTGGGCGCCGGACGGCGGCTCGCTGCTGGCAGCGCGGGTGGACGAGACCCCGGTGAACCGCTGGTCCATCGCCGACCCAGCCAACCCCGACCGGCCCGCGACCGAGATCGCGTACCCGGCGGCGGGCACGCCCAACGCGATCGTGTCGCTCGTCCTGCTCAAGGTGGACGGCCGGCGGGTCGGCGTGGCGTGGGACCGCGGCGAGTTCCCCTACGTCGTGACCGCGTCGTGGGACAGGCAAGGGCTCCTGATCGTCGTGCAGTCGCGCGACCAGCGGGTCCAGCGGGTCCTCAAGGTCGATCCGTCGAACGGCGAGACCGTTCTGCTGCACGCCGGGCACGACCCCATCTGGACCGACATCGTGCCCGGGCTGCCCGCCCGCACGGGCAACGGCGACCTGGTGTGGGTGTCCGAGGACCGGGAGACCGAGACTCGGCGGATCACCGTCGCGGGCAAGCCGGTCACGCCTGGCGGGCTGCAGGTACGGTCGATCCTCGGTGTAGAGGGCGACTCGATCCTGTTCACGGGGTCGGAGGAGCCGACCGAGGTGCACGTCTATGAGTCCGGCCCGGACGGCGTCACCCGGCTCACCGAGGGCCAGGGCGTCTTCAGCGGAACACGTTCCGGCGGGACCACCGTGCTGAGCGGCTCCCTCCTGGACCGGCACGGCGTCACCGTAGAGGTCCGCACGGCAGACCGAACACACAAGATCGAGTCCCGCGCCGAGACCCCGGTCATCAACCCGAGCGTGGAGTTGTTGCGCGCCGGAGAACGTGAGATCCGCACCGCGGTGGTGCTGCCGACCGGCTGGGAGCCCGGCCACGGGCGCCTGCCCGTGCTGATGGACCCGTACGGCGGCCCGCACGCCCAGCGCGTGCTGGCTGTGCGGCGTGCCTACTGCGAGGCGCAATGGCTAGCTGACCAGGGCTTCGCCGTGGTGATCGCGGACGGCCGCGGCACCCCCGGCCGCGGGCCCTCCTGGGACCGCGCGGTCCACGGCGACTTCGTCGGCCCCGTCCTGGAGGACCAGGTGGCCGCGCTGGAGGAGGCCGCCCGCCGCCACCCCGCGGCCCTCGACCTCGGCCGCGTGGGCATCCGCGGCTGGTCGTTCGGCGGCTGGCTCGCGGCCCTGGCGGTGCTTCGCCGCCCCGACGTGTTCCACGCGGGCATCGCCGGCGCCCCCGTCACCGACTGGACGCTGTACGACACGCACTACACCGAGCGCTACCTCGGCCAGCCCGACGAGGAGCCGGACAACTACAAGTCCAACTCCCTCATCGAGGACGCCGGGAAGCTCGAACGCCCACTGCTGATCATCCACGGCCTCGCGGACGACAATGTGGTCGCGGCCCACACCCTGCGCCTCTCATCGGCCCTCCTGGCCGCCGGCCGCCCCCACAACGTCCTCCCGCTCTCAGGCGTAACCCACATGACGCCGCAGGAAATAGTCGCCGAAAACCTCCTCCACCTGCAGGTTGACTTCCTCAAACGCAACCTGTCCTAAGCCGGGCAGGCGCCTGATTTTCCGGCGGAACGGATCATTACCCGCAAGGACCACATCGCGGACACATAGCCGTAAGACGCCCTCCGGGGATGCACAATCGTGATCTGAGACGCTATGGTCGGTGCAGTACGGAGCGACGTTTTCCGCTCCATGAGCCGGGAACCCCGGCGGCTAAGCAGCAGCCGCCTCCCCGGCGCGGTCCGTTCCGCCGGACTTGGCCCCGTGGGGGTCTCCGCAGCGGTCAGACCGTTGTGGGCGCCGAGCTTGCCTTGTCAACGATCGCCACCGCCATCCCAGCGAAGTCCGGAAACCGGTACCTCTGTGAGCACCATCAGCCATCACCCGCATCCCGTCGCCCAGGGCACCGAAGACAGGATCGACCTGCTCCTCATCGGCCACGACTCGGCCGACGTGTTCCTGGTCGAGAAGATGCTCGCCGAGACCGGCCTGACCGTGCAGATCACCGTCGCCGAGGATCTCACGGTCGCGCGCCGGAAGCTGACCCGCCGCACGCAGTGCATCATCGTCGACCTCTCCGCGCCCGGCATCAACCGCATCGAGGGCCTCCGCCACGTGCTCGCGCTGTCCGAACGGGCCGCGGTCGTGGTGCTGACCGGCATCGACGACGCCCATCTCGGTGTCCAGGCGGTCGCGGCGGGCGCCGAGGACTACCTGGTCAAGCAGGAGGTGGACGGGCCGCTGCTGGCCCGCGCCATCCGCTACTCCGTCGAGCGCAAGCGCGCTGAGGAGACCGAGCGGCGGCTCGTCGAGGCCCGCATCATGGGCCGCGAGAACGCCCGCCTGGAGCGCGGCCTGCTGCCCGTCCCGCTGATCGACGACCCGACGCTGCGGCATGCCACCCGCTACCGGCCGGGCCGCCGCCGGGCGCTGCTGGGTGGTGACTTCTACGACACGGTGCAGACCGAGGGCGGCGCGGTGCACCTGATGATCGGCGACGTCTGCGGCCACGGGCCGGACGAGGCGGCGCTCGGCGTCCAGCTACGGATGGCCTGGCGCACGCTGGTGCTCGCAGGGCACTCCGGCGAGCAGCTCCTGGGCACCCTCGACACCGTCCTCGGCCACGAACGGCGCAGCGAAGAGATCTTCACGACGCTCTGCATGGTCACGATCGCGCCGTCCCGCCGTACCGCCCGCATGCATCTGGCGGGCCACCCCGCACCGCTGCTGTTCAGGGCGGACGGCAAGGGCGGGCCCGAGGTCGGCGCGCTCCCGGAGTACGCGCACGGCCCGGCCCTCGGCCTGGTCCCCGGCGCCGAATGGCCCACGACCGAGATCGACCTGGGCGAGTCCTGGAGCCTGATGCTCTACACCGACGGCCTGATCGAGGGCCGCGTCGGCGACGGCGCCCACCGCCTCGGCACCGAGGGCCTGGTCGATCTGGCCGCGCAGGCCCGCGCCCGCGGCGCCACCGGCCGCAGCCTGATCGACGAGCTCGTCACCCGCGTCGAGGAGCTCAACGGCGACGCCCTCACCGACGACCTCGCCGTCCTGCTTGTCTCCAGGGAGAGATCGGCCTGAGGCCGGTTCGGAGTTCCTGCAGGTCGTGTGAGGTCTCTCACCTTTAGGGACGCCGGAGAACGAGAAAAGCCCGGCGCGGCACGGTTCATAGCCTGGGGCTATCGAAACGAGTGCGGTGATGACTTGGATCCGTTCCGCACGCCGGTCTTACCGTGCGAACTGTGGCTATAGCGATACCTGCGATCTACCGGTCGACCGTCGGGAAGAAGGCGGTCATGGCCGTCACCGGCGGCATCCTCGTGCTGTACCTGATCGCGCACATGGTCGGGAACCTGAAGATCTTCGTGGGCGCGGAGGACTTCAACCACTACTCCCACTGGCTCCGTACCCTCGGCGAGCCGGCGGTCCCCTATCGGACCGTCCTGACGGCCATCGAGGTCGTCCTGGCCGTCTCGATCGTCCTGCACATATGGTCGGCGATCTCGCTGGCCAAGCGCGCCGGGCAGGCCCGCCCCGTCAAGTACAAGTCGAAGAAGAAGTCGCACGCGCAGGGCTACGCGGTCCACACCATGCGGTACGGCGGCATCATCATCGCGCTCTACGTGATCTGGCACCTGCTCGACATGACGTTCCTCGTCGTGAACCCCAAGGGCAGGGACGCCACCCCGTACGAACGCGTGGTCGCCGACTTCCAGCCGTCCCACTGGTACATCACGCTCTTCTACATCGTGGCCGTCCTGCTGGTCGGGCTCCACCTCCGGCACGGGGTGTGGAGCGCGATGCAGACCCTCGGCCTGCGCTCCCCCCGCAACGACCGCGTGCTGCGCGCCCTCGCCGCCACGATCGGCGCCGTGGTGGCCCTCGGCTTCATCTCGGTGCCCGTCTCCGTCACCTTCGGATGGGTGGGCTGACCATGACCAACGACAGCTTTGAGAACAACGGCGACAACTTCTACATGAGCGGCGAGCCGATCGCCGACGCCAAGGCCCCGGCCGGCCCGGTCGAGGATCGCTGGACCACGCGCAAGTTCCAGGCCAAGCTCGTCAACCCGGCCAACAAGCGCAAGAAGAAGATCATCATCATCGGGACCGGGCTGGCGGGCGGCTCGGCCGGCGCCACCCTCGGTGAGGCCGGCTACCACGTCATCCAGTTCTGCTTCCAGGACAGCCCGCGGCGGGCCCACTCGATCGCGGCGCAGGGCGGCATCAACGCGGCCAAGAACTACCGCAACGACGGCGACAGCGTGCACCGCCTCTTCTACGACACGGTCAAGGGCGGCGACTTCCGCGCCCGCGAGTCGAACGTGCACCGTCTCGCCGAGATCTCCACGCAGATCATCGACCAGTGCGTGGCGCAGGGCGTGCCGTTCGCCCGCGAGTACGGCGGCCTGCTCGACAACCGCTCGTTCGGCGGAACGCAGGTGTCGCGCACGTTCTACGCCCGCGGCCAGACGGGCCAGCAGCTCCTGCTCGGCGCCTACCAGGCCCTCATGCGCCAGGTCGACGCCGGCAACGTCGAGCTGCACGCGCGGCACGAGATGCTCGACCTGATCATCGAGGACGGCCGGGCGCGCGGCGTCGTCGTCCGCGACCTGATCAGCGGCGAGGTCAAGAGCTACACCGCCGACGCGGTGGTGCTGGCGTCCGGCGGCTACGGGAACGTCTACTTCCTGTCGACGAACGCCATGGGCTCCAACGTCACCGCCTCCTGGCGGGCGCACAAGCACGGCGCGTACTTCGGCAACCCGTGCTACACCCAGATCCACCCGACCTGCATCCCGGTCAGCGGTGACCACCAGTCGAAGCTGACCCTGATGTCGGAGTCGCTCCGCAACGACGGCCGCGTGTGGGTGCCCAAGCAGCGCGGCGACACCCGCAAGCCCGCCGACATCCCCGAAGACGAGCGCGACTACTACCTGGAACGCATCTACCCCTCGTTCGGCAACCTGGTCCCGCGTGACATCGCCTCCCGCGCCGCCAAGAACGTCTGTGACGAGGGCCGCGGCGTCGGCCCCGGCGGCCTGGGCGTCTACCTGGACTTCGCCGACGCCATCGAGCGGCTCGGGCTGAAGGCGGTCGAGGCCAAGTACGGCAACCTCTTCGAGATGTACGAGCGGATCACGGGCGAGAACCCGTACGAGATGCCGATGCGCATCTACCCCGCCGTGCACTACACGATGGGCGGCCTGTGGGTGGACTACGACCTGGAGTCCACCATCCCGGGGCTCTTCGTGATCGGTGAGGCCAACTTCTCCGACCACGGCGCCAACCGCCTCGGCGCGTCCGCGCTGATGCAGGGCCTGGCCGACGGCTACTTCGTCCTCCCGACCACCGTCGGCAACTACATCGCCGAGCACAACCTCGGCGAGGTCGGCGAGCAGCCGGCGGCCGAGGCGGAGCAGCGGGTCAAGGACCAGATCGACCGGCTGCTCTCGGTCGACGGCGACCGCACCGTGGACTCCTTCCACCGCGAGCTCGGCCACCTCATGTGGGAGTACTGCGGCATGGAGCGCACCGAAGAGGGCCTCCGCAAGGCCCTGGACCTCATCCCGGCCCTCCGCAAGGAGTTCTGGGAGCGGGTCAAGGTCACCGGCAAGGGCGAGGAGCTCAACCAGCAACTGGAGAAGGCCGGCCGCGTCGCCGACTTCCTGGAGCTGGGCGAGCTCATGGTGATCGACGCGCTGCACCGCGCCGAGTCCTGCGGCGGCCACTTCCGCGCCGAGAGCCAGGACGAGGACGGCGAGGCCAAGCGCGACGACGCCAACTTCGCCTACGTCGCCGCCTGGGAATGGGCCGGGGAGGACGAGCAGCCCGTCCTCCACAAGGAGGCCCTCGAGTTCGAATACGTCAAGCCGAGCCAGAGGTCGTACAAGTAAATGAAGCTCAAGCTGCGCGTCTGGCGCCAGGACGGGCCCAAGGGCAAGGGCAAGATGGTCGAGTACAAGCTCGACGACATCTCCCCCGACGCGTCCTTCCTGGAGATGCTGGACGTCCTGAACGAGGAGCTCATCGCCAAGGGCGAGGAGCCGGTCGCGTTCGATCATGACTGCCGCGAGGGCATCTGCGGCATGTGCTCGCTGGTCATCAACGGCACCCCGCACGGGCCGGAGAAGATGACCACGACCTGCCAGCTGCACATGCGCAAGTTCAAGGACGGCGAAACCATCGACGTCGAGCCGTGGCGGGCCAAGGCGTTCCCGGTCGTCAAGGACCTGGTCGTGGACCGTTCGGCGTTCGACGACATCATCGCCGCCGGCGGCTACATCACCGCCCCGACCGGAACCGCTCCGGAGGCCCACGCCACACCGGTGCCCAAGCCGGACGCCGACAAGGCCTTCGAGGCCGCCGAGTGCATCGGCTGCGGCGCCTGCGTGGCGGCCTGCCCGAACGGCTCCGCGTCGCTCTTCCTCGGCGCGAAGGTGAGCCACCTCGGCCTGATGCCGCAGGGCCAGCCGGAGCGCTGGGACCGCGTCGTCAACATGCTGGAGGCCCACGACGACGCGGGCTTCGGTGGCTGCACCAACACCGGCGAGTGCACCGCGGCCTGTCCGAAGGGCATCTCGCTGGACTTCATCAGCCGCCTCAACAGCGACTACCTGAAGGCCACCGCGGGCGGCAAGAAGAAGTAACCGTCGCGATATGCGGAAGGCGCCCTGGACCGTAGCGGCCAGGGCGCCTTCTCGTGTCCGGTGGCTGTTACTCCAGTTCGTGGCCGTCGTGGGCGTGGCGGAAGGCGGTGGCGGCGGCGTCCTCGACTGTGCCTGGGAACTGCTCGAACGTGTCGGGGTCGAGGCCGTACACCTTGCCGGTGGAAAGGTCGTTCAGCATGTTGGTCAGGCCGGCGGTGACGGCGCGGGTGAAGCGCTCCGACATCTGGTGGCCCATCGTCTGCGTCTGGCCGCGCACCTCGAACAGGACGGTGCCGGTGCCGATCATCGCGAGCGAGCAGCGGGCCTGGCCGGGCAGGTCGCGCGTCGGCGCGTGCGGGTAGCGGGCGCCGATGTAGCCGCGCTTCTCGATGCCGCGGAACGCGCTGATGGCGAGTTGCTTGGAGAGCTTCTTCGCGTACGTCTTCGCGTACGGCGCGTACTTGCCGCCGGGCTCGAAGAACTTGTCAGGCAGCGGCGGGTAGTCGACCGCCACGTCGAGGAGCCGGTTTTGGGCGTCCTCCCGTACGCAGGCGCCTTGGTGGTGGAGGTCCACGTAGACATCGACCTTGCCCTTGCGCGCGCGCAGCTTGGTGTAGATGTCGCGCAGCGTCTGGGATTCGGGGTTGAGGAACCAGCCAGGCAGCGCCGACTCACCTGGCACGTCCGCAGCCTTGGGGACGTACTTGAGGTTCGGGTTGAAGTCGCGGTTGAGGTCGAACCCTGGGCGCTTGGTGTAGTCGTCGCCCTGGAGCGAGGTGTTGAGGTAGTTCCACGCGGGCGGGCGTCCGGCCAGTTGCGGGAAGTCCTTCTGGACCTCGGCCCAGGCGTTGTCGTTGCCGCGCCGGTCGAGCTCGGCGCCGTCCGGGTTGATCTTCGGTACGGCGACGAACGTGACGGTGCGGCGCAGGCGCTTGGCCTCGGGGGAGCTGGACGTGCCGAGCCACTTCAGGATGCGCAGCAGCGAGGTGGTCCCGGTCTTCTCGTTCCCGTGGATCTCGCTGGTGACCAGGAAGACCTTCTTGCCGGTGCCGACCGTGGCGGTGTAGATCGTACGGCCGCGGTTGGACGTGCCGGCGGCCTTGACGTCCACGCGCCCGCGGCTGATCCGTTCGATGTGGGCGAGTTCGCGGCGCATCTCCCTGTAGTCGATGAACTTCCAGGTGGGGAGATCGCGGGGGTCTTCGTTGCACTCTGGCGCCGCCCCAGCGCCCGTGGCCGGCGCAGAGGATGCGGCGGGCGTGGCCGAGGCGGGCGGTGCGATGAGCGCCGAGAGCGCGACGGGAGCGATCAGGAGCGGAGTCAGGCGGCGGAGGGGCGGATGCATGACGTCTCCGAGGGGATAGAGATCGTTTTGCGTACACGCCGGACACTAGGTGCGCAGGCCGGAGCGGGGGCCCGCAAGAAGCGCCGAGAGCCGCTGCCGAGAATCGGTGAAGCTTGTCGTTGACGGGCCTCAGGCAGAGGTCGTCGGGCGTCAGGCTGGGGTGGGCACCAGTGACTCGACCCCGGCGGGGAGGCTCCCGGCCAGGGCGGCCTCGACCAGGAAGGTCTCCAGCGTCTCCTGGAACGCGCGGGCGGCGTGGGTGAGGTCCACGTCCTTGCGGTGGGCCAGCGCGATCGTCCGGAGCAATCCTGGCCCAGGCTGGCCACGGCGGACGGCGGCCTCGTCGGAGTGCTCGGTCAGGACGAGCGGCGTGCCCCGCAGTCCGGGCCGGCCCGCCAGCACCATGCTCGGCACGACGGCGATCCCCAGTCCCGCCTCCACGAACCGCAGCACCGCGTCCATCTCGCCGCCCTCGACGGCGAACCTCGGCTCGAAGCCGGCCGCGCGGCAGGCCCCGATGGTCGCTTCGCGCAGGTCGTACCCCGGGCGGAACATCACCAGCGGCCGGTTTCGCAAGTCCTCGATGCGGAGATACGGGCGGCGGGGCACTCCCGAACCTCCCGCCGGGGAGGCCACGACAAGGTGCTCGCGCAGGATCGGCCTGGTCTCCAGAGGCGCGTCCCCATGCAGGGGCAGGATCACGAGAGCGAGATCCAGCGAGCCGCGCGTCAGCTCACGGACCAGGTCACGCGAGCCGCCCTCCTCGACCAGCAGCTGTACGCCCGGATACGTGTCGTGGAAGCGCCGCAGCACATCGCCTAGGAGGCCCGCGCACAACGAAGGCGTCGCCCCTAGCCGGACACGTCCACGCCGTAGCCCCGCCAGCTCCTGGACCTCTAGCCGAGCCGTGTCGACGTCCGCAAGGATCCGCTTTGCCAGCGGCAGCAACGCCTCTCCTGCCGGAGTCAGCGTGATGTTGCCCCGGGCACGGCTGAACAGCGAGGCGCCGAGTTCGGTCTCCAGTGCCCTGATCTGCTTGGAGAGCGACGGTTGTGCGACGCGCAGCAGCTCGGCCGCCTGGGTGAAGTGCCGGACCTCCGCGACGGCGACGAAGTACGCGAGCTGCTGCAACTGCACGCTTTATAGCGTACGGCTATCGAAAACGGCGCTCCTATGCCGCCCTGTCCCTTAGCGCGCGTGGCGCCGGAGGGCCTGCAGGTCGTGCACGATCACCCGTCGCCGGCCGGTCTCGATCCAGCCGTGCCTGCGGAGGGTGCGGAGGGCCTTGCTGACCGCCTCGCGGGAGGCCCCGACCCACCCCGCCAGCTCCTCCTGCGACAGGTTGAGGGTGATCCGGACGCTCTCCCGCTCGTGGGGGACACCGAACCGTTCGGCCAGCTCGACCAGTCGCTGCGCCACCCGGCCTGTCGCGTCGAACATCCCGAACTCGACCCGCTTGCGGTCGGCGTCGCGCCACCGCTGGCACAACGTCCGCATGATGAGGATCGACACCCGGCCGTGCGCCTGCAGGAACGCCATGAACTCGTCGGCGGTCAGCGCCACGGCCCGCGCCGGCTCCAGGGTGGAGACCGTGGCGGAACGCGGCAGCCCGTCGATCGCCGCGACCTCGCCGAGGAGCGCGCCGGGGCCGCGCACCGCCAGCAGCGCCTCGCCGCCGTGCTCGCGATAGGAGTACGCCTTGACCCGGCCGGCCAGCAGGACGGCGACCCAGGTGGACCGCTCACCCTCGGTGAACAGCACGTCCCCACGGCCGAAATCGCGCACCCGGCCGCGCGTTTCCAGATCGGCGCGTTCCACCGCCGTGAGTTCCGCGAGGAACGAATCCGGCTCGAGGGGGGTCATGGTCTCACGCTAGAGCGATCCCGACGGCTCGTAATCCTCTGCGGAATCACGAATGCATCACGCGTTGTGTGTACTTCTCCCTATTCAGGCCGCGACCGCGGGTGAAGGATGACCCCGGCGCGTGCGGCCGCGGGGGCCGCTCGCGCCTATGACGTTCACGGGGAACGGCGGTACGGCGGGCGGCGGTGACGGGGGCACGCCGCCCGCCGACGTACCCGCCGTCCGTCCGACGTACCCGCCGCCCGCCGTCGTACCCGCCGTCCACCGAGCGCCGTCCGGTCAGGCCCCGCAGGTCAAGCGGATGGGGTGTCCTGGCCCTTCTTGACGATGCCGAGCTTGGAGCCGAGCCAGACCACGGGGTCGTAGCGGCGGCCGACGACACGTTCCTTCAGCGGGATCAGGGCGTTGTCGGTGATCTTGATGTGCTCGGGGCAGACCTCGGTGCAGCACTTGGTGATGTTGCAGAAGCCGAGGCCGTGGTCCTCCTGGGCGATCTCCCGCCGGTCGGCGGCGTCGGCCGGGTGCATCTCCAGCTCCGCGATCCGCATGAGGAAGCGCGGGCCCGCGAACTCGGGCTTGTTCTCCTCGTGGTCACGGATGACGTGGCAGACGTTGTTGCACAGGAAGCATTCGATGCACTTGCGGAACTCCTGCGAGCGCTCGACGTCCACCTGCTGCATCCGGAACTCGCCCGGCTTGGTGTCGCCCGGGTCGAACGAGGGGATCTGGCGTGCCTTCTCGTAGTTGAAGGACACGTCGGTCACCAGGTCGCGGATCACCGGGAACGTGCGCACCGGGGTGACCGTGATGGTCTCCTCCGGCTCGAACGTCGACATGCGGGTCATGCACAGCAGGCGCGGCATGCCGTTGATCTCGGCGGAGCAGGAGCCGCACTTGCCGGCCTTGCAGTTCCAGCGAACGGCGAGGTCCGGCGCCTGGGTGGCCTGGAGGCGGTGGATGATGTCGAGGACGACCTCGCCCTCGTTCACCTCGACGGTGTAGTCCTTGAGCTCGCCGTCGCCGTCGTCGCCGCGCCAGACCCGGAACTTGGCCTCGTAGCTCATTCGTTCTCCTCGGTCTCAATCGCGTCGCCGCCGGTGTCCTTGACCGTGCCGGGCAGCTCCTCGGCGGTGAGGTACTTCTTCAGCTCGTCGGTCTCGAAGAGGGTGATCAGGTCCTCGCGCATCGGCTCCATCGGCTGGCGCTTGAGCTCCACGCGCGGGCTATCGGGATCGCCGGTGACGCGGCAGACGAGGTTGACCTTCCGCCAGTCCGCCGACATGCCCGGGTGGTCGTCGCGGGTGTGCCCGCCGCGCGACTCCGTCCGTTCCAGCGCGGCCTTGGCGATCGCCTCGGAGACCAGCAACATGTTGCGCAGGTCGAGGGCGAGGTGCCAGCCGGGGTGGTAGCCGCGGCCGTCGTTGACGGCGACCGGCTCCACGCTGACGTTGGCCACGCGTTCACGGAGCTTGTCGAGGGACTCGAGCGCCTGCTCCAGTTCCCCCTCCTTGCGGATGATCCCGACCAGCTCGTTCATGGTCTGCTGGAGCTCGGCGTGCACGGCGTAGGGGTTTTCGCCGCCCTTGCGCTCGAACGGGGCGAGGGCCTCGGTGGTCGCCGACGCGACCTCGGCCTCGGGAACGGCGGGGCGCCCCTCGCCGAGCGAGTCCACGTACTCCGCGGCGCCGAGCCCGGCGCGGCGGCCGAAGACCAGCAGGTCGGTGAGCGAGTTGCCGCCGAGGCGGTTGGAGCCGTGCATGCCGCCGGAGCACTCACCCGCGGCGAAGAGGCCCGGGACGAGCGCGGCGCCGGTGTCGGGGTCGACCTCGACTCCGCCCATCACGTAGTGGCAGGTCGGGCCGACCTCCATCGCCTCCTGCGTGATGTCGACGTCGGCCAGCTCCTTGAACTGGTGGTGCATCGCGGGCAGCCGGCGCCTGATCTCCTCCGCGCCGCCCGGCATGCGCCCGACGACGGTCAGGAAGACGCCGCCGTGCGGCGATCCGCGACCCTCCTTGACCTCGGAGTTGATGGCGCGGGCGACCTCGTCGCGCGGCAACAGCTCCGGCGGGCGCCGGTTGTTCTCCGGGTCGTCGTACCAGCGGTCGGCCTCGTCCGGGGTGGTGGCGTACTTGTCCTTGAACACCTCGGGGATGTATTCGAACATGAACCGCTTGTCGTCGGAGTTCTTGAGGATGCCGCGGTCACCGCGTACCGACTCGGTGACCAGGATGCCCTTCACCGACGGCGGCCAGACCATGCCGGTCGGGTGGAACTGCACGAACTCCATGTTGAGCAGCGTGCCGCCGGCGAGCAGCGCGAGCGCGTGGCCGTCCCCGGTGTACTCCCAGGAGTTGGACGTGACCTTGAACGCCTTGCCGATGCCGCCGGTGGCCAGCACGACCGCCGGGGCCTCGAAGACCACGAACTTGCCGGTCTCGCGGACGTAGGCGAACACGCCGGCGATCCGGTCGCCGTCGAGGAGGAGGCGGGTGACCGTCGTCTCGGCCCACACCTTGAGGCGGGCGTCGTAGTCGCCGAACTCCTTGTGGTCCTCCTGCTGGAGGGCGACGATCTTCTGCTGGGCGGTGCGGATCAGCTCCAGGCCGGTCCGGTCGCCGACGTGCGCCAGCCGCGGGTACTCGTGCCCGCCGAAGTTGCGCTGGCTGATCTTGCCGTCCTTCGTACGGTCGAACAGCGCGCCCCAGTGCTCGAGCTCCCAGACCCGGTCGGGGGCCTCCTTGGCATGGAGCTCGGCCATGCGCCAGTTGTTGAGGAACTTGCCCCCGCGCATGGTGTCGCGGAAGTGGACCTGCCAGTTGTCGTTGGGGTTGGCGTTCCCCATCGCCGCGGCGGCGCCGCCCTCGGCCATCACGGTGTGGGCCTTGCCGAACAGCGACTTGGAGATGATCGCCGTCTTCTTGCCCTGGAGGCGGGCCTCGATGGCGGCGCGCAGCCCGGCGCCGCCCGCGCCGATGACGACGACGTCGTACGAGTGCCTCTCGATCTCAGTCATCAGCCGGCTTCCTTAGTTGAAGATTCGCAGGTCGGAGATCGTCTCGCTGGCCACCAAGGCGACATAGAGGTCGGCGACGACCAGCGAGCCGAGCGTGATCAACGCGTACCGGCCGTGCTGCTGGTTGAGCTTGGAGACCTGGCCCCACATCCAGTATCGGACGGGGTGCTTGGAGAAGTTCTTCAGCCGCCCTCCGACGACGTGGCGGCAGGAGTGGCAGGACAGTGTGTAGATCCACAGCAGGATGACGTTCGCCCACAGGATGATCGTGCCGAGGCCGATGCCGAAGCCGCCGTCCTTGCCGTGGAACGCCAGGATCGCGTCATAGGTGTTGATGAGCGAGATGGCGAACGCGGCGATCCAGAAGTAGCGGTGCAGGTTCTGGCCGATCAGCGGGAAACGGCGTTCGCCGCTGTACTTCTTGTGCGGCTCGGCCACCCCGCACGCGGGCGGCGAGGCCCAGTACGAGCGGTAGTAGGCCTTGCGGTAGTAGTAGCACGTCAGCCGGAACAGCAGCAGGAACGGCAGCGACAGAGCCGCGAACGGGATCCAGCCCCTGGTCGCGGCCGGCAGGAACGTGCCGAACTCCGCCGCGTCCCCGGTGTGGCCGTTGACCGTGACGTTGTTACAGATCTCGTTCACACACGGCGAGTAGAACGGCGTGAGGTAGTGATACTCCGGGACGTAGAAGGCGGCCCCCCAGAACGCCCGGATGGTCGCGTACACAACCCACGCAGTGAAGATCACAACTGTGGTGATCGGATAGATGCGCCAGTTGTCCTTGCGGAGCGTACGTTCCTTGATCTGGGCGCGCTCCTTGCCGGGCGCCTCCACAGTGCTCATCGATCGCTCTCCTGAGCTCGGGTCATCGGGTCCCCGTACCACGGTCGGGCGCACGCATGCCGCCATGCCGCTGCATGCCGCCGATCGTCACCTGACAACTCCGCCACGGCCGGGGAAGCCGATCCGGTCGCCCGGTCGCGGCCGTCGCGGCCGTCGCGCTCCGGCCGCGGCAAGCTGGTGAGACAGGCGTCGAAGCAGACGGTGACGCCTCGTGTGCGCTTCTAGCGAAGCGACCCTACGCCACCAGCCTGGCACTGTGACATACATAACAGCCAGGCCCTCATGTGACCCTGACCACAGAGTTTGGACGGTCCCATCGTCCGAGTCATGGCTACGCAGCGGTTATGGCCGTGCGGAATCGAGACGAGCACGATATGGCATGGCGAAAGCAGGTCCAGGCGCAGATAAGGGCACCCTAACTACCGCCCCTCTGCCGATCATCGCCATCACGGCCGTCGCTTCGCAGGTGCAACGGGACGGATCGGTCCAAATTTTCCGCCGGACATGTCAACACATCGGGTGGTTCGCGCATCCAACATCAGAGGCCCCGCCACGCCGACCTGCCGCCGCTAGGCGCCACATAGCGCTGCATAAACTGGCAAACCCCGCCTACCACTGCAAACTTCGCCCCGTGGGGCCTGCCCGAGACGGAACCGGATGAGCGACAAAGACCCCCGCAGCGAAGACCTCACGGGGGACACCGCCGCCCACAGCGCACCCGTGGAGACCGCTCCCGAGCGACCCGGCCGCAAGCCGTGGACCCGCAAGCAGAAGATCCTGCGCGGCACGGCGATCGGCGCCGCGGTCGTGGTCCTGGCCGCCGGAGCGGGCGCGGCAGGGCTCTACTACGACCTCAAGGGCGACATCGACCAGAAGAGCGTCAAGGACCAGCTCGGCACGAACCGCCCCCAGAAGCTCAACAAGTCCCTCAACATCCTGCTGCTCGGCTCCGACACGCGGGAGGGCGACAACTCCCGCTACGGGGCGGGGATGCTCGGCGCCCGCTCGGACACCGCCGTCCTGCTTCACCTCTCGCCGAACCGGGACCAGGCCATGGGGATCAGCTTCCCCCGCGACTCGATGGTGAAGATCCCCGACTGCAAGAAGGAGAAGGGCGGCACGGTCCCGGCGCAGTTCGGGATGCTGAACGCCGCGTTCGCCTTCGCGGGCCCGACGTGCACCTGGAAGACCCTTGAATCGCTGACCGGCATCCACATCGACCACTTCGTCCAGGTGGACTTCTCCGGCTTCAAGCGCATGGTGGACGCACTCGACGGCGTGGAGATCTGCGTCGACAAGCCGGTGAACGACCCGCGCGCGGAGCTCTCCCTCAAGGCCGGAAAGCAGACCGTCAAGGGCGAGCAGGCCCTCGGCTACGTCCGCGCCCGGTACTCGCTGGGCGACGGGGGTGACCTGGGCCGCATCGAACGCCAGCAGAAGTTCATGGCGTCGGTCGTCGACAAGGCCACCAGCAGCGAGGTGCTCACCGACCCCGCCAAGACCTACAAGTTCCTCAAGGCCGTGACCAAGTCGGTGACCACCGACGACGAGCTCGACCTGTCCACGATGAGGAAGCTCGCTGAGGGCCTGAAGGGCATGAGTGCCGGGCAGGTGAGGTTCGTCACCGTTCCGGTGAAGGACTATGCCCCGGACCCCAACCGCGTTCAGTGGGACATGGACCTCGCCAAGCCCATGTTCGAGGCGATCCGGCATGACAACGATCTGCCCGCCGCTCCGCCGCAGAAGTCCGCCAAGCCCGAGCAGGCCGTCGCTCCGGGCAAGGTCAAGGTGACGGTCGTCGACGCGGGCGGCAAGCGGGAGCTCATCGACCGCATCGTCAAGCAGCTCGGCAAGCGCGGCTTCGACGTCGTCAAGAAGGTCGAGAAGGGCTCCAAGAGCGCCACCAGCCACATCGCTTACGCGCCCGCCGCTGAGGGCCAGGCCACGGCGCTGGCCCGCGTGGTGCCCAACGCGGAGCTGACCGCCGACGGCAAGGCCCCGGCGGGGGGCGTACGGCTCGTCATCGGCGAGCAGGGAGTCCGTCTGGCCCCCGACCCGGCCGCCCTCAACAAGATCCAGGGCGGCGTGAAGCCCGGTCAGAACCTCTGCAAGTAGTCCCGCTGGTCCCGCTGGTCCCGCGACGACGGTCAGCGCGAGAGGGCCTCGCAGCTGGTTTCGTCGGGGAGCAGGGGCCGTGCCGTGACACCGTACTGGCGCCCTTGGCTGACCCAGTGGGTGTTGGGTGAGGCGGACTCGAAGAGCTGGGCGACAGTCGCGGCCTCGGCGTTTGTGTGAAGGGTGCAGCCGCCGGACGACAGGGGCTGCAGCGGCCAGGGGCGGATCGGCGGGCTGGAGTCCGTGTTCTTCGTGGACACCTCGCGTGGCAGGAGGGCGACGCGGGTGGGCTCGTACGGGCGGGAAGGGCCTACCAGATCACTGCGGGGTGGCTCGCCCTTGGTCTTGCCGACGGCCAGGCGTTCCAGGAGCTGGTTGATCAACCAGACCCGCAGGCCGTCGGCTCCAGTGTGCAGAGTCGTCACGTGGTGCCGGCCCTTGGCCAGGAGCGTGATCTTTGTCAGGCCGCCGTCGAGGATCTGCACGTCGCTCTTGATGGCGCGGGCGTCGGCGAGACCGGCCAGCCGGGCGTCGCGATAGATCTCGCGGTAGGCCCGATCGGTGACGCGCATGTCCCTGACCAGCTCGCGCGCGGGAGCCTGGTCCAGGTCGAGTGACGTGATGATGAGCCGGCCGTCGCCGTACAGGGACAGGTCCGGGACCGGGCGTGCGTTCACGGGACCCATGCCTCCCACGAACTGCACACGCAGCACGAGCGAGTCAGGGTCGCGAGGCGGGTCGGGTGCCCACCACAGGCGTAGGTGGCCGAGCGCGAGGACCCCCGCCGCCATGAAGACGGCGAGGGCCCCGGCGATGATGGTTCGCCGCGTCCGCATTGACACGCGGCTTGGACGAGGTTTGGCGGGTGCTGGTTCCCTAACAGGTGAAATCGATGTCGAAGAAGCTTCGGTAGTGGTTGGCCGTGTAGTACATGCCGTTGTGGCCCTCGCTGCCGGACGTGACGATCCGGCGGGCGCCGCGCGTCTCCGAGCCGGGGGTCTTCACGGTGTACTCGCGGTAGAAGCCGCGCGGCTTCTGGGGCAGCAGGCCTTCGCGGTTCTGGAAGACCGTGCCGTCCTTCGGGTAGGGGTACGGACCGCCCTTGTCGATCAGGCGGATGGTGTCGCCGGCTTCCTTCGGGAGCCGCGATTCGCAGATCGGCTCGATCGCGGCGGCGGATGCCGGGGCGAGGGCGGCGGCAGAGAGCCTGCCGGCGGACGCCGCCTCCACGGCGGTGGCGGGGAGCCCGGAGGCAGACGCCGTTTCCACCACCGTGCCGGAGAGCCCGGCGGCGAGCCCTGCGGCGAGCAGGGGGACGAGGAGCCTTGAGCGGACAGGTTTGCGTGGGCGGGGGGTGACCATGTGTCGATCCTGTGCCGCCGGACCGCCCTCAGGTCAAGACAGGCCGGAACAATTCAGCAGATATTGATGATCTTGCTACCTGGATTTCGGCACGGTCGGCGCGGTCCACACGGTCGGAACGGTCCGCGCGGTCGGAACGTCGGCGCGGTCAGCGGACGCGGCGGCGGCCGACGATGAGGAGCACCTCGCGGAGGGCGTCGGCGGCCTGCCGCATCGTCTCCTCGGGGACACCCGCCATCACCTCCCGGTGAGCTCGGCCGGTGACCTTGAGGCCCGCCTCAGCCGCGCTCAGGCCCTCAGGGGTCAGCCGCACCCATCGACTGCGGGCGTCGTCGGGGTCCGCGTCACGTTCGACGTAGCCCTCCTTGGTGAGCCGCTGCAGCACGTTGCTCGTGCCTCCCGACGTCAGGAAGAGCGCGCGGGTCAGTTCGGTGGGCTTGAGGCGGTACGGGTCGCCCGCGCGGCGCAGCGCGACGAGCACGTCGAACTCGGCGTAGGTCAGGCGGAGCTCGGCCAGTTCGGCGCGCATCGCCTGTTCGAGCAGGTTGCTGAGCCATGCCGCCCGTTTGGTGAGTTCGAGGTTGGCGATCGCCGCAGACGACAGCCCGTCCTCTTTCCACTTGGGCACCAGCGCGTCGACGACGTCCTTGTTCTCGGCTTCCTGCACGTCCCCGAGGATACTCGGCAGATAGGTTGCTTTTTAGAAAGCTTCTTCTTAAGGTTTTCACTATGACATCCATCCTCCTCAAGGGCGGCGTCGTCATCGACACCGACCCGTCCCCCACCGTTCTCGGCGTCTCCGATGTCCTCATCGAGGACGGGCTGATCGCCGCCGTGGCCCCGGACCTGCCCGGCGAGGCCGGCACCGAGGTGATCGACGCGAGCGGCACGTACGTACTGCCGGGGTTCATCGACACCCACCGTCACACCTGGCAGGCCGGACTCCGCGCGATCCTGCCGGACAGCACCCTTCCGGTGTATCTGGAGCGGATCCTCTACGGCATCGCCCCGCGCTACGAGGCGCGCGACGTCTACGCGGGCGTGCTCGGCGGCGCCCTCGAATGCCTGGACACCGGGATCACGACGCTGCTCGACTGGTCGCACATCCAGCTCACGCCTGCGCACACCGACGCCAACATCGAGGCGCTCAAGGCGTCCGGCATCCGCTCGGTCTTCGGTTACGCATACGGAGGGGGGCGCGACCTCGACGCGATGGCCGCCGAGACCCGCCGTGTCCTCCGCGAGCACTTCGCCGGCGACCCGCGTTCCATGGCGCTCGCCGCGTTCGGCCCGGAGATCAGCGCCGAACGAGGCGTCGCCGAGTGGCGGCTCGCCCGCGAACTCGATCTGCCGGTCACCGCGCACATGGGCGGCCACGGCACCGAAAGCGCCGAGCAGGGCCTGGCCCTGCTCGAAGGCGAGGGGCTCCTCAGCCACACGGCGACCTACGTCCACGCCAACTTCTACACCGACGACGCGTTCAAACGGATCGCGGCGAACGGCGGCAGCGTCTCGATCACCCCGACCAGCGAGACGATGCTGAACATCGGCTACCCGCCCACCGGCCGCGCCCGCGCCGCGGGACTCCCCACCTCGCTGAGCGGGGACACGGTGACGACCGGGCCCGGCGACATGTTCAGCCTGATGCGCGCCGCGTACATGTTCGAACGCGTCCGGCCGGACGAGGCGGGCATGGGCTTCACGACACGGGACGTGCTGCGCATGGCGACCATCGAGGGCGCCGAGGCGCTGGGCCTGGCCGACATCACCGGCTCGCTCCGCCCGGGCAAGCAGGCCGACCTCATCATGCTCCGGACCGACACCCTCGGGATGGCCTCGGCACACGACCCGATCGCGGCCGTGGTCCTGTCCGCCGACACCAGCAGCGTCGACACGGTGCTGGTCGGCGGCCGGGTCGTCAAGCGCGCCGGCCGCCTCGTCCATCACGACGTTCCCGCCGTGCTGGCCGGCATCGCCGAGTCCGCCGCCCGCGTGAACCAATAGCCGTGAACCGATAGCCGTGGGCCGAACGGCGGTTGGCCAATAGCCGTGGGCCGATAACTCGGAGGTGACGGAGGGCGGCCGCGTGGCATGCTGGCGACGTGGACGACCTGGACGACAATCAACCAGCCGTACAGTTCGAGATCTCCGAAGAGCTGATGCCGTTCCTCCCCGCGTCGCGGCGGCGCGCACGGCAGCGGATCGCCTACGACGGAACGTCGACGATCGGTCACCTCGTCGAGGCACTCGGCGTTCCGTTGCCCGAAGCCGGGCCCATCACGATCGGCGGCACCGCTGCCGAGCCGTCGCACCGGCCTGCCGCGGGCGACGTGGTGCAGGTGGCGCCCATGCCCAGGCCGCAGCCGGTGCCGCTGGAGCCGGGACAGCACGCGCCGCGTTTCCTCCTCGACGTGCACCTGGGCACGCTGGCCCGCCGGCTGCGGCTGCTCGGCCTGGACACCGCGTACCACAACGACATGGACGACCCCGCGCTGGTCGTTCAGGCGAACGAGGAGCGGCGCGTCCTGCTGACCCAGGACCGCGGGCTGCTGCGGCGCCGTGCGTTGTGGCTCGGCGCGTACGTGCGCGGGTCGCGGCCGGACGACCAGCTCGGCGACGTGCTCGACCGGTTCGCACCCGCGCTGCGGCCCTGGACGCGCTGCACCGCCTGCAACGGCGTGCTCGTCACCGTCGGCAAGGCGGAGATCGAAGCCCAGGTCCAGGCGGGCACGCTGCGCAGCTACGACGTGTACGGGCGCTGCGCCGACTGCGGCCAGGTCTACTGGCGCGGCGCGCACGGCGGCCATCTGGAGCAGATCGTCGAGCGGGCCACCCAGGCCGTCGCGGCGTCCGGGGCCTGAATTGGCTCACACTTCACTCCTTCCACTCCATCCCGTCCGAGGAAGAGAGGGATGATTGGCCGGAGAGGTGATGACCATCAATGTTGTCGTAGGTGCCGCGATCATCCGGGACGGCCGCCTGCTCGCCGCCCAGCGGGCCGAACCCGCCGAGCTGGCGGGTGGCTGGGAGTTCCCCGGCGGCAAGGTCGACCCGGGTGAATCCGATGAGGACGCGCTGGTCCGGGAGTGCCACGAGGAGCTGGACGTCAAGGTCGCGCTGGGTGGGCGCATCGGCGGCGACTGGCCGCTCGGTGCGGAGAGCGTCTTGAGGGTCTGGACGGCCGATCTCGTGGAGGGCGAGCCGCAAGCGCTGGAGCATCTCGCGCTGCGCTGGCTGAGCCGCAACGAGCTCTACGAGGTCGAGTGGCTGCCCGGCGACCTCCCCGTAGTCGAGGCCATCGCTTCTTACCTGCGCTGATCTAACGCTTCTTACCTGCGCTGATCTAACGCCACAAGCGGCCGCAGAGTCCTCACTCCGCGGCCGCTCTCACGTTCAGACATCACGACTGGAACTGCTGCGGGTCAGGAGATGCGGTTGGCTCCGGCGTAGTCGGAACGCTCGGAGAGCTTGGAGATTTTGACTACGTCGCCTGTCTGCGGGGCGTGGAGGTAGTGGCCGCTGCCTACATAGATGCCCATGTGGTGGAGACCGCTGCCGAAGTAGACCAGGTCCCCGGCGCGCAGGTCGCCCTTGTCGACCTTGCTGCCGAGCTGGAAGAGGTCGCCGGTGTAGTGCGGAAGACCGGACTTGCCGACCTTCGCATACGCCCAGACGACCAGGCCTGAGCAGTCGAAGCTGTTCGGGCCCGCAGCCGCCCACACGTACGGGCTGCCAAGCTTGGTGACGGCCTTGCGGGTCATCTTGGAGGGCAGGTCGTTGCCCTTGATGACGGCGGTGAAGCCGGACTTGGGGTCCTTGACCTTGGTGGTCGTCAGCTTGTCGAGCTGCTTGGTGACCTCGCCCACCTTGGCCTTGGCGGCCGACCTGGCCTTCTCGGCCTGGGTGGCGGCTTGCTGGGCGGCCGTGTTCTTGGCCTGAGCGTCCTGCTGGGCCTTGGTGGCCTGGTCGATCCGCGCCTGCAGCGCGTTCACGACGGAGGCCTGGTTCTGGACCAGATACGCCGAGCTCGCCAGCCCTTCGGTGGTGTTGCCGGAGGCGGCCATCAAGTCGGGGCCGCCGGTCATGTAGTTGCTGGCGGCGAGGCGGGTGAGCTGGTCGCGGGCGGGGGCGGCCTGGGCCGTCAGGACGGCGGCCTGCCGGGTGACGTCGCGCAGGGCGTTCTTGGCCTTGCCGAGCTCGACCCGAGCCTTGTTGTACTGCTCGGTCAGCTTCTCGGCCTCGGTGTTGAGGGCGTCGAGCTGCTTGCGCAGCTCGCGTTCGGTGGGCTTCCCGGTCGTGCCGGGGGTGGGAGCGACGGCGGCGGTGCGTCCAAGGGTGGACGGCGCGGCCTGTGCGGGGGCGATGGTGGCGCCGATCGCGATCACCGCGGCCGCGGAGGCCGTGGCGGCGATGGGCACGACGAAACGGCGCCGCTGGGGGTCCGGTGCCAAGCCGGTGTTCTCCTCTCCTCGTCCGCCTACCGGGTTAGCTGACGGGCTCGGGCCAGGAGTCGCCCTACCGCGTCACGTGAACGCGGATTCGCCCCGGGGGGATGTGGGTCCCCGGCTCCCCCACGTGGGGGGACTCGGCGGTCCGGCCGCCGCCCTCGACAGGGCGTCGAGCAGCCGGATCCGCAGGAGCGTACAAAGAAATGGCAAAGTACGCCAAACGGGACAACTGTGGTGAGTGGGGCAGCAGCGAGACTTTCGCCACATCTTCCGTGGTCAGGGATGGTCACTCTCCGCTCACCTCGCACGCGTCGTTCGGGTGAACGACGTACAGCCACCTGGCGAAGAACGCGATGGCGACCGCAGCGGCCACGCCGGGCAAATGTCACAAAGGGCGCCAATCAGGGCGTAAGATACGTCGGTTGTGCGGCGACCGGCCGGTACTGGTTGGCGCGGCAAGTAGAATCGGTATGGCCGCACGTCTGCGGCGACCTCCACTCCTTCACCCAAGCGAGTTCGCATGCCCTTCTCCACGCGCGATGACCTGCGTAACGTCGCGATCGTCGCCCATGTCGACCACGGCAAGACCACCCTGGTCGACGCCATGCTCTGGCAGTCCGGCGCCTTCCGCGAAAACCAGGCCGTCGATGACCGCGTCATGGACTCCAACGACCTGGAGCGTGAGAAGGGCATCACCATCCTCGCCAAGAACACCGCGGTCCGGCACAACGGGATGACGATCAACATCATCGACACCCCAGGCCACGCGGACTTCGGCGGCGAGGTCGAGCGCGGCCTGTCCATGGTCGACGGCGTCGTCCTGCTGGTGGACGCCAGCGAGGGTCCCCTCCCCCAGACCCGGTTCGTGCTGCGCAAGGCCCTGGAGGCCAAGCTGCCGGTCATCCTGGTCGTCAACAAGACCGACCGGCCCGACGCGCGCATCGACGAGGTCGTGGACGAGACGTACGAGCTGTTCATCGACCTCGACGCCGAAGAGGAGCAGATCGAGTTCCCGATCGTCTTCGCCTCCGGCCGCGCCGGGCGCGCCTCGCTCAACAAGCCCGGCAACGGCGAGCTGCCCGACAGCGAGGACCTGGAGCCGCTGTTCGAGGTCATCACGAACACGATCCCGGCGCCCTCGTTCGACCCGGACGCCCCGCTCCAGGCGCACGTCACCAACCTCGACGCCTCCAGCTACCTCGGCCGGATCGCGCTCTGCCGCATGTACGCGGGCACGATCAAGAAGGGCCAGCAGGTCGCCTGGTGCCGCCATGACGGCAGCATCGAGCGGGTCAAGATCACCGAGCTGCTGATGACGGACGCGCTGGAGCGCAAGCCCGCCGACGAGGCCGGCCCCGGCGACATCATCGCGATCGCCGGCATTCCGGAGATCATGATCGGCGACACCATCGCCGACCCCGACGACCCGCGCCCGCTGCCGCTGATCACGGTGGACGAGCCCGCCATCTCCATGACCATCGGCATCAACACCAGCCCGATGGCCGGCCGGGAGAAGGGCACCAAGGTCACCGCCCGCATGGTCAAGGACCGCATCGAGCGCGAACTGGTCGGCAACGTCTCCATCCGCGTCCTCGCGACCGAGCGTCCCGACACCTGGGAGGTCCAGGGCCGCGGCGAGCTCGCGCTGGCCATCCTCGTCGAGAACATGCGCCGCGAGTCCTACGAGCTCACCGTCGGCAAGCCCCAGGTGGTCGCCAAGGAGATCGACGGCAAGAAGCACGAGCCGGTCGAGCGGCTCACCATCGACGTCCCCGAGGAGCACCTGGGCGCAGTCACCCAGCTCATGGCGGTCCGCAAGGGCCGCATGGAGCACATGATCAACCACGGCACCGGCTGGATCCGGCTGGAGTTCCTGGTCCCGGCGCGCGCCCTGATCGGTTTCCGTACCGAGTTCATGACCGAGACCCGCGGCACCGGCATGGCGCACCACGTGTTCGAGTCGTACGAGCCCTGGTTCGGCGAGCTGCGCACCCGCCCGTCAGGCTCCCTCGTGGCCGACCGCACCGGCCCCGCGACCGCGTACGCCATCACCAACCTGCAGGAGCGCGGCACCTTCTTCGTGGGCCCGACCACCGAGGTGTACCAAGGCATGATCGTCGGCGAGAACTCGCGTTCCGACGACATGGACGTCAACATCACCAAGGAGAAGAAGCTCACCAACATGCGTTCGTCCACCGGTGACGAACTCGAACGGCTCACCCCGCCGAAGATCCTCTCCCTCGAAGAGGCCCTCGAGTTCTGCCGCGAGGACGAATGCGTCGAGGTCACCCCGGGCGCCGTCCGGCTGCGCAAGGTCGTCCTGGACGCCAAGGACCGCGAGCGCACCCGCGCCCGTGCCAAGCGGTCCAGCTGACCGCATACTCTTAGGCACACCCTCCAGGGGTGTTTCGAAGCCCCGCGGGGTACTCGAACCCGCGTTACGGCGGACCGAACGCTGCGACCGACCGCGGCGGACCGAGCGTTACCGGCCGACCGAGCGCCAAGGGAACGGGGGCCGTCCCACCAAGGGACGACCCCCGTTCTCCTTTTCCAGGCTCAGGCCAGGCTTTCCAGGCTCAGGCCAGGCTTTCCGGGCTGGGCCGGCTTTCCGGGCTCAGGTCAGCTACCGGCCTCAGGTCAGCGGACGTCGACGAACGTCGACTTCAGCGGGAAGTCGTAGTAGTGCGTCGCGTTGCCCTCGTACCACCACTGGAAATAGGTGTCCTTGGAGACCCTGAAACGGGCCTTGAAGGAGCCCTTGGAGTTGGTCTTCGGGCGGGCGTACCAATACCACTTCTTCTGGCCCTTGATGCGGCCCACGATGTAGACCCGCTGCCCGCCGAACGGCACGTACTTGTTCTTCGGGTCGTGCGTGAGCACACCGCTGAACGTGACGTACCCGCCCTTGCGGAGCTTGCGCGGCGTCACCTTCCACTTCTTGGCCAGGGCGTTGATCCGGGTGTCGCGGACCACGGGGCTCACCGTGGGCTTGAGGACCGGGCCGCCGGCGAACCTGATCCGGTACCAGCCGTGCGCGAAACCCGCGTAGTACCTGCCGGAGAAGGCGCCGCCCTCGCGGGTCTTGAGCTTGATCGGCTTCGCCTTCTTGGACAGCGGCATGCGGTACCACTTGTTGGGCTTAATGGCTGGCGCGTTCTCGATGATGAGGTCCTTGCCCGCGCTGACCGTGCTGCCGTCGACGGCCGTCAGCCGTCCTGACACGGTCAGCCACGCGTCCTTGGTCGTGGAGACCTTGAAGTCCACGATCTTGCTGGCCGCCGGCTCAGCGGCCGCGTGGGCGGTGGCGGGCGCGACCAGCGAAGCAGCCAGCGTGGCGGCGCCGAGTGTGCTGAAAGTTCTGCGCATGAAGGTTCTTCCCCGGGGGAGTAGTGCATGCGCATCACGGTTGAGGCGCATGCACACAAGACGCCCACCCCGACCACGGGGTTGGCCCCCGGATGATCACGGAACCACAACGTCCCACAAGTCCAATGTCAGCTGGGTGAGAGCTGCCGACAGGCCGCGGCCGGCGGCCGAAGCGTGGAAGGGCGGCCAGCCGACGGCCGGGCCCCTGGAAGGGCTGTCAGCCGACGGCCGGGACGCTGAAAGGGCGGCCTCCCCGGTGGGAGACCGCCCTTGCGCTAGCCGGCTGTGCCGTCTAGTTGAGCTGGACGGTGCCTGTCACGTCGGCGGCCAGGCGGAGCTGGTCGCCGTCGCGGAGGGGGGCCTCGACGCCGCGCGGAAGGCGTTCACCGTTGACGAACGTGCCGTTGGTGGAACCCTCGTCCCGTACCCAGGCGGTCCCTGACGGGTCGAGCCAGACGGTGGAGTGGCGCCGTGACACGTTGTCGTACTGCGTGAACGTCGCTGCCACCGGCGACTGGCCTGCGTCGCGGCCGAGCACGAGGTGCTGCCCGACCGAGACCTTCAGCTCCCCGGTCGGGAAGTGCACGCGCAGAACGGGCGTACCCTGCGCCGGAAGAGGCCGCAGGCACGAGTCGCACTGTGAGGCACCCGGGTTGCTCAGCACCGCCTCGCAGTAGGGGCACATGAACGCCGTGTTGTCGGCTCCCGGCCGCGGGGGCTGACCTATCTGCTCGGGCGGGAGCAGGGTCTGCTCACGTCCGGGCGGCGGCGGCATGTGCTGCTGCGGAGGCGGCGGGAACGCGTGGTCGCCCGGCATGGGCGGCTGGTGCTGCTGGTCCGGCGCCGGCGGTGCACCCCAGCCACCCTGCACCGGCGGCGGGGGCGCGCCCCACTCCTGCTGCTGCTGCGGTGGTGCCGGAGGCGTGTGACCGCCCGGGTGGTGGTGCGGCGCCTGCTGCTGTGGCGGGGCCTGCTGCTGGGGCGCCTGCTGGTATTGGTCGGGCTGGTACTGCTCCGGCTGGTATTGGTCCGGCTGGTATTGGTCCGGCTGGTACGGATCCGGCGCCTGCTGCTGCGGCGGGGCCTGCTGCTGGGGGGCCTGCGGCATCGGCGCACCCCATTGGTCCTGCGGGGGCTGCTGGTGCGCGGGCTGCTGGTGCTGCTGCTGATCATGCTGCGGCGCGCCCCAGGGGTCCTGGGGCGGCGGAGCCTGTTGCTGCGGCGCCTGCTGCTGGTACGGGTCCGGCATCGACGGGGCCTGCTGCTGAGGAGCCTGCTGATACGGGTCCGGCGGCTGCTGCTGGTACGGCTGCTGAGGCGGCGCCTGCTGGTAGGGCTCCTGCTGGTAGCCCCCTTGCTGCTGGGGTTCCTGCTGGTAACCCTGCCCGTACTGCTGCTGCTGCGGAGGCTGCGGCCCCCCGTAGGGCGGCGGAGACTGAGGCATGGGAGGTCCTGGTGGCTGGTTTTCGTACCCACCCGGGCGGCGGCCGCCACCGGCGCGGGCCAGATTGGCTCCGCAGCTCAAGCAGACCAGATCGCCAGGCTGGAACGGCTCATCACAGACAGGACAGTTCAAGGTCGCCATGACACATCCCCGGCGCGCACCCCGGCGCGGTCGAGCGTCGATGTGAGGTGATCCATGTCACCCCTTCGCGGGATCCCGATGTAGTACACCCGCCTTCCCTCCGGCCCCTCGTCCACGGACACCTGAACTCGGGGTCCTGCGTGTTCCTTTTCCCTATCGCCGTCGGCGACCGCCCCGTACCGGCGGCGTCCCAGAGAGGACAGCGGCACGATCCGCTGGTTAGCCGACCCCTTCCAGAGTAGAGAGCCACTCTCAGGGTGTCGCCCCCCGGGATTGAGCCGGTCGACGTACGGCCCCGTTATGACAGCGTCACACATTTCCAGGATCTCGCGTGCCTGCGGGTCGCGCGAGAGCCGGGAGTAGACATATCCGCTGTAGACGAGAATGTCCAACCTAATCGTCTCACGTGCTGGGTCGTCCCGCCACGTACGGATTCCCGTGACCAGCGCCGCCAGGGCGGCCGGCTGCTGGAACGGTTCCCCGCCGGAGATCGTCACGCCGTCCACCGGGCCGGGCAGCGAGGCCAGCCAGCCCAGCACCGCCTCGACCGGCACGGCCGTGGCGGGGTCCGCCTCCCAGGTGTCCCTGGACAGGCATCCCGGGCAGTGAAGCGTACAACCCTGCATCCAGATCCCGGCCCGGATCCCGGGGCCGAGAGTGGTCACCGGATAGTGAGCCTTTGCGAGCAACATCACTTCCCCGCCCCCACTGGGGACTTCGGGGGGTGGAGTGGTCACTGGAGATCCAGGCTGACGATGCTGCCCTCGCGGTGGATTCCGGAGACGGTGACCTTCTCGTCGGGGACCAGTTCGCGGTCGAAGAGGGCGCGGGCCAGCGGGTTCACGAAGTACGCCTCCAGGGCCATCCCGATGCCCCGGCCGCCCTTGTCGAGCTCGCCGGTGCACCATTCGCGGAGCGTGGTCAGAGCATCACCCTTCACGGCCAGGACGAGCCGGTGCTCCTCAGTGACTCGCCTGCAGATGTTGCCGAACTGCAGATCGAAGATCTTTTCCGCGGCGGCGGCGGAGATGAAGTTGAACACCACGATGTTGTCGCCGAAGCGGTTGAGCAGTTCCGGCCGGTTGAGCACGTCGGTGAAGTGCTCGGCCACCGCGCCCTTGATCCGTCCCTCGACCTCGTCGTACGTCATGCCGGGTGTGATGTTCTGCACTCGGGTGGGCGCGGGGTGTGCGGGGTCGGGACGGACCGTGATGTCGCGTGCCTGGGTGTACATCCCGAGGTTGGACGTGAAGATCAGGATCGACTCGGAGAAGTGCACGGTGTTGCCGCGGCCGTCGGTGAGGCGGCCGTCCTCCAGGATCTGCAGGAACTTGTCCAGGATCCGCGGATGAGCCTTCTCGATCTCGTCGAAGAGGATCACCCGGAAGGGGTCCTCGCGGACCGCGTTGGTGAGCTCGCCGCCCGCCTCGTGGCCGACGTACCCGGGTGGCGACCCGATCAGCCGGTCCCCGGATCCCTCCCCGGAGAACTCGCTCATGTCGAAGCGCAGATACGCCGACTCGTCCCCGAAGACGAGCTCGGTGATGGCCTTGGCCAGCTCGGTCTTGCCGGTGCCGGTCGGCCCGGCGAAGAACAGCACGCCGCGGGGACGGCTCCCGGACTTGGTGGCCTGGGCGCCGGAGAGACCCAGAACGGCACGCTTCAGGATGTCGAGCGTCTTGGTGACGGCCTGCGGCTGGCCGATCACCCGCTCCGGGACGCGCTTCTCCCCTTCGAGGACACGGCGGCGCAGGTGGCCGCGGCTCCACGGGTTGTCGAGCACACCGAGCTTGTACGTACGTACCGCATCCGGAAGGTCTCCCAAAGAGACGTTGCGTTCCTTGGCGAGCCGGGTCACCTCGATCATCGACTGCAGGGTGAGCCCGTCGGCCTGCTCGGCGAACGCGTCGCACGCCTCGGCCGCGGCCTGGTCGGCACCCACGTCCGAGACCCCGAAGGCACGTGCCAGCAGCCGGGCCGTCTCCTGCCGGTCCCCCAGGTGCGGCCGGGGGATCGTGATCTCGCGGATGTTCTCGTTGTCGGCGGTCATCCAGGGCGGGAGGTCACCGGGCCGTTCCACCAGCCACAGGATCGGGTTGTAGAGCGGTTTGGGACGCGCGCCCACGACGCGTACGGGACGGGCGGACCGCGACAGCTTCGTGCAGATGCGGAAGAAGTCGCGCTCGGCCGGCTCCAGGTCGATGGGCGTCCGGGCGATCCGGGACGCCGAGTCGATCACGAACGCGCCACGGACGTTCTCCTCGGGGCGCGCCACCGACGCCAGGTGCTTGGTCAGGCCCTCCAGGGACGGCTTCTCGTCGGCCTTGAGCTTGCCGAGCAGCTGCTCGGCGGCCTTCGCGGCCTCGTCGCCGATCTCGTCGTCGGTGTCGGGCAGCACCTGCAGGCCGTCCACCGGGTCGTACACGATCATGCAGGAGAACCCGCTGGACCGCAGCGACTCCCACAGCAGGTCACGCAGCGGCAGCAGCCGGGCCGCCCCGCCGGGCTCCAGCGGAGGCGCCAGGAAGCTGTCATAGAGGTTGCCCGACAACACGTACTGGGAGTGCACCGACAACGTCGCGTCCAGTTCGCGGATGAACGGCGGCCAGCCCGGCAACCGCCCCCCGAGGGTCGGGGATTCAGTCATCACTCACTCCGCTCACGTTCCCGACGGCGTTCTCGTTGTTCGGCTCGCGTCCTAGTCTGCCGTGCCCCGGCGCTGACAGGCAGTTCCTGGACGCCCGGGTCGATCCGCCATGTCACGTTCGACCTGATCCCGGCTTCGGCCAGCTTGTCCCGGGCGGCCTCGAACGCCTCGCACCACTCCCGTTCGCGTTCGGCGTCCAGCCGCCGGTCGTCCTCACTCTCAGCTGGCCGTTCACGCCGCATCGCAGCCCGGATCAGCCGTTGCCGGGAACCTCCGCTGCCAGGATCCCCACCGCCAGCCTCACCACCGCCGCCCGGAACGCCACCGCTGCCGGGCACACCACCACCCAGGCTGGCGCCTCCGCCAGCCACCGCGCCCGCTTCACCCGTCTCGTCGATCCGCATCTTGACGCTGTGATCAGGCCAGGTGCCCTTGGTGAGAACGACCGTGCCGTCCTTGGCGGTCAGCGTCTCGAAGCCCGTCTGCACCTCGTATCCCATCTCCTCGAAGGCCGAGGTGACGGAGTCCAGCACGTACCGGCGTTCGGCCTCCGCCTGCTCGGCCGCCTCGCGCTCGGCGGCGTGGCGGCGTTCGGCGGCCCGGTGCTCCTCCGTACGGCGGTTGGCGTCCTGGATGCGCAGCCGTACCTCCGTGAGGATGCCCTCCGCCTCGGCCTCGCTGGGCGCCTCTGCGATCAGCTGGGCCGCCTCCGCGACCGTACGCCGGTCATCATCGGTGGCATCCGGCAGCAGCCGCGCCAACACACGTTCAAGCGTTTGCTGAATCTTCGTCAAATCGCGGTCGTACGCCTTCGGACCTCGGTCGTACGCCGCCGCGTCGGTCCGTTCCGGCCCCGGCGACGCGGAGGTGTCGGACGTGAGGCCTTCGGCGGGAACGGCGAAGAGCTGTGCGGTCACATCGGCAGCGAGGTGTTCGGAGATCTGGTGCTCGGCGGTGTCGAGGGCCGTGTCGGTGGCGGCACACCAGACGGTGAGCTCGTCGAGAGGCTGCTGCTCGTCCGGCGCCAGCGGTGCGGGCAGATCCACGTCGGCCCCGACCCGGTCACGCGTCTTGGCGAGCGCGGAGATGCGCGCATTGCGTTCAAGAACGGCACGCAACGCCTGGTCGTACGCCTCGATCTCGGCCAGCGCCGCAGCGCGCGCCTCCGCCTTGCCCGCGGCGAGGGCGGCAAGCGCCTCGGCGCCGCGTCCCGCGAGACCGGCGGTGCGCCCCAGCACTCGGTTCATCCCCAGGCTGAGGACGACCGCCGCGTCCAGTGCGATATCGGCCTCGACGCCGCTGCTCACGTGCCGCCTCCTTGGTCACAGGTCGTACGCATCGAACGTGCCACACAGCTCACCGGCTCACCGGCGGTCAACACCATCCTGAAGGGCCTTCTGCTTCTCCCCTTCGAGCGCCTGCCGCCAGCGGTGCAGCCGTACCCCCGCGCCGACCGCGTGCGCCACGGGTGCGGCGATCAGGAGCATCAACCAGAGCAGGCTCGCGACCGGGGTCACCGCGGCCAAGAGAAGGAGAATGATCAGCAAGGGAACTGTGACCGCGAGGAGCAACAACCCACAGCCACGTCGCCCAGTCCGTTGCGCTGCACCGGACAGCGTCTGCGAGGCCTTGGAGAGACCGCGTCCACCCACTCCGAGGAGCCGCGACATCAACGACCACGGCCCGTACGGCAGATAGTCACGGCCCTGTGCGCGCGCCAAAGCCACCTCGCTGCCGCATTGCACCGCCCAGGTGATGAACGACAGCACCGCCAACACAACGAACGGCACAACCGAGCTTTGCTGAACGCCGCCGACAGACTTCGTACCGCCATCGTCGCCGCCGAAGAGCTCCCCGACGATCCAGCTCCCTATGAGCCAGAACGCGAGCAACGGCAACGACCACGCCACGGCACGAGTCACGGCGGCTCCGCGACCTGCGAGCCGGGCGCGTTCCTTCTCGTCCCAGCGTGTCCGCAGCGCCTGCGCCTCTTGCTCGGCGGCATGGCGGCCCCGAACACGGGCCTCCGCGTCCACGACCGCCTCGGGCGCCGCGCGCACCACCGTCAGGAGACGCAACGGATCGTCTCCTGCGCCCTCCACCAGCCAGGTGAACCACGGCACCTG
Source organism: Actinomadura sp. 6N118 (assembly GCF_044326415.1). Classification (NCBI taxonomy): domain Bacteria; kingdom Bacillati; phylum Actinomycetota; class Actinomycetes; order Streptosporangiales; family Thermomonosporaceae; genus Actinomadura; species Actinomadura sp. 6N118. The sequence continues at coordinate 128,280 of NZ_JBIRAZ010000017.1, read as the reverse complement.
CTCGGGCACTGCTGCGCGCGCCCGTTCCGCCGCCTCACCCAGCGAACGCCGCGTCTCGGCAGGCCGCGCGGCCAGGGCGAGCAGCGTCAGCAGCACAACAGGTGGATCGTCCGCCACAACAGCGGCCTTCCCGGCGACGCGCTCATCAGCGAGCTCCCCGGCGTCGGGCAACCTGGAGGCCAGCCGCGGCGGTGTCGACTCGTGTTCGCGCAGCCACCCGGCGAGGCGGTTCCAGGACGCGACATGCGAACGCCACTGTTCGTCGATCCGCGTGAGGTCCCGGCCGCCCTCGAACCCGGACAGCACCTGCAGAAGGTGCTGGTCCCAGAGCTCCCTCCCCAAAAGGCACGCCGCTCGATGATCGGGATGCGCCGGGTCGTTCGCCAGGGCCGCCAGTCCCGGCAAATCCCCCGAGGTGACACGCCGCCCCAGAAAGTGCGGTGGCAGCGTCGGATCGAGCCACCGCACCAAGTGCAGCAGCTTCACGTCCGGCGCCAAACCCGTAGTCAGATAACCGTCGATCAGCCCAATGCGGCTGTCATCAAACTCCGACAGCCACTCCCGAAGCGTCCGCCAGGCCTCCCCTGCCTCGCCCCGCCCGAAGAAATACAGCGCCGCATAATCCCACTTGTCAATAAGCGCCCGCGCCAGCTCCGCACGTTCCGTATAGCGCTGCCCGTTGAACGGCAGCCCCACCCCCTCCGGCGCCGTTGGATGGGCCGGCTCGTGAGCGACCGCAGGCGCACCCCCGTTCAGCCACTCGGTGACCTCGGCGTCCGTCCACCTCCGGCGCGGATCCCGCGTAAGCAGTCCCTGGCACAACGACCGAAACCGGGGATCGGGCACTTCATCCGCAGGCACCGGCCGCGTCGCCAGGTGGTCCACGACCGCCGTCTCACTCAACCCCAGGAACGGAGGCCGCCCGGTAAGCAACTCCCGCACGATCATGCCCAGCGACCACCAGTCGCGAGCCGGCGACACCTGCCCCGACAACGACTCGGGCGCCGCATAAGCCAGCGTCCGCGACGACGAAGCGAACACCACGCTCTGGTCAAGCACCTTGCTCAGCCCGAAGTCAGTGATGGCCACCCGCAACGGATCGGCGCTCATTATGAGCACGTTCTCCGGCTTGAGATCGCGATGCACGATCCCCACCCCATGCAACGCCGCAAGCCCCGCCGAGAGCTGGCCAACGATCCTGGTCACCGCCTCCGCCGGCAGCGGCCCCGCCATCAACCCCCGCAGATTCCCATCCGGGGCATAAGCGGTGACCTCATAATCCCGCCCGTCCGCGTGCCCGGTCTCCAGAATCCGCACAACATTCGGCGACTCCAGCCCGGGAAGCTTGGCCCATACCTCCCGGTCGGCGTTGTAGCCCCGCCGGAAGACCTTGACGACGTGCTCCGCCCCCAAGGCGTCCCGCACCAACAGCAGATCCGACTCCGCCCCCTGAACCGGCAGCTCAGCGACCAGCTCAAAGCGCTCCGCCAAGCCGGACGGCAAACGCATAAGCGGCCCACCCGGCCGCCCCGGCTGATCCCGCCGAGTCTCCCCTGGCCGCGGCCCCGGCACCCCCGGATCCCGCCCCGTCACGCCCGGGTCCCGCCGTGTCTCCTGGAAGTCGGCCACCTGCACTGCCCCGTCTATATGTCCACGTGCCCCCGCGAGCCTAACGCCGCCGCCTAGATCTTGTCCTTGATCGCCCTGAGGTGCTCAACCCCCTTGAACCGCACCACCACCGCCTCCATGAAGATGCGCGCGAGGATGGCCTCGAACACCCAGATGACGGGTGAGGCACAGATGACGATCAACCCGAGGAGCCAGCCATTCCTCAGCTGAGCGATCCAGATGCCGGTGGCCAGCACCATCAAGGCGGACAGAGTGATCAGCAGGAGGGACAGCACGTACGAAGCCTTGATGAGCTTCGGCGTGACTAGGTAGTTGAAGTTGAAGTCGAACAGGGACGCCACAAGTCCCTTGCCCTCGACCGCAGCCGGCTCAGGACCCCATGGCGCCTGGCCAGGCCCACGCTGGGCCGCCTCTTGACCAGGGTGCGGCTGCTCTCCTGGCCCATGTAGCCGTGGACCAGGAACCTGCCCAGGCCGCGGCTCCCGCGGTCCCGGCTGACCGTACGGGCCGGGCGGCGGAGGGTACTGCGGCTGTCCGGGGTCGGACGGGTTCGTCATCGCTGTCTCCTGGGGGCTCATCTGGGGGCAGCCTTGCACAGCCGACCTTAGAACGATTCCCATCCCTGCGGCGTGCTCCACAGCCAGGGCCACAGCAGATAAGGGTCACACCGCCAATATCGGGTTTATGCCCCTGTCGGGTATTGCAATACGGCGTCCCGGGAACGCGCGGCGTTGACGCTGTGAGTCTGGTGCGCTAACTCTGGCGGTACGGGCGGAAGGGACGCACAGAAAATGGTCGCCATGCGGCGCTGCCGGGAGCCAGGGGCGGGCCGGTGAGCCGGGCGGAACAGGCGGCGGCGCAGTTGCAACGGGTCAAGCAACTGGCCGAAGAGCACGGTCCCGCCCTGAGACAGGCGTTCGCAGTGCTCCTGGAAGGTGCTCTGATCGGCCCTGCCGGTGCACGGCTCTTCGACGGCCTCGCCGAACGTCACCGTGGCACACGTTCAGACTTCTACGCCGCGTTCGACGCGGTAAAGGACCTCGCGGCCGAGGCCGAAGGCGGCCCACCACGCATCGGCGATCCATACATCCCCGGCCCACCTCGCGGAGGCCTCCGCTCCAGTGACGTACGAGGCGGCTCACCCGGCGCACTCCATCGCCTAGGGCAAGAGCTGGATCGAGCAGGGCGCGCCTGGCAGGAGACGGGTCAGATCCTGTCCAACATCCTCAGCGGCCTAGGCCTCAACACCTCTCCGGCCCAGAACATCACCCGCGCCGGAGGTTGGGTCGCCGGCCAGAAACACGACATCACCCGCCGCCGCGACGAACTCCTCAAGTCCGACCAGCAACAACTACTCCAAGCCACCTACGGCACTGTCCGCGGCCTAGCCCAAGCCCTGGGCCAAGACGACTCCAGGCCCCTGAGTAAGGCCTGGAACGACTATGCGCATCGCTACCTGCCGGGCCTATGGGAAGGCACCAAGGACATCGGGCTGGCTGGGCTGGCCACCAATCCATTCACTGCACCCGTCTATGCGATGGCCAATCCCCGCAGCTGGATACAACGCGGCCCGATCGGCCAGTTCAAAGGCCTAATCAAGGGTGCCCAACACCCCGTCGCCTTCGCCAAGGCAATGATCAACTGGGACCTCTGGAAAAGTGACCCGGTTCGCGCGTACGGCCAGACCGTCCCGTCCATCATCATCGGAGCCCTAACCCTGGGCACTGGCTCTGGCAGCGGCGCTGCCAGCCGCTTCTCCACCGCTCTCCGCCAGACCGGAAAAGCCAAGACCCCGACCGCCGACACCGGTGCCGCCGTCCGCGCGCTAGACGAGGCAGCCGACCAGGCGGGCAAAACAACCTCCCTCGGGAAACAGAACACCCAAACACCACCTCCCCCGCCCTCAGCCGCCAACAAGCCGCCCAAAACACCACCCACCGGCGACGCCGGGGACGTCAAGCTGGTCGGCAAAGGCGTGAGCCCACCTCGCCCCAGCCCACACCCCAAAGAGACCGTCTACACCACGCAGAAGCTCCGTGAGATCGCCGACTCAGTCGAAAGCTTCCAGGAGATGCTAGATCGGTATGGCGGCAACGCGACTGGGCAGGTCATCGGAGCCGACGCACGCAAACAACCGCCAGGTTCGCGCAAGATGCGGATACTCGAACGCCTTGGCGAGATTCGCGGCACGCAAGGCCAGACCGTGGAGGTTCTGCTCGCGGCTTCGAAAAGAGCCTTCAACAACGCGACCACAGTCAGACTCCCCAGCGGCGACGTCGCAGTCGTGCCCACCCAATTGCAGGTACTCGACACGTTCATCGTGTCGAGGGATGGCATAGTGACTGTGCGCAAGACCAGGCGCTGGTACGAAGGCGGGGATCTGAGAGTTGAATTCATCGATTAATCAGGAGCGAACGAACTGATGGGAGCCGTCACAGGACCGCGCGTCAGGGAGTATCAGCTCTATCTCCTGCGAACGATGACAGACGCACCGAGCGAGATGATCGACCGCGCGCTCCTGAGTCTGGGCTCCAGCGAGGAGGAGATGGAGACTGAGTTCGAAGAAATAAGTCGACTTACCGACATCGTGGTTCCTGGAACCAACCGACTTGCACCGGTCTTCGATACCATTTCCCAGATCTTGGCTCCGGTCGTCAACAAAGCCATCCGGCAAACCGAGCCCGGCGAGACCCGCGTCAACCTATACTCCCTCCCCATGTGGCCTCAGTTCTTGTTCGAAGTCTCGGGGACCGCCGAAGGCTACCTAGAAGGTTGCCGATTCGTGAGAGCACCCGGAGAAGAACCTCTCCAAGCAAGCAACCCCGCTCAACTCGGCGCCTGGATGGCCACCCAGGACGAGGTCGAGACCTTGTTCGGTCCCCTCCAGGAACTGGAAGTATGGCCCCCGTTCGAAGCCTTCTCCCTCATCCGCTCAGCACCGGACGGATCACCACAAACATACGAGTTCGTTTTCTCGTGGAAACTCCTCCAAAGCGTTCGACTTACCGAGACCTGAGCCTCGACATTTCCTGAGGCTGAGGATAGGGATTATCCTGTCATGTCTTCCCTTAAAGAGGTCACCCACGTCTGGGTGCCGGCCGCGGCTACCGGTGCCGTGCCGGTCTTGCACACCGACGATCGGCGCATCGTCGTTGCGTTCACCTCAGAGGAGAGCTTGCCGCCGGAGCTCCCACCCGACTGCGCCGAATGGCAACACCTGCCGGTTGAGCAACTGGCGCTGGTCTTTCCCGAGGACGTGGTGCTCTTTCTGGAGCCGGGCGGACACATCATGGACCTCGATGAGCCCCGGAAGCGGGCCACGGCCCTGGTGAACGCAGCCACGCAATACCTCGACAAGCAGATCAATGCCGAGGATCTGGTGGACGCCTTCCGACAGTCGATCGTCTACTGCCAGGCGGGGGACAAACCAGGGTTTCTCGCACACGCCGAGACGATCGCGGTCTTCAGCTCTCTGATCACTTTCACGGAGTCCCTCGGCGACACGGCCTGGTTCTCCACCACGGGACAGGACGTCCTTGACCAACTCGACGACAGGTATGAGCTGTTCCTCGACCCGTGGACACCCCACGCCACCGAGATCCCGCGAGTCGCGCAGTCAACGGAGACGTATCAGCAGCGGGCACCCGAGCGTTATCAGCCTCCGGTGGGGCCACCAGCCTGAGCTTGGAGTTCGGCCAGCTTCTTCTTGATGTCGGGGCGGGCCAAAGGACGGGTCGAGCCGACCCAGTCGGAGCGCTTGTAGGGCTTCACTCCGATGTTGGGCACGCACGTCGAGCAGCTGGCAACGATCATCTTGTTGGGGCCGATCACCATGCCGACGTGGCCAGGACGGTCCGCCGACGTGCCAGGGCCCGAGTTGAAGAAGACCAGGTCACCGGGCTGCTCGGTGCCCTTTACCACTCGTACGCCGAACGGCCATTGGCCCCAGGTGGCGGGTGGGATCGTGATGCCGACCTGACGGTAGGCGGCTTCGAGAATGCTGGAGCAGTCCCAGGCGTCGGGGCCGTTCGCGCCGAAGACGTAGCGCTTGCCGCGCTGTGCCATGGCGAAGGCGATGATGCGCTGCACGACGCCTTGGACGTTGGCGGGAAGGTTGTTGTCCTGGCACTCGACGCCGTTGGACTGCACGACCTTGAAGTCGCCGCCGCCGTACTTCTTGGCCCAGTCGAGGACGAGGTTCACGTAGTCCCAGGAGTGGTTGTACATGAAGAGCGCCGTGCGCATACGTTCTGGGGCGCCGTTGTGCTTCAGGTAGCGGGCGGCTGAGGGGATGGCGTCTTCAGGGTCGTAGCGGCTTTTCTTGGTGTCCTTGTTGCCATCTACTGCGAAGGCCTTGAACGTGGCCTCGAGGAACTGCATGGGCCCGCCTGCGCCCGCGTAGTTCTCGCCGCTGCTGACACCAGGGAGCTTGGACGTGCCGTGGCTGGTCTCGACCTTGCCGATACCGGCCAGGACGTTCCACGGGATGCGGTAGTCCGCGCCCGCCTTCTTGTAGAGGGCCAGGTAATTGGACGGGATCGCACGCGCGTCGACTGCGGCTGCCGGCTGGGCGCCTGCTTGCGAGACGTCGACACAGCCACCGCTGCCCGCACCGCCTCCTCCGTACATGAATTGGCTGGCGCCGAACAGCACAGGCAGGATCATCAGTGCGACGAAGAGCATCGAGACAGCGCCGATGGCGCCAACGAGGAGGAGGTTGCGGCGGTTCATCCCGTGTCACCTGCTTGCCCGGCATCGGCGGGCTCGAAGGCGTAGACCTTCAGGGAGGCGCCATCTCTCGCAACGGTGACCGCATATTGCTGACTGTCCGTGCTCTTCTTCCCGGATTTGGTGACCTGCTGTTTGCCGGTGACCAGGAAGATGATCGAGTTGTCCTCGATATCGCGGACACGGTCGAGCGTGGCGGTGCCCTCCGCGACGATTTGCTGCGCTCTGCGTTCATCAAGAATCCCGGGTGCGGCCGCACCGCGTTCGATCTCGCCTCGCAACTGGTCGGTGACCAGGCTTGCCAGGCGGGCCGTGAACACCTTGGGGTCCTCGTCGAAACGATATGTGCCCTGAGCCGCGATGAAGCGCTGCGCCAGGTCGGCTGCCGTGGTGAACTCACGCTGCGAGAACGGCAGCAGACGGTAGATGTCAAAGCCGCTCGGCGCGACGGCTCCAGAGATGCCCGGCGGCGGTGAAGCAGGTCCCGTCGGGCCGGAGGACGCCGCCGTTGTCGGGGTCGTACGAGAGGTCGCGCTGTCCGACGAGTCACGGTCAGGCGCGGCGACCGTCAGGTAGACGCCGACGACGGCGAGTGCCACCACGAGTCCCACGAAGAGGAGCTTGCGTTGGCGGTCCGTCAGGTTCATCACTCTTCCCGTTCTGACTCACGTTCGACCGGACGCAGCCAGAACGGTATCGGTGGGCCAGCCTCGGCACCACGCTTGCCCCACAGGGGCGGCGGCTCCTGCCTACTGCCCGAGCCACCAGATCCGCCCGATCCACTGGACCCGCCGGATCCGCCGCCAGTGCGAGGCTTCGGGACTCCAGAAGCCGGATCGGCCTTGCCCCTGGCTGGGGCACCGTTACCAGAGCCGCCGCCACCGTTCCGGCCGCGAGCTGGGCTGCCGGACGATCCGGCGCCGCCACCTGCTCGGCTACGACCTCGGCCGCTGCTTGCAGCTCCGCCGGACGAACGTCCGCTGCCCTTGAACCAGCCTCCGCCTGCCGCCGCAGCACCGCCTGCGCCTGCTCCGCCAGCGCTTGCACCTGCTCCGCCACCGCTTGCTCCGCCAGTTCCGGCGCCACCGGTACCGCCTGAGCTAGGTGCCCCTCCGCTCGAAGGACGTCCGGTCCACGAAGTCGGGCGGCTGATTCCGATGCCGGAACCGGCAGACTTCCTGCTGTCCCCGCCTCTCGTTCCACCGGCAGGCGGGCCGTCGGACCCTCGGGCCGTCGGCGCGCTTGAGCCCTCTCGGCGGGAGTCGCCTGCCACGCCTGCCCGGGTCGGCAGGTTGAGCGGCGGTGCGCCACGTCTCGAACGGCCCTGTGCGGCGGCCGCGCCACTGCGGGGCTTGGCGGCCAGCACCGGAGCGGCGTCTGGCGAGGCGCCTTCTCCCGCGCCAGCCGCGCCGATGGCGCTTCGCCGATCGGTGACGGCACCCGTACCGGCTGCTGAGGCGTCTGCGGTAGCACCAGCCTCGGCTGCCGCGTCACGCTTGCCCCAACGGGCGAGGCGATACCCAGCGGCGCCGGGAACGGCTGCTGTCGCCACCGCTGCGGTGCTCTTGCGAGCCTCAAGTATCGACTTGTCGAGTTGTGCCTCGCCCTTGTCACGCGCGCCCACCGCTGAATAGCCCACAGCAGAGAAGAGATGCTGGAACGGCTTGCGGTAGATGAACGCGGCGAACGTCACGAGTGCGATGAGCAGGATCTGCAGACCCCACGGCAACGTCTCGCCGAGGATCAACCCGTACGCCCAGAGCAACAACGACAGGACGCCGATGAGCGCCGCCTGTTTGAGGAGCATCGACAACAGCAGTTCGAGCCAGCGTATGGCGATCACCCGGCCTATGCCCGGATGGATGCCGATGCCCAGGAAGATCGGCCCGGCGACCAGCAACAGCAGGAACGCGATCTTCACCACGATGAGCGCGATCGCGATCACCATGATCAGCATGCCGGCGACAAGTGCGGCAAAGAGCCCGCCAAAGGACACAGCCAACCGGCTGGTCCAGTTCTTCCCCTGGAAGACCGGATAGACCCCTGCGTGGTTCTCCTTGATGTCCTTGGAGACGGCCTTGTACGCGTCGGCCTTCTTGCCCAGGTCGACCTTTTGACCTCCATGGGTCTCGGGCAAATCGACCGCCTGTGCCCAGAGAAGCTTGTCGGCGTTGTCCTTGACCACCTTGGCGTTGGGGTCGGTCGTGCCGAACTCGCCCATGAGCCACGGCTTACAGACCAGCGCTACCCAAAGGCCATTGGCGTTGCGCGTTGTGGCGTCGACTTCTGCCGACTTCAGCGGATCCGGCTGGCCTGGTGGTGTGGGAATGCAGGTGCCGCCCTTGGTATCGCTTTGTGGCAGGGCTGCGTTGAACGCGGCGCTGGTCGCTTCGGAGACCTTCGTTCCCAGCGTGGTGAAGTCGGCCGGACGGGCGACCAGCCAGATCAGGGCCACCATGGCGGCGACCATCCAGATGACGCCTTCGGTGACCTTGCTGGCCCGTTTTCGGACCAGCCCCCACCAGGCGAGCCACATCGCGCCGAGGATGACCACCCACGACCAGTAGCGCGCGTTGAAGGTCTTGCCGATCCCGGTGATGACACCGTCGACGGTGTTCTTGAGCCAGCTGAGGAGCGACTCCGACGCAGCAGCCTGGTAGACGCTGATGGTCGTACGGTCGATCGCCCGGACGAGGGTGAACGTGGTGTTGGCGAGGGCGTTGCCCATCATCGCCATGGCGTCCGAGCAGCCCATGTCGACCGCGTACCAACTCTGGCCCGCCGTCCCGTACCGGTCGTAGTACGTGAGGTCCTGGACCGGAGTGGTCTTCAGCTTCTGGTTCGGATAGTCCGGCGGCTTGATCAGCCCGTCCGTACCCGACCCGTACTGCTCGGGCGCGGGATTGTCCGCAGGGCGGCATGCATCCGTCGGGCTGGGCAGCGGAATGTCCGCCACCGCTGGCGAGACGGGGCTCAGCAGGAACAGCGACATCAGGACGAGCAGGACCGCCGAGCGGCGGTGGCGCCTTCGTCGCGGATGCACCGCAGCTCGGACTCGAGGTCGCCGGGGGCGGCCTGAGCGATCGAAGAGGGCGGACCTATCGAGGCCCTCCTCGGGCGACCGCTGGATGCGGACCTCCCGATGACGGGGTCGCCTCATCGATTGACCTCCTCGGCCTCGGTCCCCGCGGCTGTCAATTCCGACGACCCCGGATGAGACCGGGTCGGGTTGGTGTCGAGCCAGCGCTGCAGCTCTTCGGAGATCAGGTCGACGCCGATGCGCCCCGCTCGGCCGTCGAGATCGCGGAAGATGCATTCGCCGTTGCCCAGGTTGCGCAGCACGGCCTTGTGCTCGTCGGACGCCTCCACCCCCAGTAGCGACATCACGTTGCCGACCTCGACCCGTTCGGACGAACGGAAGGAGAACACCGAGGACAGGCAGTTGGTCACCTGTTCATTCAAGAGGTCTCCGGCGTTCTGCGAGACCAGGATCAACGCAGTGTTGCGAGAACGCCCCATTCGCGACACTTCCGGCACCAGCTTGGCCCCTTCCGGCGTCGATGTGATGGCCCAGGCCTCGTCCAGGAAAATCGCCTTGGGCAGGCGACGGTCGAGGCCGTGCATGAGGCGCCGCGCGAACTGCGACACCAGGTACATGAGCGCCACCGAGAGGCGCTGTTCGTACGAGTAGTCCTCGCGGCCGATCGCCACGTCGGGCAAGGTCAGGCCGCCGAGCGTGAAGACCGTCGTCCATCCTGCGGTGTCGATGCGTTCGCCGCCGGACGGGTCGAAGCACAGCCGCGCGAGCCGCATCTCGGACATCGACCGCAGGACGGCGCCGAGGTTCTTGGACGCCGGGTCGTCGGAGCCTTCGAGGTAGTCGACGACCCTCCCCAGCGACGGCCGGTCGGCATTGGCCACGGCGCCGACCGCCTGGATCATCGCGGACTCGCGTTCCTCCGACATCCTCGGCAGCAGCAGCCGCAGCGTCTCCGTCGCCATCGTCTTCTTGGCGGCCAGGTCGTCTCCGAACGAGAACGGATCCAGCAGCCCGGGCGCGGCTGACCCCAACGGGAGTATTCGTGCCTTCCGGCCCCGCGCCTTGAGCAGCTCCACCAGCGACTCGGCATCGCCCTTGGGGTCGATCGCCGCGATGGTGACCCCGCGCAGCGCCATCTGATAGAGCAGCAGCAGCGCCAGTGTCGTCTTGCCGCCGCCCGGCTCGCCGGTGATCGCAACGGCGGTGGGACGGTTGCGGGCGGCCGCGACCAGCGGGTCGAAGTGCACGATGGCGCGTGCCCGGCCCAGGGTCTCGCCGATGTACGGGCCGACCCAGCCTTCGGAGTTCTCGTCCGGCCGGTCACCCAGGTCGACCGTGGCGACGGGCATACCGCCCGCGATCGTCCGTAGCGGCTGGCGCTGGGCGTACGCGTTCAACCGGATGCGATCGCCGGGCAACGACTCCAGGAACAGCGAGAACTGGTCGCCGGTGGAGTTGACCACGTCGATGCCGATGTCGCGGTAGTGCTCCACGACCGCGTCCACCCGTTGCGCTAGCAGCTCCGCCGTGGGCGCCGACACGATCATGCGATGCCATCCGTACACGAACGGCAGCCGCTCTTTGGTGATGCCGTGCTCCAGCATCCGCGCCGCGTCGATCTGCTCGGCCAGCGCGATCGGCGCCTCGGCGCCCGCCTCCCGGATGTGCTGGTCCATGTCGCGCGCATGCGCCAGCTTGCGCGACACGTCCTTCGACGCCTTGGCCGGGGGGATCAGCTTCATGCGGGCGCTGATCTCGACTGGGAACGGCAGCGCGTCGGCGTAGTGCAACCACGGCTCGCCGTCCGGGAACGGCATCAGGTCCGGAAAGCGCGCGAACGACAGGTACGCCACGTACGACTGGGCGATCGGGCCTCCGCCGTTGCCGCTGGTGTTGGGCTGCTCGACCTTCAGGTACGAACGGCCGTTGTGGATCGCGCCCTCGACGAGCGCCTCGATCTCGCCCTTGCCCCACGTACGTCGCGCGACGGCCGACGGCGGCGGATCGGCGAGCGACGCCGTCACCGCGTGCTGGAACAGCCAGGCCACCTCCGTCGAGGCAGCATGCCTCGCGTACAGCGCCGACCCGCCCAGTGCCCGGCCGACCCGTTCCGCCTGCTCGGTCCAGCGCGCGATCTCCTTCTTGTCGATCGCGTCGTCCTCGATGCCCAGCGCCTGCTCGCTGCGCTTGTAGAAGCCGAGCAGCTGCGGCAGCACGCCGCCCGAGAGCTGGGCGCCCATGCCGCGCGGCCCTAGCCGTACGCCCAGGTAGACCTCCTTGGTCCAGAAGTCCTTGGCCCAGACGTGCGCGTACGTCTCCTCCAGATAGTCGCGCCACCCCGCGCCGGCGTCCGAGGTCTTGTCGAGCGCGAGCGCCCAGTCAGCCGCCGGATAGGTGCGGTGTGCGATCCGCAGGTGGACTTCGGCGTCCTGCATCCGGATGCCGGCCAGCGCGATGGTGATGTTGGTCGCGAGCGCCTCGCGTTCCTCGCCCGTCGTGAACTCGTACGACACCGTCGGCAACCGGAAGTACGCCCAAGCCGCGTGGTCGGTGAGCAACACCCGGTCGTCGAAGTACCGCACGGCCAGCCGGCTGGACCGTGCCTTCGATGCTCTGTTCATTGCCTCGCTCCGCTCAGCGGCTCGCACGCTGGGCGCAAGCTCCCGGCGCTCCTCGGTCCAGCCGCCGGGCGGCGGCTCGCGGGGCTCATCGAGTGGCCTCCTGCTCCTGCTCCTGAAGCTCCTGATAACGCTCGGGCATCACGGTGAAACCACCCGCGACAACACCGGCTAGAGCGAGGTAAGCACGCCGCGTCGGCGCCCGCAGCGACTTCAGCTCGTTACGGGGCGCGCGATCCATGCTGAGGTGATCGTCCCACGGGATCCGCACCAGGGCACGGCAACGGCCACGAGCGACGGCCTCGGCCTGCTCGACGTCGTCCATGCTGCGCCGGCTCACCCCGTTGATCACGGTGACGGCCCGGGATCTGAGCTCGTCATAACCATGGCCGTCCAGCCACTCGAACGTCATCGACACCGCCCGCGGCGCGTCCGAACTCGCCGGCGCGACGAGCACGATCTGGTCCGCGTACGGCAACACCCGCGCCACGACGGCCGCCGCCGTGTCGAGGAGCGTCACCGAGTAGAAGCGGTCGATCGTACGGATCGCCAGCGCGTAGTCCCGGTCGTCCAGCGCCTGCAGCGGATTGCGCCCGGCCGCGATCACATCCAGCCCGGACTTGGCCTGTGAGGTGTAGCGCCGCATCGCGGTCAGGCTGTTGACCTGGTCGGCCCGCGTGATGAGCCCGGTCAGCGTCTCGTTCGTCTCACTCCGCGTCCTGCGCGCGAGCGCACCGGGCCCGGGATTGACGTCGATCGCCACGACCGGCTCGCCGTTGTGCTGCGCGAACGTGTGACCCAGCATCAGCGCGGTCACCGTCTGCCCCGCACCGCCCGTACAACCGAGCACGACGATGTGCCGCGTTCCATGGAACGGCTGCTGCAGCCGCGCCTCGTACTCCGCGTCCGCCTCACCATGGCCGCCGCCGACAGCCTGGATGAGCCGCCGCAGACCGCCCGTGCTCACCTCGTGGTCGGGCCCTGGCGGTGTGATCGCCGGCTCGGAAGGGGGCGCCGCCGGAGGAGGCGGCAACGGCCGCGGCCGCACCGGTGACGCCGGCCCCGAACGAACCTCACGCGGCGGTGGAGTCTGCTCTGCCGGAACGACCGGCGGCTTGACCGGCGTCCCCTGCGGAGGCCGAGGCGGCGGCCCGGTGAACCGCTGCGGCGTCTCTGGCCCCTCGCGCCGAGGAGAAGCTCCAGGAGGCCACACCAACGCGTCCGTCGCCGATGCCCTCACCGGCTTCGACAGCCCCTTGGACCAAGGCTTGGGCGGCTCCCTCCGAGCCCCCTCACCCGTTTGCTCGTCCGCCGAAGCCGCAGGCATCTCAGGCTCAGCCTGTGCTCCCTGCCCCCATCGAGGCTGCTGCCCCCACTGCGGCTGACGACCCCGCTCAGGCACACCCTGCTCCGCCCCCGGACCCGACTGCCGCCCAGCATCCGACTCCTGCCGATGCGCACGCCACGGCCCCTGCCCAGCCTGCGGACCACCCTGCGCGCGCCCGGCCTGCCGATCTGCGTCCGACACGGCCCCAGACCGCTCGCCAGCCCGCGCCTGACCACGCTGCTGCGCCTGCTCCCGGCCAGCCTGCGAACCCTCGCCAGCCTGCGCCTGACCACGCTGCGGCATCTGCTTAGGCTGCTGCTCCCGGCCCGTCTGGGCCCCGGCCTGCACCTCGCCCTGCCCAGGCTGCTGCGTCTGCTCCCGGCCTGCCTGTGAACCCTCGCCAGCCCGCGCCTCGTCGCCGACCGGCTGTGACGGCTGGGCGGCCTGCGCATCTGGCACACCCTCGGGTCGACCACGTAGCGGGGCCTGCTCAGACCGCTGCTCCTGACCGACCTGCGGCTCCTCGGCCGACTGCGCCTCCTGGCCGGCCTCCGCTCCAGACGCACCCTCCGGTCGCGCACTCGGCGCCGCCTGATCCGGCTCCTGTCCCTGGGCCTGCTGCGGTTGCTGGACAGACCCTGCCTCCTGAGCGCGAGGCGGCTCTTGTTCGCCCTGCGGCTGCTGCGCACGGTGCGGCCAGGGGACTGCGCCGGGCCATCCCTCCGCGGGCTGTCCCTTGCGTGCTCGCCGTGAGGCACGTGCGCTTGGCGTTTCGCGAGATTCGCTGGCGGGCGTCTCGGGCTCCGTGCCAGCGGACTCTTCAGCCTGCGCCTGACTCTTTGCCGCCTCGCGGGCGCCGTCGTCCGACGCACCGGCATTGGGTGCGGCTGAACGTTCACCAGCGGTCTCACCCTCACGGTGAGGTCCCTCGTCACCTGCGGGCTGCGTAACATCGACCTGAAGCTCTTCCGCTGGACGTTCGGCTGCGGGCTGCTCCTTGGCAGGACGCCATTCGGTGTCGCCCTCGGCCGTCCCGGTGCCGAAGGCGCCAGGGACCTTGGGGATGTCGGGCCTGGTAGCGGGTGGCGTGGCTGGAGTTTGAGGAATGTCCGGCCGCGTTGCGGACGAACGTTGCTGCTGGATGTCGGGACGGGTGGCGGATGCGGGTGGGGTGGCCGACGCCTCGCCGGTCTGCGTCTCCGCGGGCTGGTTGATGGCCTTCCAGAACTCCGCTGCGGCACCCGGACGCCGGACACCTGAGGCGAGCGCGCGCTTGCCCGAGCCGACAGGTTCCTCGGCGGGCTGCTGTTCGTGGGCAGGAGGGACTTCGAGTTGAGGCGTCGCGGGAGGGCGGTCGATGTCCGCAGGCTCCTGCGCCACGACCTGGACATCGTCCTCATGCGCGATCTCACGGGTCGTACGACGCCAGGGCTTGGCCGTACGTACCGGCGCGCGCTCTGGGGCCGGACCCGCCACGCGCACGTCGTGCTCCGTGCCGAGCGTGCCTGGCGCGAGAGCAGGCTCCCGCTCTCCGTTTTCGGCAGCGGCCCGTCGCACACCAGTTCGCTGCGGCGCGCCCTCCGTGGCACTGACTCGCTGAGCATGCGGATCGGCAGTCTGCTGGACGGGCATCGGCAGCGCGGCCTGAGCGGGCGGAACGTGCTGAGCGTTCGGATGTTGCGCCGCGTACTCGGCAAGCGGCTGCGGTGCGTCGACTAGGGCTGGGCCGGGCAGCAGGGAGGCCGCAGTCGGCACGGTGACCTCTTGGACGACCGGCTGGGCGGTCTTCTTCGCCTTGCGGGCCTTCCGGCGGGACTTGATGGCGGCGCGTTCAGGCGCGGCCACCGGCGCCGGCGCCTCCGGACGCCGCCAGACGCGGGCGACGATGACGACTTCGCGTGGCTCCCGGATGGGCGTGAGCCGGCACCAGGTGCGCGGCTCCGCCACGTACCGCCCCTGCGAGATCAGCAGCTCGGTCAGGCGCTTGCCCTCGATGACCGGCCGCGTCGACAGCCAGGTCAGGACGCCCGGCGGCACAATGTAGACCACGTGCCAGGGGGACTCGAACGGGATCCCGACGAACAAGAGCAACAGGATCCACGGCACGAACACACCGGCGAACACGCCGATCTGGACCAGCGGCAGAGGCATCGGAAGCCGCAGGTCGTACAGCTTGTAGAGCCTCTTCTCAATGCGCCATATGTTCGTGTACGTGGGTAGATCCACGCCCCTACTCCCCTAACTGTGCAAGCACAGCGTCGCCTGCCGCAGCCCCGTACAGGGCCGCCCCGACCTCGGTGTCCGCCATCCGGGGGTCAGGTCACGTCCACTCCCAGGGCCTTGGCGATCGCTTTGGCCATGGTTTCGATGATGTTGGGCACGTAAAAGACCACTCCAATTCCGATCGCCAGAACGATGAATTGCACGAAACGCGTGATCTCGCGGGTGAACAGAAAAAATATCGCCACAATGGACACGATCACCAAGAACAACGGACCGAAGAACTGCCGCAGAAAGTCTGCGAGGTTGTCGGTTTTGAGCTCGTCGTTCGGCGGCGCCGCCAAGACCTCGTGGGGAATCGACGCCATGATGTGGTGCAGCATCGACCACTACCTTCCTAGGTCGGCGGGATATGAGGGGAAGACCAGACCCCGGGGTTGTCTCACGTCGCGGCCTCTCATGATGCGCCCTGTCCGGGTGTGCCGCGGATGTCTCTCACGAACCAGTTCGCGCCCTTCTTTACCATCTCGAGCTGGTATGCCTGCTCAAGCTCACCACCGTTGCCGGCTCCGGTGCCGGGGATCTGCCACACCACCGTCGCCGTGACCGTACGCTCGCCCACCGGACCCTTGGGTGCGATTACCTCCTTGACCTGGAAGTACGTCACCGAGCCAGCAAGACCCGAGAGCGCCTTGCCGTCGGCGTAGCGTGCCAGCGCCGCCGGCTCCCCCAGTGCGTAGGCCTGGAAGAACGGCCCCAGCACCTTCTGCAACTCGGCCTCCAGCGCCTGGTCACGATCGCGTACACCGGTCTGCGGGAGCGCCGCCCGCACAGGCGGCGGGAGCAGCGCCGGACGACCCGAGATCACCAGCGCGCCGTCCTTGGCATAGACCGGCACCGCCAAGCGGAACCACTTGTCCTGACTGCGGGCGAGGACGGTCACGGTCGCATTGTTGGCGTCCCGCGCGTCCACTCCGGCAACCTGCACTGAGTGAACCTGTAGCGTTCCGACGCCGTTCCAGCCGAATTGACCGTCCGCGCCCTCGGGGATGAACGCTCGTATTTGGGTCTCGCGCGCAGGCGCCGTCTTCTGATCGTAGTTGAGGTAGACGGTCGCGAACTGCATCGCGAACGCGCTCGCGGCACTGGCCGGGAACTGCGCGGCCTTGCTGGGCTTCGATGTTGTGGTGGATCCGGATTCGCTCGCGGTGAAGCGCTCGAATGGGGCCCTGATGCCGTTGAACAGGATGACGAGGATGAGCGCCCACAGGACCGCGCGTCCGAGCCAGACCCACCAGCGTCCACCCGAGCCACCCCAGCGACCGCCACCCCGGCCGCCGCCGTGCCGCTGCTTTGGAACGTCCCAAGGGTCGGCGGACGGGCCGAGGGAGGTCGCCGGGACCTCCTCGACAACAGCAGTCTCACGACCGTGTCTCACGGCCGACCTGCGAGCCATCACGCCTCCGCTCGCGCCTCGCCCCCGGTCGGCGCGTCGTCCTGTCCTGATCCTGTGCCGGTGTGGGTCATTCCGGACCCCACCACAGGCCCAGAGTAACCACGAGCGTCAATTGTTCCAGCGCATCGCGGCGAAGCACAGCCCCGGCACGCGGTTGTGGATAACGCAATCCACCTCAGTCCGAACCGGGAAGATTGCCAAACGGTGACGATCTCCTGTCCACCCGGGCGAAAGACGCGTCGCACTCCTATCCGCACAGGTACTCCGCCACGCCAGTTGCTTGTCGACCGGATGTCCATCCCGGACGACATCTCTTTCCCACCGAATCCGTCACTGTGTCGCTTTCGGGACAAACCTCCCTGCACACCCCGTACGCCACCCAACACCCCGCGTACAGAAACCGCTTAGTGGAACTCCATCCCCACCAACGCCCGAACGAGCCCGATACACGCGCGGCATGCAGCAGCGCCATACACGGATCCCCGCACAGACGTTGTATATCAGCGCTCCACACACACGACGCACGCACCCGCAGCACCCACCGCGCCCGAACAACGTCCAACCGCAGGTGACCTGCACCAAGCTGTGGGAGCAGAAGGCACACAGAGGGCCACCCGCGCTCAGGCAGCATGCGCGCGTGGAGGCCACGGCTGGTCGGCCCACAAGCAAAGGCCACACGAACGGAGAGATGCACGCGAGGGAAGGCTATGCGCACAAGAGCGGGCCACACACAGGCGGAAGGCCCACGAGAGTAACCGCACGCACGCTTGAAGGCCGCACGAGCACATGCGAGGAAGGACGACGCGACAGACGGGGCCACACGCGCGGGGATCGCACACCGTTGAGGGCCGCGCACGGGACACATGCGTGCACATGGCCTCGAGAACGGAAGGCGATACACGAGAGAGGCACCCCCGGCGGAAGACCGCACAGGTGGTGACACACGCGTAGGAAGCGACGCGCAGGCAGAAGGCCGCACGCGAGAGTAGGTCGCACGCGGGCGGGCCGCGCGTACGCGAGTGGGCCGCGCATGTGGGTGGTAGACGGCCTGTACGCGCGCATGCAGGCGTGTACGCGCGCATGCACGGGCAGGGGACCGCACGCGCGCATGCACAGGCAGAGAGCCGCACGGGCGCATGCACGGGCAGAGGGCTGCACGGGCACATGAGAGTGCTTCGCACGCGGGCGGGGCGGCGTGTATGGCGGTGGCTCGTACGGGCGGTTACGAGGCTGGGTTGCCGGGGTGGGTCGTGCGCATGAGTGAAGAGCTGCCTGGGGGCATGGGCGGTAGAACCTTGCGCTCGTGGACACGGGAGGCGTGTACACGGCACAGACCTGAACCACGCCGTTGGTGCAGAAGTGAGGCATATGAACGCTGTGCATCCAGCGTAGGCAGCGGCATACGGGAGTCATGTAGGCGACGCGTGCCTCAGGCTTTCCAGCACAACGGCACGCGACGGTCTTTGCCCGAGCCGGGATGGTGCGCCGAGCGAGATGTCAGCGCCTGGACATCGCGCGCTGAACTCAATGCTTGGCAGGCGGGCAGCACAACGCGGGGCCGCGTACGAGGTGAACGCCCGAGTCACACGAGCGGGACTGAGGGATAGCGGAGTAGCACGCAGCGGTGACATCCGGGCTCGTGGAGACCGTGCGGCCACGTCGTTAGACGTTGAAGCGGAATTCGACTACGTCGCCGTCTTGCATGACGTAGTCCTTGCCTTCCATGCGGACCTTGCCGGCGGTGCGGGCGGCGGCCATGGACTTGGCGGCCATCAGGTCGTCGTAGGAGACGATCTCGGCCTTGATGAAGCCGCGCTGGAAGTCGGTGTGGATGACACCGGCGGCCTCGGGGGCGGTGGCGCCCTTGCGGATCGTCCAGGCGCGGGATTCCTTGGGGCCGGCGGTGAGGTACGTCTGGAGGCCGAGGGTGTCGAAGCCGATTCGGACCAGCTGGGACAGGCCGGACTCCTCTTGGCCGAGGCTCTGGAGCAGCTCTAGGGCCTCGTCGTCGGGGAGTTCGATGAGTTCGGACTCGATCTTGGCGTCCAGGAAGATGGCCTCGGCCGGGGCCACGAGGTCGCGGAGCTTGGCGCGGAGGGACTCGTCGCTCAGCTCCTCCTCGTCCAGGTTGAAGACGTAGAGGAAGGGCTTGGCGGTGAGCAGGTGCAGCTCACGGAGGAGGTCCAGGTCGACCTTGTCTCCGGCGGCGAAGAGGGTGGTGCCCTCGTTCAGGATCTGCTGCGCGGTCTGGACGGCGTCGACTACGGCGAGCTGTTCCTTGTCCTTCTTGGTGCGGGCCTCTTTTTCGAGGCGCGGCAGGGCCTTCTCGATCGTCTGGAGGTCGGCGAGGATCAGCTCGGTGTTGATGGTCTCGATGTCGCGGGACGGGGCGACGTCGCCGTCCACATGGGTCACGTCGGGGTCGTCGAACGCCCGGATGACCTGGCAGATCGCGTTGGTCTCCCGGATGTTGGCCAGGAACTTGTTGCCCAGCCCCTGGCCCTCCGAGGCGCCCTTGACGATGCCGGCGATGTCGACGAACTCGATGGTGGCCGGGATGATCTTCTGGGAGCCGAAGACCCCGGCCAGTCCCTCCAGCCGCGAGTCGGGCACCCCGACCACACCGACGTTGGGCTCGATGGTCGCGAACGGGTAGTTCGCGGCCAGCGCGTCGTTCTTGGTCAACGCGTTGAACAGGGTGGACTTGCCTACGTTGGGCAGCCCGACGATTCCGATGGAGAGGCTCACGGCGGTCAAGTTTATTGGCCCGCCAGACCTCTTCCGCGCACGAACTCGGCGATGTGGCGGAAGGCCGCCTTGCCCTCGGGCATGTAGTCCGCGAAGACGTGGACCAGGCCGTCCCGCTCCTGGTAGACGGCCTCCACACCGGCGGCACGGGCTCGTTCGGCTACGTTCCGGGTGTCGTCGCGGAGGATCTCCGAGCCGCTCGTGCCTGCAGGCTCGGCGGGCGGCCGGCGATACTTCCGATTCACGGTCTTAGTAAACAGTGAGTCTAATTGTCGGGCGCGGCCGCCACCCTCGGCGCGTCGCGCGGATACTCCCCGTGTCCGCTGTCACGATGAACGGATGGATCTCGCGCTGCTCGTCGGCCTCGCCATCGGGGCGGCCTTCGGCGTGGTGGTCGGCTTCGCGCTCGCCACCGGGCGCCAGGGCGCCCTGATCGCGCGGGCGAAGGCGGCTGAGGAGAAGCTCGCCTATGCCGAGGAGCGCATGGCCGAGCACTTCGAAAGCCTCTCGTCCAAGGCCCTGGACGCCAGCAACCAGCGTTTTCTCGAACTCGCCGACGCGCGGCTCAAGGCCGCCGGTGTCGAGGCGGCGGGCGAGCTCGAACGCCGCAAGCTCGCCGTCGAGCACCTCGTCGCCCCGCTCCGCGAGACCCTGGCCAAGGTCGAGGAGCAGCTCCGCGAGGTCGAGACCGGCCGCCGCGAGTCCCATGCGATGCTCGCCCGCCAGGTGGACTTCGTACGGCAGAGCTCTGATCAGCTACGCGCCGAGACGCAGACCCTCGTCCGGGCGTTGCAGCGTCCCGAGGCGCGCGGCCGCTGGGGTGAGCTGCAACTGCGCCGGGTGGTCGAGCTGGCGGGCATGACCCACCACTGCGATTTCGACGAGCAGGCGAGCGCGGCGGGTGAGAACGGAACGGTCCGGCCCGACATGGTCGTCCGGCTGGTCGGCGGCAAGAACATCGTCATCGACTCGAAGGTGTCGCTCGCCGCCTACCTCCAGGCCGCCGAGACCGGTGAGCCCGTACGCCTGGACGCCCATGCCCGGCATCTCCGCGATCACGTCGAACGGCTCGCGGCCAAGTCGTACTGGCAGGCGTTCAGCCCCGCGCCCGAATTCGTCGTGCTCTTCATCCCCGGCGAGGCGTTCCTGGCCCCCGCGCTCGAACGCGACCCCAGCCTGCTGGAGTACGCGATGAGCCGGCGTGTGCACATCGCCACGCCCACGACGCTGATCACGATGCTCCGTACGGCCTCGTACGCCTGGCAGCAGGAGGCGCTCTCGCGGAACGCGCGGGCGGTGTTCGAGCTGGGCAAGGAGCTGTACGAGCGGCTCGGCACGATGGGCCAGCATGTGGACGAGCTCGGCCGCTCGCTCACGAACGCGGTCAAGTCGTACAACCGCACGGTGGGCTCCCTGGAGACGCGGGTGCTCGTCAGCGCGCGCAAGCTGAACGAGCTCGGCGTCGTGGAGACCACCCTCGACGGGCCGAGCCCGATCGAGGAAAGCCCTCGTTCCCCCTCCGCCGCCGAACTCTCCGGCGACCTCACCGCGGACCTCACCGCCGAAGAACACACCCATCTGGACGAGCTCACCACCAAGGAACAAGAACATCTGAACGCGCTCGCCACCAGATCCCGACGCTCCCCCCAGCCCTTCGACGACGGCGTTCCCGACGGCGAACACGCCGCCGGCGAGGCCCGCGAGGGCGAGCGACACCGACCCGGCTCAGGCTCGGAAACGGTAAGTTTCGGCGGACGGGCCATCCCCGAGCAGATTGATCGCAGGGAGAGGTGGCAATGAGTACATCGGTACGCGACGCGTCGGGTGACGCCTCGCCGGCTCCGGGGGGACCTGTGCGACGTGAGAGCCGCGCCTCGCGCTCCGCGGCCTCCGGAGGCGGGCCGATCGCCCTCACCGGGCGCGGCGGCATCGTGGTCGTGTTCGGTACCGGGCTGCTCGGGGCGCTGTTCGCCCGCTGGTTCGACCTGGCGATCCTGGCGGGCCTCGGGTTCACCGTCGGTTGCGCGCTCGCCGCACTCATGACCCGCCCGGCCGATCTGCTCACGCTCGCCGTCAGCCCGCCGCTGGTCTTCTTCGCCGTCACGCTCCTGGCCGAGGTCATCACCACGCTCGGCCAGGGTTCGCTGGTACGCGGCGTGACCGTCGGCCTGCTGACCACCTTGGCGGGCACCGCTCCCTGGCTGTTCCTGGGCACGATCCTGGTGATCGTCATCTCGGTCCCGCGCGGCCTCGTCACCGCGTTCAAGGACCTGCGCACCAAGCTCGCCGGTATCCGCCTCTTCGAGGAAGAGGAGAACGAGAACCCGGTCCGCTGGGACGAAACGCCCGCGACCCGCGGCCCGCGCCCGCGCCACGCGCGCAAGGAGGACCAACTCCCCCACAGCGAGGTCGACTAGACCCTGCCGAAACCCACTGAGGTAGGGCGGGTACGGAGGTCCCCTATGGGGTCAGGCGGCGCGGAGGTCCCTTACGGGTCAGGCGGTGCGGAGGTCCTTGCGGAGCTCGTGCGGGAGGGCGAAACGCATGCTCTCCTTGACGGACTCGATCTCCTCGGCGTCGCCGTAGCCGCGTTCGTCCAGCCAGGCCAGCACGCCCTGCACCAGCTCGTCCGGGACGGAGGCGCCGCTGGTGACACCGACCGTGCTGACGCCCTCCAACCAGGCCGGATCGATGTGCTCGGCGTAGTCGACCAGGTAGGCGTTGTCTGCGCCGTGCTCCTTGGCCACCTCGACCAGGCGCACCGAGTTGGAGGAGTTGGTCGAGCCGACCACGATGACCAGCTGGGCCTGGGCGGCCATCTCCTTGACGGCGACCTGCCGGTTTTGGGTGGCGTAGCAGATGTCGTCCGACGGCGGGTCCATCAGCTTGGGGAACCGCTCGCGCAACTTGGCGACCGTGGCCAGGGTCTCGTCCACCGACAGGGTCGTCTGCGACAGCCAGGCGACCTTCTCCGGGTCGCGGACCTTCACGTTGGCCACGTCGTCGGGCCCGTCCACCAGGTGGATGTGGTCGGGCGCCTCACCGCTGGTGCCGATGACCTCCTCGTGGCCCTCGTGGCCGATCAGGAGGATGTCGTAGTCGTCCTTGGCGAACCGTACGGCCTCCTTGTGGACCTTGGTCACCAGCGGGCAGGTCGCGTCGATCGTCTTCAGGCTCAGCCCGCGGGCCTCCTCGTGGACGACCGGCGCCACGCCGTGTGCCGAGAAGACCACGATGGACCCCTCGGGCACCTCCTCGGTCTCCTCGACGAAGATCGCGCCCTTCTCCTCCAGCGTCTTCACCACGTGCACGTTGTGCACGATCTGCTTGCGCACGTAGATCGGCGCCCCGTACTTCTGCAGGGCGATCTCAACTGCCTCGACGGCGCGATCGACACCGGCGCAGTAACCACGCGGCTTGGCGAGCAGGACACGGCGCTGGCTGGAGGAGGTCATGCCCCTATCGTACGAGGCGTCCCAGGCGACCCGCACCGCGTGCGCCATCACCCTCCCATGTCCCGGAGGCCCGGCGGACTAAGCTCAGGTGAAGCCCGCGATGTGACTCACTCCACGCCCTCTTTGGACAGATATCCATTAGGGCGGGGTGACCGGATTCGCACCTATGCGGCAAAGTGATGTTTGACAGACGGTGCCGAATCGACCCAGTCCAGTGATCAGGACAGCAGGGAGATGGAGAACGATGGTGAAATCGCCGCGCCGCCTCAAGCAGCAGGTGCAGGACACGGTGGGTGAACAGGTCCGTGACCTCCCGCTGCACGCGGTCCGGCTGGCCATGTTCGGCGTCGGCCGGGCGCTGCTGCTGAGCGACCGGGTGACCAAGGACTACAAGGAGATCACCGAGGGCGGCGGCGTCAAGCCCGTGCTCGGCAGGCTTCGCGACGATGTGCAGCACACCGCCGTGCAGGTGGTGGGCCGTGTGACGGAACGGGTACGCGGCACCGAAGAGCCCGATCCCGCACCGGCCAAGGCTTCCCGTACCGCAGTGACCGAGCCTCCGGCCCGTTCCAAGGCCACGGCGCGCACCGGCGGCTCGGAGATCGCGGTCGGCAAGCCGCAGACCGCCGCAAAGCCACAGGCCAAGCCCGCTACCGAGGCCAAGCCAGCCGCTCAAGCTAAGCCCGCCGCTGCGCCCAAGCCCACCGCTGAAGCTAAGCCCGCGGCTGCGCCCAAGCCTGCCGCTGAAGCTAAGCCTGCCGCTCAAGCCAAGCCCGCTGCCGCGTCCAAGGCCAAGCCGAAGCCCGAGCCCGAGTCGAAGCCTGCGCCGGAAGCCGCCACCGAGGCCGCTGAGCCGAAGGCCGAGTCCAAGCCCGAGTTCGAGCCGAAGCCCGAGGCCAAGCCCGCCGCGCCGGCCGAGGCGGAGAAGATCGCGGCTGAGCTGCCGGTGCCGAACTACGAC
Source organism: Actinomadura sp. 6N118 (assembly GCF_044326415.1). Classification (NCBI taxonomy): domain Bacteria; kingdom Bacillati; phylum Actinomycetota; class Actinomycetes; order Streptosporangiales; family Thermomonosporaceae; genus Actinomadura; species Actinomadura sp. 6N118. The sequence continues at coordinate 104,098 of NZ_JBIRAZ010000017.1, read as the reverse complement.
GAAGCCACGCTGCCGCAGCTGCGCGCACGCCTGCGCGGGCTCTCGGTCGACCAGGTGAAGCTGCTGCGCGAGTACGAGCGCAAGCACTCCGCCCGTGCCGACGTTCTCAAGATGTACGAGAACCGCATCGCCAAGCTCAACGGCACCAGCTGACCGGCTGCGCTCAGGCACGACGAACGGCCTCCGGGAATCCGGGGGCCGTTCGGCTTTCTTCACACGATCACGGCAGGCGGGCGGCCCAGATGCCGCGTACGTGCCGGAGGTGATGGCGCATCAGTGCCTCGGCGGCGGCTGCGTCTCCGGCGGCGACGTGGTCGAGGAGTTCCAGGTGTTCGGCGGCCGAGGGCACCAGCTCGCCGCGTTCAGCGAGTGAGGGCACGCCGTAGAGACGCGAGCGGTGCCGCAGGTCCCTGACCACGCCGATGAGGTGGGCATTGCCGGCCAGGGCGAGGACCTCCAGATGGAAGGCCTGGTCAGCTTCGATGTACGCGAGGATGTCGCGGCGTTCGGCGGCGACGACGATGGCCTCGGCGAGCGGGCGCAGCGCGTGGACGGCCGAGACCGGCACCTCGGCGGGCACCGCGGCGGCGATCCTGCCGATCGTGGGCACCTCGATCAGCGCGCGTACCTCGGTGATCTCGTCCAGATCGCGTTCGGACAGCGCCGTCACCCGGAAACCCTTGTTGCGCACCGCCGTGACCAGGCCTTCCTTGGCCAAGTCGAGCATCGCTTCCCGCACCGGAGTGGCGGAGACGCCGAAACGTTCGGCGAGCGCGGGCGCGGAGTAGACGACACCCGGCCGCATCTCCCCCGCCACCAGGGCGGCGCGGAGGGCGTCGGCTATCCGTTCACGTACGTTCCGGCGCGCTCCGAGATCGGGCAGGTTCGGCTCGTCCCGTCCCGGCATGGCCGCTCCCTCGCTTCCCAGTCCCGTCGCCTCCCGGATGCCCGGCTCAGACACCGCCCAGATAGGCCTCCACCACGCGGGAGTCTTCGGCCAGCTCGGCCGCCGTGCCGTGCAGGACCGTGGTGCCGTTCTCGATCACGTAGGCGCGGTGCGCGATTTTGAGGGCGGCCTTGGCGTTCTGCTCGACCAGGAGGACGGCGGATCCGGAGGCGTTGATGTCGCGGATCACGTCCATCACTGCGGTCACGATCAGCGGCGCCAGGCCCATGGACGGCTCGTCCAGCATCAGCAGCCGGGGTCGCGCCACCAGTGCACGGCCGATGGCCAGCATCTGCTGCTCGCCGCCCGACAGCGTCCCGCCCTGCTGCCCGCGCCGCTCGGCCAGACGAGGCAGCAGCTCGTACACCTGGTCGATGCGCCGCCGCAGCTCACGCCCGTCCCGGACGAGGTGGCCTCCGAGCTGGAGATTCTCGTGAACGGTGAGAAGGCTGAAGATCCGGCGGCCCTCCGGCACGTGGACCACCCCGGCCGCGACCACCTTCGGCGCCGTGGCCTTCGTCAGGTCACGGCCGCCGAGCGTGATCCGTCCCGCCGCGGCACGGACGAGGCCCGAGATCGCCGAAAGCGTCGTCGTCTTACCGGCGCCGTTGTTGCCCAGCAGCGCGACGATCTCACCCTCGGCAACCGTGATGCTGAGGCCTCGAAGCGCCTGCACCCCGCCATACCGGACGTCGAGGTCGGTCACGTCAAGGAGGACCTGGTCGTCTGCGTGGGGCTGGTCGTCTGCCTTCAGGGACTGGTCGTCTGGCTTCACGGACTGGTCGTCTGGCTTAGTCGGTTCCACCGCGCACCTCCTCGCGGGCGGCGGCGAGTTCCTCCTCGTCGGCGTCCCGGCCCAGGTAGGCCTCGACGACCGCCGGGTCGCGGCGTACCTCGGCCGGGCCGCCGACGGCGATCTCGCGGCCGAAGTTGAGCACGACGACACGTTCGGAGACCTCCATGACCAGGCCCATGTCGTGTTCGATGAGCGCGATCGCGGTGCCCAGGTCGCGGATGCGCCGGATGAGGTCGAGAAGCTCGGCCTTCTCGGTGTGGTTGAGCCCGGCGGCCGGCTCGTCGAGGAGCAGCAGCTTCGGCCGCCGCGCCAGCGCCCGGGCGATCTCGACGCGGCGCTGTTCTCCGTACGGCAGGTTGCGGACGAGCCCGGCCCGTTCGCCGCGCAGCCCAACGAAGTCCAGCCAGCGGTGCGCCTCGTCCGTCGCCTCCTGCTCGCTTCGGCGGTAGCGCGGTGTGTGCAGCAGCGCGTCGAGGACGCTCTGCCGCAGCCACAGGTGCGTCCCGGCGCGTACGTTGTCGAGCACCGACAGCTCCGCGAAGAGCCGCGGGTTCTGGAACGTGCGGGAGACGCCGAGGGCGGCGATCGAGGCTGGACGGCGGCCCGTCACGGGCGTCCCGTCCAGCAGAACGCTGCCGCCGGTCGGCTTGTAGAAGCCGGTGACGCAGTTGAACGCGGACGTCTTGCCCGCCCCGTTCGGCCCGATCACCGAGACGATCTCTCCCGCGCCGACCTCGAACGACAGCCCGTCGATCGCACGCACACCACCGAAGGAAAGCCGCAGATCCGTCACCTGGAGCAGAGTCATGAGACGGGCTCCTTCGAACGAGCAGCAGTCCGCGCGGTCTCCTGCGACCGGTGCGGCCAGAGTCCCTGCGGCCGAACGATCATCACCAGGATCAGCAGCACGCCGAACACGAAGAACCGGTAGTCAGCCAGGTCGCGCAGCAGCTCCGGCGCCAGGCTGATGAACACCGCGCCGACGACCACGCCGGGCGTCGAGCCCATCCCGCCGAGCACCACCGCCATCAGCACCAGCGCCGACCACAGGAACGTGAAGCTCGGCGGCGAGATCGCGGTCAGGTGCGCGGCGAACAGCACGCCCGCCAGCCCACCCCACACGGCCCCGCCGATGTACGCCGCGAGCTTGACCTTGTACGTGTGCACGCCCATGGCCTCCGCCGCGTCCTCGTCCTCGCGGACGAACCGCCACGCCCGGCCCAGCCGCGACCGCCCGAGCCGTGCCGCGAGCAGCACGGCGACCGCCACGATGAGCACGGTCACGTAGTAGAACGCGGCGGGCTCGGTGAGGACGTCGTCGCCGAAGAGCCCCGGGATCCCGTAGATCCCCGACGGTCCACCGGTGATCTCCAGGTTGTTGGCGCAGATCCGGATGATCTCGCCGAAGCCGAGCGTCACGATCGCCAGGTAGTCGCTGCGCAGCCGCAGCGTCGGCGCGCCGATCACGATGCCCGCCACGACGGTCACGACGAGCACGGCCGGCACCGTGGCGATCAGCGGGATGTCCAGCTCGGCCGCCATGACGCCGCCGGTGTACGCGCCGACGGCGAAGAACGCGGCGTATCCGAGGTCGAGCAGCCCGCAGTACCCGACCACGATGTTGAGCCCGACCGCGAGCATCACGAAGATCGCGGCGCTGGTCATCACGTTCAGCGCGTACGGCGTCGCGATGATCAGCGGTGCGCCGAGCGCGATCGCCAGCCCGATCCAGCCCAGATACCGCGTCTCCATCAGCCGCGTGATGAGCGACGGCCCGCGCCCGCGCACCGGCTTGACCGGCGGCCCATGCTTGACCTGCGGCGTTTCGTCTTGCGACGCGTTCCCGGCGCTCATACGCGTTCCGTCACACGTTCACCGAGCAGGCCGGTGGGCCGCACGGTCAGGAAGAGGATCAGGCAGCCGAACGCGAACACGTCACGCCACTCACCGCCCAGCAGGTCGGTGCCGAACGACTCCAGCAGCCCCAGCACCAGGCCGCCGAGCATCGTGCCCTGCATGTTGCCGATGCCGCCGATGACGGCCGCGGTGAACGCCTTGAGCCCGATGATGAAGCCCATCAGGAAGTCGATCTTCCCGTAGTAGCCGCCCGCCATCACCCCGGCCGCGCCCGCCAGCGCCGACCCGATGAAGAACGTGCGCGCGATGACCGCGTTGACGTCGATGCCCATGAGCTGCGCGGCCTTGGGGTCCAGTGCGATCGCCCGCATCGCGCGCCCCTGGCGGCTGCGCATCACCAGCCAGTTGAGCGCGAACATCAGCCCGATCGCGATCCCGACGAGCACGAGCTGCTGCACCGTGATCCGAGCGCCCAGGACGTGGATCGTCGTGCCGCCGAGTCGCACCTGGTAGACCCGTGGATTGGGCCCGGCGACGATCCGCGTCCCGTACTCCAGCGCGAACGAGGCGCCGACCGCCGTGATGAGCAGCGACAGCCGGGGCGCGCCCCGGAGCGGCCGGTACGCCAGCCGCTCCAGCGCCACCCCGCCCATCCCGGTGACCGCCATCGTCGCGATCAGGACCAGCAGCAACGCCAGCAGCGACTGCGACTCGACGAGCCCGCCCATCGCGCCGAGCATCGCGAAGCCGGAGAACGCCCCGAGCATGTAGAGGTCGCCGTGCGCGAAGTTGAGCAGCTTGATCACGCCGTAGACCATGCTGTAGCCCAGCGCGACCAACGCGTAGAACGACCCGACGAACAACCCGTTCCAGACGAGCTGCGCCACTACAGCTTCTCCTGAAGCACGAACTTGCCGTCCTTGACGACCTGGATCTCGAAGCCGCCGACGATGGTGTGCTGCGGCGTGAACTTCAGCGGCCCGCTGAAGAGCTTGAAGCCGTCCATGCCCTCCAGCGCCTTGACGATCTTGTCGCTGTCGGTGCTGTCGGCCTTGGTGATGGCCTCGGCCGCCAGCCGGACGCCGTCATAGGCCTGGGTCGAGTACGGGCCGGGATCGGCGCCGAACTTGCTCTTGTACGAGGCGATCCAGCCCTCGGCACCCTGCAGGGTCGTGGGCGTCGGGGTCATCGTTGCGTACACGCCCTCCGCGTTCTTGCCGCCCGCGATCTGCGCGAACTTGTCGGCGACCGCGCCGTCCCCCACCAGGAACTTGCCCTTGTACCCCGCCTGCTTGAACTGCCGGACGAGCAGCCCGCCCTCGGAGTAGTAGCCGGTGAAGTAGATGTAGTCCGGCTTGCCCTTGAGCACGCTGGTGACGGCCGCCGAGAAGTCGGTCTCCTTGGGCGTGATCGCCTCGTTCGCGGTCTTGTCCGGCGCGCCCGGCTTGTCGAGCTCGGCGGCCGTACGGTCGGCGATGTCCTTGGAGTACGAGGTGTTGTCGTGCATCACCGCGACCTTGGTGGCGCCGTCCTTGCTGAGCCACTTGACCGCGGCGGCAGCCTGCTGGTCACCCGTACCGTTGATCATGAAGACGTGCTTGAGCTTCTGCGCCGCGAGCTCGGCGGAGTTGGCCACCGGGATGATCATCGGGATCTTCGCGCGGTCGAACACCGGCAACGTCGGCAGCGTCGCACCCGAGCAGTAGCCGCTCACCGAGACCTTCACGCCCGCCGAGACCAGCTTGTTGGCCGCCGCGACCGCGGTCTTGGGGTCGCACGCGTCGTCCTCGGCCCGCAACTCCAGCTTCCGGCCGCCGAGCACTCCGCCCTTGCCGTTGATCTCGTCGATCGCCAGCTGCGCGCCGTTCTTCATGTACGGCCCGATCTCGGCGCTGTCGCCTGACAGCGGGATGTCCATGCCGATGAGGATGTTGCCCTTGTCCTCATCGTCGCCGCCGCCCAGCAGTCCCTGCCCGCAACCCGACGCCGCCAGCCCACCGGCCAGCACGACCGCGAGAACGCTCCGACTCCGCTTCATGGGGATTCAGCCTCCTTGGTGAGATCCTCCCCCGACCTGACCCGGCGCTGTGCTGTGTGACATTGCACACAGGGACATTGATACCCCTCTCCCTGAATGCGGTCAATACCACAATCGCCACTCGGCCTGGCCGCAATCAGCCGTAGGCTTCCGCCATGGCGATGGAGACCTCTGCGGAATCACCCGTCCCCGTCCGGACCGTCCTCCAGGCCGTCGGGGGCTGGATCGGCAAGCTGGGCCGCATCTGGGTCGAGGGCCAGATCACCGACCTCAACGCCCGCGGCGGCACGGTCTACCTCACGCTCCGCGACCCGGTCGCCAACATGTCGGTCCGCGTCGTGGGCCCCCGCGCTGTCTTCGAAGCCGCAGGCCCAGCCGTCACCAACGGCGCACGCGTCGTCATCCACGCCAAGCCCGACTTCTGGATCAACCGCGGCACGTTCTCCCTAAGTGCCATCGAGGTCAAACCCGTAGGTGTGGGCGAGCTACTGGCCCGCCTAGAGCGCCTTAAACAGCTCCTGGCCTCCGAGGGCCTCTTCCGCCCCGAACGCAAGAAGCCACTCCCCTTCTTGCCCCACAAGATCGGCCTGATCTGTGGCCGTGACTCCGACGCCGAGCACGACGTCCTCAAGAACGCCCGCCGCCGCTGGCCGGCCGTCGCGTTCCAGGTGGAGAACACCGCCGTCCAGGGCCACTACGCCGTAGGCGAGGTCATGGAGGCCCTCCGCAAGCTCGACGCCGACCCCGACATCGAGGTCGTCATCATCACGCGCGGCGGCGGCTCCATGGAGGATCTCCTCCCGTTCTCCGACGAGGCCCTCATCCGCGCCGCGTCGTCCGCCCGCACCCCGATCATCAGCGCCATCGGCCACGAGCAGGACAGCCCGCTCCTGGACCTCGTAGCCGACGTCCGCGCCTCGACCCCCACCGACGCCGCCAAACGAGCCGTCCCCGACGTACGCGAGCAGCTCCAACTAGTCCGCCAGCTACGTGACCGAGGCCGCCGCTGTCTTTCCGGCAACCTGGACCGCGAAACAGCCTGGCTCACAGCGATGCGCTCCCGCCCCGCCCTAGCCGACCCCATCCGCGAGATAGAGCGCCAAGCCGAGCAGGCCGCATCTCTCCGAGACCGAGCCCGCCGCTGCCTGTCCTCAGCCCTCGACCGTTCATCCGACGAGCTCTCCCACACAAGAGCCCGGCTCCTGTCCCTCTCCCCCGCCGCCACCCTCAACCGCGGCTACGCCATCGTCCAGCGCGCCGACGACTCGGTCGTCCGAAGCAACACCGACGTCAAACCCGCCGAGCCCCTCCACATCCGCCTCGCCGAAGGCCACCTGAACGTGACCGTCACAGAGGAGCCATAAGGTAAACGGCGTGGCCGAAGAGAAGCTGACCTACGAACAGGCACGCGACGAACTAGCCGACGTCGTCCGCCGCCTAGAAGCCGGTGGCCTGACCCTGGAGGAGTCGCTCTCCCTCTGGGAACGAGGCGAAAAACTAGCCACAACCTGCGAAGAGTGGCTAGAAGGCGCAAGAGCCCGCCTAGCCGCCGCCCTAACAAAGCCCGCCGAAGGCGAAGAACCGCCCAGCAACGGCACCCCCTTCTGACTCCAGGACGGCGAACGGGCCGGTTCCCCTTCCGGGGAGCCGGCCCATTTCACTGTGTCTGTCGTGCTAGGTGCTTGCTAGGTGGCTATCAGCCGCAGTGCGACCAGCCGCTGTACCACTTGGTGTTGCCGATGGAGCCGCCCCACCTCACGCACTTCTTGCCCGCAGCCACCTTGACGGGGCCTGCGTACTGCGTGAAGTTGCCGGTGTCGGTCTTGGCCTTGCCGCCCTTGGGCTGGAGGAAGGCCGACATCTTGACCTTCTTGCCCTTGCCCTTGACGGTGATCACGCAGTTGTTCTTGTTGGCCTTGTTGTAGCCCAGGTAGACCCGGCCCGCCCTGCCCAGGGCGCGCGAGTCGATCTGCTTGAAGCCCTTGCCGCAGATCTTGGCGACGGGGCTGGCGGGCGGCGGGGTGCCGCCGCCACCGCAGGACTTCAGGTACGCCGGGCCCGGGTACGGGAAGCGGCGGCCCTCGAAGGACACGGCGATCGGCGGGTAGGAGTTCGGGCTGCGGCGCAGCTCGTAGTGCAGGTGCGAGATCATCTTGTACTTGGCGCTGGAACGGCCGACGGCGCCGATCTTCTGGCCCTTCCTGACCGTCTGGCCCACCTTGACCGAGCGGTACTTCAGGTGCGCGTAGACGGTGGTGTAGCGACCCGCGTGCTGGACGTAGATGACGTTCCCGTAGCCGCTCGAGGTGCTGTAGAACGAGCGCACCACCTTGCCGGCCGCCGAGGAGACCACGGTCTTGCCGTTGTCGGCCTCCCCGCTGTTGCCCCAGTTCCAGTCGATCTCGTACCTGGTGTGCGCGCCGCTACCGGTGCTGCCGCGCCAGGTCTGGCCACACGGGAACGGCATCTGCAGCCGCGGCATCGCGGCGGCGGAGGCGTCCTGGGCAGCGATCTTGGCGGCGGGCTTGCTCGCGGGGGCGTCCGAGCTCGTCGCGACGCCCACGCCGGTGGCGACCAGCCCGGCGGCGGCCACACCGCCGCCGATGAGGATCGCGGTCTTGCGCTTGATGTTCATATGTGTTCGTGCCTCTCGTCTGACCCTTGATGAAGCAGGCGAAACCGACGCGTTGCCGCGTTCAGATCTCACGGACGTGTCGTCAGCCGCAGTGGGACCAGCCGCTGTACCACTTGGTGCCGCCGATGTAGCCGCCCCACTTCACGCACTTGTTGTTCGCGGCGGACCGGACCGGACCTGCGTACTGCGTGAAGTTGCCGGTGTCAGCCTTGGCCTTGGCACCCTTGACCTGCAGGAAGGCCGACATCTTGACCTTCTTGCCCTTGCCCTTGACCGTGATCACGCAGTTGTTCTTGTTGGCCTTGTTGTAGCCCAGGTAGATGCGGCCCGCCCTGCCCAGGGCGTGCGAGTTGATCTGCTTGTAGCCCTTGCCGCAGATCCTGGCGACCGGGCTGGCAGGCGGCGGAGTGCCGCCGCCGCCCTTGCAGGCGGTCAGGGTGACGCCCGGGCGGGGCTGCGGGTACGGGAACCGCTTGCCCGAGAAGTACGCGGCGACCGGCGGGTACTGGCCGTTCTTGCGGACCTCGTAGTGCAGGTGGGCGGTCATGCCGCTGTTGCTCGGCCGGGTGGTGCGGCCGACCGCGCCGATCTTGGTGCCGGGCTTGACCTTCTGGCCCACCTTGACCGAGCGGTACTTCATGTGGGCGTACCAGGACTGGTAGCCGCCGGAGTGCTGGACGACGACGTGGTTGCCGTAACCGCTCTGGTTGACGTGGCGCGTCGAGCGGATGACGGTGCCCGCCGCGGCGGCGACGACCGTGCGGCCCTCGTCCACGTTGGACAGGTCCCGCCCCTGGTTGAAGTCGATCTCGTACTTCGTGTGGGCGCTGCTGGCGGTGGTGTCACCGCGCCACTTCTGTCCACAGGGGAACGGGAGGCGGAACGCGGGCATCGCGGCGGCCGAGGCGTTGTCCGCGGAGACCGGGGTGGCGGTCTTCGGGGGTGCCGCGTTGCCGGATGTGGCGACCATGCCGCCGATGACGAGGCCGGAAGCCACGGCCACGCCGCCGGTGGCGACGATGACCTTGCCCTTCCAACTGCTCAAAATATGTGTCACTGCATCGTCCTTCGGTTCTGACCCTTGGTGCGTGCATGTGATCATGCAGATGCGCATGAGATCATGACAAACGCCGGGGGTCAGTGGGAAGCGAACCCGCAACTTTGTGACAAATATTGTTTAAATCGCCTGGTCTGGACAAATATTGCCAGCGTTTGGACATTTGCTGTGACCAGTCAGGACGCCGGAGTCGACCCCGCTGGGAGCTTGGCTCCCTGCTTCGGCTGCGGCTTGAGCGCGGCTGCGAGCACCGCGAGCTCCTCGTACGGCGCGGTGCCCGTCACCACGAGCGACACACCGTCGGGCAGGGTGCGCGCGAGGGAATTGGCCTTCTTGTCCTTGCGGTAATACGTCGTCCAGGTGATGCCATTGACCTGCATCGAGCCGTTCGGCTTCTTGTTGTTGGTCATTCGGTGGACGTACTGGGAGGCCTTCTCGTTGCTCTGTTCCAAAGCGGCATAATGCCTGCCCGGCGTCATGAAGCCGAGGTGCCAGGCGACCGGCCCCTTGCCGTTCAAACCGTTGATTCTTGAACTAGTCGGCCGCCACGTCGCGGGCAGTCCGGCCGGCGCCCACACGGTGTACGGGGCGTCCGTGGCCATCGCCCACTGCTGACCGCTGTAGTCGACGGTCGGCAGGACCTCTTTGTCGCTGCGCGGAGTGATGAGGTAGATCACGCCCACCAGGACGAGGCACGCCGCCATCGCGAGCGTGAAGCCCCCCAGCCCGGTCGTCAGCCGCTTGTAGACCCCCGGCGCCACCTCCACCGTCGGCCGTCCACCGGTCACCGGAGCCTGAGCCGAGGCCGCCTCGGCAGCCGGGGCTCCGCCCTCACGTCCGGCGGCCGAAGCGTCGCCCGGGCCCTCAGCCTCCCGGGCCTCGCTCTCGTGCTCGGCGGCCGGGGTCTCGCCTTCTCCTTCGGCGGGTGCCGGGGGGCCCGCGGGCTCGTTCGGCGCCGGAGCGGCGGCGGGGTCGGTGGATGAAGGGGTCTTGTCCGTCACCTTCCCAGGATCCACCACGGTCAGGTCTGCTCCGTACCGGGGTTCCTGATCGTGCCGACGATGGCCATGATCTCGTCGGCCATGCGGCGGGAGGCCTCTTCGTCGTCGCTCAGGGAGACCTCGGAGACCGCGCCAGCCATGGCGCCGGTGAGGACCACGACCAGGGCCTCGTCCACGCCGCCGTCGGCGGTGTGGAAGAGGGCGGCGTTGCGGCGGGCCCACTTGTTGAGGCGCTGGCGCATGACCCGGTCGAATCCGGGCGGGCCGTCGCCGGAGATGAAGAGGCGCGCCACGCCGCGTTCGGCCAGGCAGCCGTTGAGGTACGCCCCGGCGCCGGCGATGAACTGCCGCATCGGGTCGGTCTCGCCCGCCTCCCGGACGGCGTTGATCGCCTCGCGGGTGCGCTCCTGCTGGCGGACCTGGAACTCCTCGAACAGCGTCAGGTAGAGGTCGGCCTTGCCGTTGAAGTGGTGGTAGAGGCTGCCCACGCTGGCGCCGGCCTTCGCGACGATGTCGGTGACGGCGGCCTGGGCGAAGCCCGCCTCGCAGAACACGTCCCGCGCCGCGGCCAAAAGCGCGTTGCGCGTGGCGGCCCCGCGGTCCGAGGTCGTCCGGGCGGGCGTGTCGGCTTCCGTGGCCGGCCCGGCGGACGGGACATCGATCTCGCTGCTCATGAACCGAGAGATTACGCCCTCTCACGCTGCTGGAACGATCCCTCCCTCTCCGCGGCCGGGAAAACACACGTCGCGGTGGGTGACGCCGCCTGCCTGGTCTGGTCCAATTTGAATCCCAGGGCAGGTCACACGGAGAATCCGAGTCATCCGCCGACCTAAGGGGCTGCTTCGCATGTCCGACGAATCCACCGTCTCCTCGCCGCTCGCCACCGAGCCTGCGGCCCCGGACCGGAACCTGGCGATGGAACTGGTCAGGGTGACCGAGGCCGCCGCCATGGCCGCCGCGCGCTGGGTGGGCAGGGGCGACAAGAACGGCGCCGACGGCGCCGCGGTCAACGCCATGCGCCAGCTGATCAACACCGTGTCCATGCGGGGCGTGGTGGTGATCGGCGAGGGCGAGAAGGACAACGCCCCGATGCTCTACAACGGGGAGGAGGTCGGCGACGGCAGCGGCGCGGAGTGCGACGTGGCGGTCGACCCGATCGACGGGACCCGCCTCACGGCTCTGGGCATGAACAACGCCATCGCGGTGCTGTCGGTGGCCCCGCGCGGCTCGATGTTCGACCCGTCCGCGGTGTTCTACATGGAGAAGCTCGTCACCGGCCCCGAGGCGGCCGACGCGGTCGACATCCAGCGGCCGATCGCCGACAACATCCGGGCGATCGCGCGGGCCAAGCACTCCACGCCCGAGGACGTGACGGTCGTCATCCTGGACCGGCCCCGCCATGACGGCATGGTCAAGGAGATCCGGGAGGCCGGCGCCCGGGTGAAGCTGATCACCGACGGCGACGTGGCCGGGGCGATCATGGCCGCCCGCGAGGGCACCGGAGTGGACCTGCTGCTGGGCATCGGCGGTACGCCCGAGGGCATCATCGCGGCCTGTGCGATCAAGGCCCTGGGCGGGGTGATCCAGGGCCGGCTGTGGCCGCAGGACGACGCCGAACGCCAGAAGGCGATCGACGCGGGGCACGATCTGGGCCGGGTCCTGACCACCGATGACCTGGTCATGTCGGATGACGTGTTCTTCGCCGCGACCGGCATCACCGACGGCGAGCTCGTCGACGGGGTCCGCTACAGCAAGGGCACCGCGTTCACCCACTCCCTGGTGATGCGGTCCCGCAGCGGGACGATCCGCACGGTCTCCAGCGAACACCAGCTCAACAAGCTCCGCGCCTACAGCGCGATCAACTTCGACACGGCGGTCTAGCCGGCAGAACGGCCGCGAGATCGGCAGGAGGGGCCGCGAGATCGGTCTCGCGGCCCTGATCTGTTACGGCTCTACCTGTTGCGGCCCAGGCGCCCGCGGAAACGCTGGCGGAAGGTCTGCTTGGGGGCCCGCGCCCGGATCGAGCCGAAGATCATGGTGCCGCTGATCTCGACCGTGGGGCCCTCGTGGGCGGGCCGGGTACGGAGATCCCGGGTGCTGACGAACGTCCGGCCGGTCACGTCCACCCGCACGCCCTCGGGAACGAGGATCCGGATCCGGCCGCCGAGGACCATCGAGTCGAGCACGACGTGCCGCCGCTGGAGCACCGCCTCGCGCAGGTCCAGCTCGACCGTGCCGAAGAGCGCGACCAGGGGCAGGCGGACGGGGACCACCCAGCGGCCCTCGCGGCGCGTACGGCCGAACAGGATCGAGATGGGACGGTCGTCGACCAGGATCGGCTGGGCCTCTTCGGGGCTGAGGTCGGTGGTGAGGCCGGTCAGCTCGCCCAGAGTCCGCGCGGCGTAGGCGGCCGAGGTGCGCTCGGAATGCTCCTCCATGGTGAGCCGCCCGTCCGCGAGCGCCTCGCCGAGCACATCGACCACGCGCTCCCGGTCGGCGTCGGAGGCGCGCAGATCCCGTACGGGGGTCGCCTGATCAGCGGGGGGACGTCGGCTCGGCAGGTCCACGTTATGAAGGGTAGAGGACGACGACCGGAGCGAAGCGAGGATCGTCGTCCGACCACGCGGGGGTGTGGGGGTCGCCCCCCACAAAAGCAGGGACGACGACCGCAGCGAAGCGAGGATCGTCGTCCGGCACCTGCGGGGGTGTGGGGGTCGCCCCCCACAAAGGCAGGGACCGAGGCCGTTGATCGGCTGACCGTGAATGGACGGAAAATCTGTGGGGATTTGTCTGGTCCTGTGCTTATCGTGGCGAACATGCCGGTGCAACGGACCGAAGCCATCTCGATCCAGCGAGCGACCGAGCCCGCGGTGGCGATCAGCCTGCGGGGGGTCGTCAAGCGGTTCGGCGGACTCACGGCCGTCGACGGACTCGATCTGGACGTTCCGAACGGGATATGCCTGGGGCTGCTAGGCCCGAACGGCGCAGGCAAGTCGACGACGATGAAGCTGCTCACCGCGCAAGCCATCGCGGACGAGGGCGCCATCGAGGTCCTCGGCTTCGCCGTCCCTCGCGAGTCCAAGCGCGCGCGGGCCGCGATGGGGGTCGTGCCCCAGCAGGACAACCTCGACGAGGAGCTCACCGCCCGCGAGAACCTCGAGGTCTTCGCCCACCTCTACCGCGTACCGCGCAACGACCGTCCCGCGGCGGTGGACGACGCGCTGGAGCTTGCGCATCTGACCGACCGGCAGCGGACCAAGACCGGCGATCTGTCCGGCGGTATGCGGCGGCGGCTGCTGATCGCGCGGGGTCTGGTGCACCGTCCCGCCCTGGTGCTGCTGGACGAGCCCACCGTGGGCCTCGACCCGCAGGTACGGGCGGAGCTGTGGGGGCTGATCGACGGGCTGCGGTCGCGCGGCACCACCGTCCTGATGTCCACCCACTACATCGAGGAGGCCGAACGGCTGGCCGACGACTGCGCGCTGATGTCGCGCGGCAAGGTCGCGGCGCGCGGCGCGCCCGCCGAGCTCATCGCCGAGCACGCGGGTGAACGCGTCGTCGAGCACTACGGCCCGCCCGAACGCCTGGAGACCGTGGAACGGCTGGCGCACGCAGCCGGGCTGCCCACCCGCCGTACGGGCACGTCGGTGTCGGTGCTGAAGGCCGAGACCATGCCGCACTCGCTGATCGACGACCTCGGGCCGGACGGGGTGCGGCGCGCGGCCAATCTGGAGGACGTGTTCGTGGTGCTCACGGGAGAACGAGTCGAATGACCGACGGCACCGTCCGGATCACCGACAACGAGGCGCCGCGGCTGCGGCGCTTCGAACTGGCCCCCGTCAAGGGCGTCTGGCGGCACGAGATCGCGCTCTTCAAGCGCTACTGGCGGTCGGCGTCGTTCGCGTCGATGTTCGAGCCGACGTTCATGATGCTGGCCTTCGGCTACGGCTTCGGGTCGCTGGTGGCGGTAGTGGGCGGCTTCCGCTACCGCGACTTCGTCGGCACCGGCATGGTCGGCACGGCCGCACTGTTCACCTCGGTCTTCCCGGGGATGTTCAACGGCTACATCCGGCGGGTCTACCAGCACACCTACGACGCGATGCTGGCTGCGCCGGTGGACACGCACGAGCTGGTCACGGGCGAGGCGCTGTGGATCGCGTCGAAGTCGGCGCTGTACTCGTGCTCGCCGATGGTGGTGGCCATGTTCTTCGGGCTCGATCCGGCCCTGGGGATGGTGCTGGTGCCGCTGATCACGTTCGTCACCGCGCTCGGCTTCGCGCTCTTCGGCATGTGGGCGTCGGCGGTCGTGCCGTCGATCAACTCGTTCGACTACGTGATCACCGGGGTGGTGACCCCGCTCTTCCTGATCGCGGGCACGTTCTTCCCGGTCGACACACTGCCCGGCTGGGTGGAGGTGGTGGCGCGGCTCAACCCGCTGTTCCACTGCGTTGAGCTGGTACGGCACGCGGTGTTCGGGCTGGAACCACTGGCCGACCTGGGGCATCTGGCGGCGCTCGGGCTCTTCGCGGCGCTGATGTGGATCATTGCGGTACGGGCCATGCGCCGCCGCCTGATCGCCTGATCCGGCACCGCCCGGGTCCGTGACCACGGTCATGTTTGACCTGCGGCCTCGCCCATCTCTACGCTGACGCGAAAATCTCTCACCTTAACCCCGCAGCTCAGAGAGGTGGATGCCGCATGTCAGCGTCGGCCCGGCAAGGCATCACCGGTGACGTCTCGGAGCGGGACCGCCAGGCGCGGTTCGCCACGTACGCCGCGTTCGCGATCCAGGGACTGTGCTTCGCCTCGCTGGTCACCCAGGTCCCGAAGATCCAGAAAGCCCACGACCTCAGCGACGCGACGCTCTCGCTGGTGCTGCTCATGGTCCCGCTGGTCGCCGGCGTGGGCAGCGTGGTCTCGGGCTTCCTGTTCGCCCGGCTCGGCAGCAGGCCGGTCCTGCGGATCAGCCAGCCCGCCGTCTGCCTGACCATCGTCCTGATCGGGCTGGCCGGCGGCAACGACGTGGTCCTGTACGTGGCGGTGGCGCTGTTCGGGCTCTTCGTCGGCGGCGTGGACGCCTCCATGAACGCCCAGGCCGTCGCGGTCGAACGGCGTTACGGCGTCAGCCTGATCACCGGCTTCTACGCCGTCTGGAGCGTGGCCGGCATCCTCGGCGGCCTGTGGTCCTCCCTGGCCAACAAGATCGACCTTTCGCTGCTCACCGGCTTCGCGATCGCCGCCGCGGTGGGCGCCGCCGCCTCGCTCGCCACCGGGCACCGGCTCTACGGCAAGACCGAGGAGGCCGCCGGGCAGCCCGCGCCCGAGGACCTCAAGGCCGCCGGCCGCAGCGTGCCATGGCGCCCGATCCTGATCGTCGGCACCGCCATGGGCGTGTTCTACCTCGCGGACGCGGCGATCTCCAACTACGGCGCCAAGTACCTGGAGGACGAACTCGACAGCAGCGACTGGGTCGGCCCGCTCGGCTACGTCGCCTACCAGGTCGCCATGGTCTTCAGCCGTGCGGTCGCCGACTTCGGCGTCCGCCGCTCCGGAGCCGTCCCGGTCGTGCGCCTCGGCGCCCTCGTCGGGCTCATCGGCATGATCGGCGTGGTCGCCGCGCCGAGCGCCTACATCGCCATCCCCGCGTTCGCCGTCGCGGGCCTGGGCCTCAGCGTCATCGCCCCGGTCTGCTTCACCGCGGCGGGCCGCGTCGACCCGACCGGACTGGGCATCGCGGTCTCCCGCGTGAACGTCTTCAACTACGTGGGCTTCGTCCTCGGCGCGGCCGTGGTCGGCGCCATCGCCCCGGTCAGCAGCGAGAACGGCATCCGGCTCGCGTTCATCGTCCCGACGGTGCTGATCCTGATCATCTTCACCACCGCGCGCGGTTTCGATCCCAAGCCCGTCGCCGGCGCCCGTCCCGACACGCCCGTTGCGGAACGCCCCACCGTCTGACATGCGTGAGCCTGGCCTCCGAGCAGGAGACCAGGCTCACGTTCCGTCAAAGACCTCTCGGATTCAGGTCGGATTCAGGCTTCTTCCAGAGCCGCCACTGCGAGTTCACCCGCCGACTGCGCCTGCTCCGGGGACATGTCCTCCATCGCACGTGCCAACGCGGTCGATGCGGCATCCGCTGCTGCGCGGGCCGTGACCACATGCTCTTGAGCCCGTTCCAGATCTCCCAGGCCCACACAGTCGAAAGCCACCTGGGAATCGTGAGCGGCCATCTTGAGCTGCCGTGCTGCTTCTTCCAGACTCATCCGTCGCCTCCTCCGCTGAGATGGGCTACCTACCCGCGAGCCTCCTGGGCAATCGCCCTTCCCAGCAGCTCGGCCGCCTGCGTCAGGCGGGTTTCACTGAGGCGGCCATAGCCGAGTACCAGCGCGGGCGGGGCCTGTCCCGAACGGGCCGGCGACCACATGGCGGAGGCTCCCGCCACCGAGACGCCGAAGTTCGCGGCGGCCATGACGACCGCGTCCTCGTCGCAGCCGGGCGGCAGCTCGACGTAGAGATGGATGCCCGCCGAGACGCCGTGCACCTTCACCGAAGGCGCGTACTTGCCGAGCGCTTCGACCAGCACGTCCCGCCGCGCCCGGTACTGGCGGCGCATCGTGCGCAGATGCCGGTCGTACGAGCCGGTGGAGAGGAGGTTCGCGAAGGCGTACTGGTCGAGGACCGGCGCGCCCAGGTCGTTCTGCGCGCGGTACGTGCGGAGCCGGTCGGCCAGCTTCGGCGACGCGGCCGCCCAGCCCAGGCGCAGCGCGGGCGCGAGCGCCTTGCTCACCGAGCCGAGCAGCACCACCCGCTCGGGGTCGACGCCCTGCAGGCAGCCCACCGGCTCGCGGTCGTAGCGGAACTCGGCGTCGTAGTCGTCCTCGATGATCAAGCCGTTCACGTCCCGCGCCCAGGCGATCAGCTGGGCCCGGCGGCCGGGCGACAGGACCACGCCCGTCGGGTACTGGTGGGCGGGGGTGACGAGGATCGCGCGGGCCTGCGTACGGGCGAGCGCGGCCACGTCGACGCCCTCGGAGTCGACCGGGACGGGGGCGAGCCGGACGCCGGTGGCGTCCAGCATCGGGACCTGGCGGCTGCTGGTGGGGTCCTCCACCGCGAGCTCCCGGTGCCCGTCCCCGACCAGCATCCGGACGATCGCCGACAACCCGTGCGCGACCCCGTTCATGATCACGATCTGGTCGGCGTCGGCGTGCGCGGCGCGGACCCGGCCGAGGTACCCGGCCAGTTCGGCCCGCAGCAGGGGCGCGCCGCCCGGGTCGGGGTAGCCCAGGTCGTCCTTGGGGAGCGTGCGCAGCGACGCGCGGACCGCCGCGAGCCAGCGTTCCCGGGGGAACGCAGCGAGGTCGGGCTGGCTGGGCCACATGTCGTAGGGGAACGAGGCGTCGGGTGTCTCCAGTGATGGTTCCGCCGCGGGCTCGCCAGGCCAGAGAGGCGGTCGCGCGGCGGGCTGGGGCGCGTCCGCGCGGGCCAGCGGCGCCACCCGGGTGCCGTCGCCGCGGCGGGCGATCAGGAAGCCCTCCGCGATGAGCTGCTCGTAGGCGGTGACCACGACTCCGCGGGAGACGTCGAGATCGCGGGCGAGGTCGCGGCTCGAGGGAAGCCGGGTGCCGGCGGTCAGCCGCCCGGTCCGGACGCCCGCGCGGAACCCGGCGGCGATCTGCGCCGCGAGGCGTCCGGCGGTCCGGTCGAGGGTGAGATGCAAGTCGGTCACATAGTGCTCAGCGTTCGGAGTGTGGCTGGGCGTCACCGTCGCATGCTTTGGTCCATGGTCCAGCGGTCCGATTGGCCCTGTATCGAGGTCCAAGCAACTCCTAGCGTCCCATGTCATGACATCCACGACCAGCGCCAACACAAACACCAGGGGCGTCCTGGGCGCCGGAAGCGCCATGTTCTGCGTCGGCACCCTCACCGCGGTGTCGGCCACCATCGCCGACTATCCGGTCTTCGGCGGCCAGGCCGTCCGCTACGCGGTCGCCGCCGCGATCCTGCTCTTCGCCGTGCGGCTCGTTGACCGGCGCCGGGACCGGCCCCGGCGCACCCCGCGGGATCTGACAACGCGGAGTCTGACAACGCGGAATCTGACACTGCGGGACCTGACACTGCGGGACCTGGCGTTGCTGACGGCGCTCGCGGGCACCGGCCTCGCCGCGTTCAACGTGTTCATCGTGGCCGCGACCCGCGACACCAGCCCGGCGACCATCGGCACGGTGATCGCCACTGTGCCGATCGCCCTGGCCTTGGTCGGGCCGATCCTCGAACGGCGCCGGCCGTCGCCGGTGATCGTCGTTTCAGCCGTCGTGGTGACGCTGGGCGCGGCGCTCGCGAACGGCCTAGGCAGCGGGACCCCGCGCGGGCTCCTGCTGTCGCTGGGCGCCCTGGGCGGCGAGGTGTGCTTCTCACTGCTCGCCGTGCCGCTGCTGCCGAAGCTCGGCCCGCTGCGGGTGTCGGCGTACTCGGCGGCCTTGGCGGCACCGATGCTGCTGGTCATCGGGCTGGTCGCCGACGGTCGCGCCGTCCTGCGCGTGCCGACGGTGAGCGAGGTCGCCGGCTTCACCTACCTGTCGGTGGTGGTCACGACCGTGGCGTTCCTCCTCTGGTACGACGCGATCGGACGGCTGGGGGCCGACAGAGCCGGGCTCTTCGCGGGGGTGATCCCGGTGAGCGCAGTGATCACCACCGTCGCGCTCGGCCTGGGCAGCCCCGGCCCGGCCGATCTGGCGGGCGCGGCCCTGGTCGCTGTGGGCGTGGTGATCGGGTTGCGTCCCGGGCGGCGGCGCCCGGTGCCCACGCCGGCCCCCGAACCCGCCACCGCGGGCTGCTAACCGAACCGAGCCCTGTCAGCCGGATGGCAGGCGGAGGGCCGTAATCTGTAGGGCGCCCACCCCATCAGAACGTGCGCGAGGATCTTCGATGCCTGAGTTCTCCTACACCGACCTGCTGCCGCTCGGCGCCGACGACACCTCGGGGGTGGCGGGGCGCAGCCAAGGGGGCGAAACACAGTACCGGCTGCTCACCGCCGACGGCGTGTCGACGTTCGAAGCGGGCGGGCGGACGTTCCTGCAGGTCGAGCCGGAGGCGCTGCGGCTGCTCACCGAGACCGCGATGCGCGACATCTCGCACCTGCTGCGGCCCGCGCACCTCAAGCAGCTCCGCAAGATCCTGGACGACCCCGAGGCCTCGCCGAACGACCGGTTCGTGGCGCTGGACCTCCTCAAGAACGCGGGGATCGCGTCCGGCGGCGTGCTGCCCATGTGCCAGGACACCGGCACCGCGATCGTGATGGGCAAGCGCGGCCAGCATGTCCTGACCGACGGGCGGGACGAGGAGCACCTCTCGCGCGGCGTGTACGACGCGTACACCAAGCTCAACCTGCGCTACTCGCAGATGGCGCCGGTCACCATGTGGGACGAGAAGAACACCGGCACCAACCTTCCCGCCCAAATCGAGCTGTACGCGGCGCCTGGCGACGCCTACAAGTTCCTCTTCATGGCCAAGGGCGGCGGCAGCGCCAACAAGTCTTTCCTCTACCAGGAGACCAAGGCCGTCCTGAATCCCAAGCGGATGCTCACCTTCCTGGAAGAGAAGATCCGTTCCCTCGGCACGGCCGCGTGCCCGCCGTACCACCTCGCGATCGTCGTCGGCGGCACCTCCGCCGAGTACGCGCTGAAGACGGCGAAGTACGCCTCGGCGCATTACCTGGACACGATCCCCACAGAGGGTTCGCCGCTGGGCCACGGCTTCCGCGACCTGGAGCTGGAGCAGCAGGTCTTCGAGCTCACCCAGAAGCTCGGCATCGGCGCGCAGTTCGGCGGCAAGTACTTCTGCCACGACGTGCGCGTGATCCGGCTCCCCCGGCACGGCGCGTCCTGCCCGGTGGCCATCGCGGTGTCGTGCAGCGCCGACCGGCAGGCCCTCGCCAAGATCACGGCCGAGGGCGTGTTCCTGGAGCGGCTGGAGACCGACCCCGCGCAGTACCTGCCGGACACCACCGACGAGCACCTGGACGACGAGGTGGTGCAGATCAACCTCAACCGGCCGATGGACGAGATCCGCGCCGAGCTCACCAAGTACCCGGTCAAGACCCGGCTGTCGCTCACCGGCCCGCTCGTCGTGGCCCGCGACATCGCGCACGCCAAGATCAAGGAACGGCTGGACGCGGGTGAGCCGATGCCGCAGTACCTGCGCGACCACGCCGTCTACTACGCGGGCCCCGCCAAGACGCCCGAGGGTTACGCCTCCGGCTCGTTCGGCCCGACCACGGCAGGCCGGATGGACTCCTACGTCGAGCAGTTCCAGGCGGCCGGCGGCTCGTTCGTCATGCTGGCCAAGGGCAACCGCTCGCAGCAGGTCACCGATGCCTGCAAGGCGCACGGCGGCTTCTATCTCGGCTCGATCGGCGGCCCCGCGGCCCGCCTCGCCCAGGACTGCATCAAGAAGGTGGACGTTCTGGAGTACGCCGAGCTCGGCATGGAGGCCGTCTGGAAGATCGAGGTCGAGGACTTCCCCGCGTTCATCGTCGTGGACGACAAGGGCAACGACTTCTTCGCGGACACCACCGGCCCGGTGCTGACAATCGGCCGCCGCTGAGCCGGCAGCTGAGCCCCGGCCTCGTGGCCGTTTCCGGCCACTTCCGGCCGGTCGTCGCACGCGCGTGCCGGCGGCCGGCCGGGGTCGCCGATCTTCATGATCACGGCGGTCTAACGATTCAGCGGGTGAGACGCCCGTCAGGGGCACCATCCATGATCAAAACGCATGTCAGACGTGTCACAAACGCGAAGATCGTACGCATTGGTCAGATTATTGGCCCCAAATCCAAGTTGGTGACCAGGTCTCCAATATGACCGCATCGCCACTCCGGTATCTTTTCCGCCATGTCTCAGTCAGGTGGCCTCGTACTCGCGACGCGCTACCGGCTGGTATCGGAACTGGGTTCCGGTGCCAACGGCACCGTGTGGAGAGGCCATGACGAGCTCCTCGATCGCGCTGTGGCTATCAAGGAGCTGCGGCTCCCCGAGGACCTCTCCGAGGACGACCGGGTCGTCTTCTACCGCCGTACCCTGCGCGAGGCGCGGGCCCCGGCTCAGTTGCGCTCCCCTGCCATCGTCGAGGTCTACGACGTCGTCATAGAGCAGGGCCGGCCCTGGATCGTGATGGAGCTGATCGAGGCGCCCAGCCTCGAGCAGCTCGTCGAACGGTCGGGCCCCATCTCGGCCGCCCAGGCCGCGCACATCGGCCGCCAGCTGCTCAGCGCGCTGGCCGTCGCGCACAAGGCCGGGATCGTCCACCGGGACCTCAAGCCGAGCAACGTGCTGCTCGACGGCGACCGGGTCGTGCTCACCGACTTCGGGCTGGCCTACTCCTCGGGGTCGGTCAGCCTCACCAAGACCGGCCACTTCATGGGCTCCCCCGCCTATGTGGCGCCCGAGGTCGCCGCCGGAGACAAGGCCACTCCGCAGTCGGACCTGTGGTCGCTCGGCGCCACGCTCTACGCCGCCGTCGAGGGCCGCCCGCCGTTCGAGCGCGAGAACGTCATGGCCACGCTCAGCGCCCTGGCCAACGAGAACGTCGCCACCCCGCAGAACGCCGGCGCGCTCACCTCCGTGATCACCGGGTTGCTGGAGAAGAACCCCACCCGGCGGCTCAGCCACGCCCGCGCGTCCGACCGCCTCGAACGCGCGCTGTCCGGGCCCCGCTCCGGCCGGCGGCCGCCCGCGCCGCGCTACCGGCTGGCCACCATCATCGCGATGATCGCCGCCATCCTCGCCTCCTGCGGCATCGGCGCCACCGCGCTCATCGTCGGCATGGACCGCGAGAGCCCCGGCCCGTCCCCCACCGCGCCCTCCTCGTCGTCGACCGGCAACCCGGCGGCGGCACCTCCGGGCGTGGGCTCCAACGCCCTGGTGATCCGGGCGCTCACCGAGACGTGCCGGATCTTCGTCTCGGTGCCCGGGCAGTCGATCAACGTCCTGGCCAACGAGACCCTGGTCAAGGGCGACACCCGCCAGTACGACCAGCCCCAACTCAACGTCGTCCTGCACGACGCGGCCGCCTGCGAAATCTGGATCAACGGCGCTCAGCAGCCGCCGGGCCGGGCGGGCACAACCCATCGTTTCCCGGTTAAGAAGGCCACCTCCGGGGGATGACCTCACCTCTCCAGGGGCCGATGCCGTCCCTCGCGGGAATGCGCGAGACGGCCTCGAGGCTGGCACTGGAGGCAGGGTGACATTCACAGACGGAGGTGGGCTGAGCCATGGCCGAGCAGGGATTCCGGATCGAGCACGACTCCATGGGCGAGGTGCGGGTACCGGCGACGGCCAAGTGGCGGGCCCAGACACAACGGGCCGTCGAGAACTTCCCGATCTCGGGCCGCGGGCTGGAGGCGGCCCACATCGCGGCGCTCGGCCACATCAAGGCGGCGGCGGCCACGGTCAACTCCGATCTCGGCGTGATCGACAAGCGTCTGGCGGCGGCGATCAGCGGGGCCGCGCTGGAGGTGGCGGCGGGCAGTTGGGACGACCAGTTCCCGATCGACGTGTTCCAGACCGGCTCGGGGACCTCCTCGAACATGAACGCCAACGAGGTGATCGCGACGCTGGCCGAGGAACGGCTGGGCTTTCCGGTCCACCCCAACGACCATGTGAACGCCTCACAGTCGTCGAACGACGTCTTCCCATCCTCGATCCACATCGCGGCCACCGGAGCCGTCCTGAACGATCTGATCCCCGCGCTGCAGCATCTTGAGGGGGCGCTGAACCACAAAGCGATCCAGTTCGCCGCAGTCGTGAAGTCGGGCCGGACCCACCTGATGGATGCCACGCCGGTGACGCTGGGACAGGAGTTCGGCGGCTACGCGGCCCAGATCAAGCTGGGCGTGGAGCGGGTGAACGCCGTGGTCCCCCGGCTGGCCGAGCTGGCTCTGGGCGGTACGGCGGTCGGCACCGGCATCAACACCCCCGAGGGCTTCGCCCAGCGGGTGATCGCGGAGATCGCGCGGGTGACCGGCCTGCCACTGCGGGAGGCGCGCAACCACTTCGAAGCGCAGGGCGCGCAGGACGGGCTCGTGGAGACCAGCGGTGCGCTCCGCACCGTCGCGGTGAGCCTCATCAAGATCGCGAACGATCTGCGCTGGATGGGCTCGGGACCGCGGGCCGGGCTGGCCGAGATCCGGCTGCCCGACCTGCAGCCGGGGTCGTCGATCATGCCGGGCAAGGTCAACCCGGTGATCCCCGAGGCGGTGGCCCAGGTGGGCGCCCAGGTCATCGGCAACGACGCGGCGATCACGTTCGGCGGCGCCTCGGGCAACTTCGAGCTCAACGTCATGCTGCCGATGCTGGCCCGCAACGTACTGGAGTCGATCAGTCTGCTGGCCAACGTCTCGCGCCTGCTGGCCGACCGCGTCATCGAAGGCATCGAGGCCGACGTCGAACGCACGCGCGAGTACGCCGAGTCGTCGCCCTCGATCGTGACGCCCCTCAACCGCTACATCGGTTACGAGGAGGCGGCGAAGGTCGCCAAGCAGGCCCTCAACGAGCGGAAGACCATCCGGCAGGTCGTCCTAGAGCGCGGCTACGTCGACCAGGGCAAGCTCACCCTGGAGCAACTCGACGCCACCCTCGATGTCCTGAGCATGACTGGCACGCAGGGCTAATACCAACACGCAGGGCTAATACCAACCGGTGGCCTGGAAGTGGCCCCAGGCGCCGCAGGGCGTCCCGTAGCGGTGCTTCACGTACCGCAGGCCCCACTTGATCTGTGTGCGCGGGTTCGACCGCCAGTTCGGGCCCGCACCGGCCATCTTGGAGCCTGGCAGCGCCTGCGGGATGCCGTGGGCGCCGGACGACGCGTTGTGGGAGTGCTGGTTCCAGCCGCTCTCCCGCGTCCACAGCTGTTCCAGGCAGCGGAACTGCGCCGGCTGGCGCCAGCCGTGCCGGGCCATCAGGGTCTTGGCGATCAGCTTGTTCGCCTGCCTCCGGCCGTGCTTGCGCTGCTTGACATGGATCAGTTTCGAAATCCGCTTCTCGTGGATCTTCTTCTGGGCGGCCACCATGACGGTGTGCTGGGCCTTGGTCACGGCACCCTCCACGGGGTCCATGACCATGGGACCGCCGACCACCGCGGCGGCCACCCCAAGAGCGATCACTCGGAAGCGGTTACGTATGTGAGGTGACACGTCCCGTAGCGTGCTGCTGATCAGCCGGTGATAATCAGCAGATCCGGTCATCTGTGCCAGGGCTTTGCCGACCTATTGCCCCGCGCCGCCCGTCGGGTAGGACAAAAGGGGCGGGCCGGAGCCCGCCCCTCGTTGTGCCGCCGGGGCTCGACGCCCTGGCTGAATCAGGCACTAACAGTGCCGATCAGTAACTATCGGTGCAGATCAGTACCAGCCACGTGAGTTGGAGTGGCTCAGCGCGCGGCAGGGGGTGCCGTAGCGGCCCTTGATGTAGCGGAGACCCCACTTGATCTGGGTCTTGGGGTTGGTCCGCCAGTCCTTGCCGGCGCTGCGCATCTTCCGCGCGGGCAGGGCCTGCGCGATGCCGTACGCACCGGAGGAAGGATTGCGGGCCTTGTGGTTCCAGCCGCTCTCGCGCTGCCAGAGCTTCACCAGGCACTTGTACTGCCGGTTGGACCAGCCGCGCTTCTTGACCATGGCCTTGGCGATGGCCTTGTTCTTCTGGGCGCGAGTCTTCTTCTTCGCCTGGGCCTTGGCGGCGACCACAGTGGCCGTGGTGGCCGTGGTCGGGGCAGAGGCCTGGGCGGGGACCGTTTCCGCGACGACGCCGAACGTCAGCGTGGCGGCGAGCGCCAGCGACGCGGAACGACGGAGTCCATTGGTCGTGGAAAGACGGGACTTGCGAACCAAAACGAACCTTTCGTCGTGCCAGGCGACCGGTCGGCCTGGCGTTCTTCACCTCGTTGGTGCGGCCTCGCACGGGGGCGGGGCGACCGGGCACCGGAAACGTCCAGGTGGACGCGGGTACGTGCGGGCAGCACCCGGCGAACGGGTGGCCGTGCACGGTTTCCGAGGTGACGGCGGGACGCCAGGTGCGTCTCCGCCTGAGATGTGGGCGTCCGGCGCATCTTCACGCCGCCGCCGTTTTGTGGGCCCGTCGAGGGGCCGGCCGCATCAGCGCGGCATCGTTCGTCGCGGGATCGGCGTCCCGCGCTCAGAGGACTCTCTGGCCCTCACCGGGCGGCCGCGATGAAGGCCGCCCGGAGTTCGTGGTGGGCGGCTAGTACCAGCCCTTGTCGAGGAAGGCGCCCCAGGCGCCGCAGGGGGTCTTGTAGCGGCTCTTGATGTAGCCGAGGCCCCACTTGATCTGAGTGCGGGGGTTGGTGCGCCAGTCGGACCCGGCGCTGGCCATCTTGGAGCCGGGCAGAGCCTGCGCGATGCCGTACGCACCCGAACTCGGGTTCTGGGCGTAGGTGTTCCAGCCGCTCTCCTTGTTCCACAGCTTGACCAGGCAGCCGAACTCGCCCTTTCCGGTGAAGCCGTAGCTGGGCAGCATCGACTTGGCGATCGCCTGTGCCTTGCCGGCCGGTACCGGGTCGCCACCGGTCGGCGGGTCACCGCCGCCGTCGTCGCCGGGCTTCTTGGTGGGGATCGGGGAGCCCTTGGGGCGCAGAACCGGGGCCTTGCCCGGCGAGGTGCGGACCGCACGCGAAGCGCGATCGAGGGCCTGCTTGCGGCGCTGTGCCTCCAGCGCCTTGGTGTCCACCTGGGGCGCGTCCGCGGCGAGCTGGGGCGGGGCCGGGGAGACCGTGCCCTTGCCGGCCGACTTGCCGTCACCGGAGTCGCCGGTCAGCGCGAACGCCGCGACCGCGCCTCCGCCGACCAGGACGGCCACGCCGGCCGCCACCGCGACGATCTTGAGTCCGACACCGGACGGGACGGTCGCGCGGCGCGGCGAGCGGTCACCGCCGATCTCGTCACGGCCGATCTGGCCTGGGCCGTTCGGGTCGGGCGGGCCGTTCGGGCTGACGGTCAAGGGCCCGGCGGGGAACGCGTCGACGCGCGTCGTCTCCGCGTCGGCAGGCTCACCGGGCATCTGCTCGCCGGGCACCGCCTGCATGCCCATGGTGTCGCCGGCGGAGGCCGGGAACCGGCCAGGGGCCGGGGCGCCGGACGAGCCTCCCGCGACCTTCACGTCGTCGTCGTGGCCCGGGGGGTCAAAGCTCTGTCGATCGTCTCGCCTAGGGGACCTGGGGTGGTCTCCGTTCAAGGCGGTCCTTCCGACGGTCGCACGCGCATGGACACGCGTACGAGGTGCGTCCACCCCCGGCCCGGCCACTCGCCCGTGAAGGCGGCCCGGACCCGGAGCGGAGCGTCGCCCGCACGGCCTTTCAGGGGGTGCCACGCGCGCCTGCACCGCTCGGGGGGTGCTTACGAGGAGACACAATGCCCGAGGTCGAGGAGTGCTCCGCAACCAAAACGAGACAGAAGCTCTAGGTGGGGCGTTTGTCAACTCGCGGCAAAGTTTCCCAAAACAGCGTGTGGACCTGGGCTTCCTTACCTTCTCGTTAGTTCGTGTGACCTTCATCACTAACTGACCGAGAGATGATCGATCATCACGTGGAGTGACGAATTCCGTACAACGCGAAGACGCCCCGGCGACGGTCAGACCATCGCCGGGGCGCCCTTCGTGAACGTGCTGGTCAGCCGAGCGGGGCTCCCTCTGACCAGGTGCCGGTCAGGTGCCGACGTCGCCGAGCATGTCGGTCACCAAGGCGGCGATCGGGGACCGTTCCGAACGCGTCAGCGTCACATGCGCGAACAGCGGATGCCCCTTCAGCCGCTCCACCACCGCCGCGACGCCGTCATGCCGCCCGACCCGCAGGTTGTCACGCTGCGCGACGTCATGAGTCAGCACCACGCGAGAGCCTGCCCCGATCCGCGACAGGACGGTCAGCAGGACGCCGCGTTCGAGCGACTGCGCCTCGTCCACGATCACGAACGCGTCGTGCAGCGACCGGCCGCGGATGTGTGTCAGCGGCAGGACCTCCAACATGCCACGGTCCAAAACCTCGTCGATGACCTCCGGGGTGGTCACCGCCGAGAGCGTGTCGTAGACCGCCTGGGCCCACGGCGACATCTTCTCGTTCTCCGAGCCGGGCAGATAGCCCAGGTCCTGCCCGCCGACCGCGTACAACGGCCGGAAGACCACCACCTTGCGGTGCTGGCGGCGTTCCAGGACCGCCTCCAGGCCCGCGCACAGGGCCAGCGCCGACTTGCCGGTGCCCGCCCGGCCGCCGAGCGAGACGATGCCCACCTCGTCGTCCAGGAGCAGGTCCAGCGCGATCCGCTGCTCGGCGGACCGGCCACGCAGCCCGAACACCTCCCGGTCGCCGCGGACGAGCCGCACGGACTTGTCGGCCTGCACCCGGGCCAGCGCGGAGCCGCGCTCGGACAGCAGCCGCAGACCGGTGTGGGCGGGCAGGTCACGCGTCTCGTCCAGATCGGCCCGCCCCGACTCGTACAGCTCCTCGATCTGCCCCGCCGGCACCTCCAGCTCGCGCATCCCGGTCCAGCCGGACTCCACCACGGCGAGCTCGGCGCGGTATTCCTCCGCGGTGAGGCCGACGGCGGAGGCCTTCACCCGCATCGGCAGGTCCTTGGAGACCAGGACCACGTCGCGGCCTTCCTTGGCCAGCCAGCTCGCCACCGACAGGATCCGGGTGTCGTTGTCGCCCAGCCGGAAGCCGTCGGGCAGCACGCTCGGGTCGGAGTGGTTGAGCTCGACCCTGATGGTGCCGCCCTGCGCGCCGATGGGCAGCGCCTCGTCCAGCCGGCCGTGTTCCAGTCGCAGGTCGTCGAGGGTGCGCAGCGCCTCCCGGGCGAAATAGCCAAGCTCAGGATGGTGCCGCTTGGCCTCGAGTTCGGAGATGACGACGATGGGGAGTACGACCTCGTGCTCCGCGAACCGGGTCATCGCCCCCGGGTCGGCGAGCAGGACGCTGGTGTCGAGGACGTACGTGCGCCGGTCCGGGCCGATGGGCCCGGGGTTCCCGGAGGCGGGACGGCGCGTGGAGGATGTGGCCACTCGATCTCCCTGTTTCTGGGGGAACTACACGTGGCGCGCCGGCCCCTGGCCCAGCCACCCGCCCCCGTACGGCCGGATGAGCCGTGGAGAGGGCAGGGGAGGTGGGCGTAGATCAGGGGTGGATGATCCTTAGGAACCGTAGCGCCGGTGCCGCGCGGCATACGAGCGGATCGCCCGCAGGAAGTCGACCTTGCGGAAGTCCGGCCAATGGACTTCGCAGAAGTAGAACTCCGAGTGGGCGCTCTGCCAGAGCATGAAGCCGGAGAGACGTTGCTCCCCCGAGGTACGGATGACCAGGTCGGGGTCCGGCTGGCCGCGCGTGTAGAGATGCTCAGCGATGTGCTCGACGTCGAGGACCTCGGCGAGTTCCTCGATGCTGGTGCCTTTGCCCGCCTGCTCCAGGAGCAGAGAGCGCACCGCATCAGCGATCTCACGCCTACCTCCATACCCAACCGCGACGTTCACAATCAGGCCGGGAGCACCGGATGTTGCTTCGCCGGCATCTTTAAGGACACAGGCGGTTTTGTCGGGCAGGAGGTCGAGGGCGCCGACCGGCTTGACGTGCCAGCCGTCGGCGGCCAGGTTGCGGACCGTCTTCTCGATGATTTCCAGGAGCGGGTCGAGCTCCTTGGCCGGGCGGCCCAGATTGTCGGTGGACAGCAGCCAGAGGGTGACCACCTCGACTCCGGCCTCGGTGCACCAGTGCAGCAGCTCGGAGATCTTGTCGGCGCCGCGCTGGTGGCCGGTGTTGACGTCGGCCATCCCCATCGAGCGCGCCCAGCGCCGGTTGCCGTCCAGGATGACCCCGACATGGCGGGGGACGATGTCGGTGGGCAGCGACGACTCCACGCGGCGCTCGTACATCCGGTACGCGACGTCCCGCACCGCTCCGTACACGACGCTGCTCTTGATCGTGCCGGTCAGTCTCGCGCGCCGCCCCGTGCCCATGTGCTCCCCGTCCCGCCGTGTTCCATCTAGAACGCCGCTCAATTATGGCCCGGGCGTGATGGATGTCCCACCTTCTGCGGTATTTACCCGGGCGGCCAGGCCTGGTCACCTGCTCCAGACGATCAACGGCGGGTCAACGGCGGGTCAACGGCGATCAGCGACGGTCAGTGTGACGATCAGCGGTCGGCCGGTCAGGCCTGCGGGCCGGCTGCGCGGGCGCGTTCGACGTACTCAAGGGCAGTGCGCAGCTCGCCGAGCCACTCGTCGGTGTTCTTGCCGACCAGGCGCACGCACCAGGCCAGCGCGTCGCTGCGGCTGCGCGCCACGCCCGCGTCCACCAGGGTGTCCAGAACGCGGCGTTCGGGCTGCCGGAGCCGGGTCATGACCGGGACCGAGAGCGTCGTGAACATCTCCCGCTGCTCGTCGCACTCCACCCCCCACGAGACCTTGTGGCCGAAGCGGTGCTCGGCTTCGCGGGCGATGGCGATGCGCTGGTCGCGGGTCTCCTCGCGGAAGCGCTGGATGTGGCCTGCCACTGCGGCGGCCCGTTCGGTGCCTGCGAGGTTGTCGGCGGCACCGGGGAGCGGCAGCCGTCCGACGACGCTGACCTCTTCCCGGTCCAGGACGATCTCGGGCACCGCCTCGAACCACTTCTCGGGAAGCCGCCCGGAGAACCAGGCCCGCACCGTCTCTGCTGCTTCACTCGTATTCATGTAATCAAAATTACACGCTCGCTTGACCTTCCTCCAAGGGACCACCGATATTGACACTTCCCATCTTTTGAGAGTTACTCTCATTTACGAGTAACTTCTATTTGGAGGTGGCGGTTATGGCAGTGCACGGCTCGCGGCGGTGGTGGGGTCTGGGCGCGCTCGCGCTGAGCCTGCTGGCACTGGGCTTCGACCTGACGATCCTGAACGTGGCGCTGGCGACGCTCTCGGCGGACCTGAACGCGAGCACCAGCCAGCTGCAATGGATCGTCGACTCGTACGTGCTGGTCTTCGCGGCGTTGCTGCTCCCCGCCGGGCTGCTGGGCGACCGGTTCGGCCGCAAGCGCCTGCTGCTCGTCGGCATGGCGGTCTTCGGCCTGGCCTCGCTCGGGGGCGCCCTCGCCGACAGCCCGGGGAGCGTCATCGTCGCCCGCGCGTTCATGGGGATCGGCGCGGGGATCATGATGCCGCTGTCGATGTCGATCCTGCCGGCGATCTTCCCTCCGCACGAGCGCACCCGGGCGGTCGCGATCTGGTCGGCGTCCATGGCGCTGGGCCTGCCGCTCGGCCCGCTGCTCGGCGGCTGGCTGCTGGAGCACTTCTGGTGGGGCTCGATCTTCCTGATCAACGTGCCCGTGGTCGCCGTGGGCGCGATCGCCGTGGCCGTCCTGCTCCCCGAGTCCCGCGACACGAGCGCCCCCCGCCTGGACGTGGTGGGGACGCTGCTGTCGGTCAGCGGCCTCACGGGCCTGGTGTACGGAATCACCGAGGGCCCGGCGGACGGCTGGAGCGACCCGCTCATCATCGGCACGATCGGCGCCGGTCTCGTCCTGCTCACCGCGTTCGTCCTGTGGGAGCGGCGCCTCGCGCAGCCCATGATGGACGTCAGGCTGTTCCAGGATCCCGCCTTCACGTGGGCCGTGATCGCCGGAACGCTGGGGACCGTCGTCATGGCGGGCACGCTCTTCGTGCTCCCGCAGTACCTCCAGGTCGTGCAGGGCAACGGCGTCTTCGACACCGGGCTGCGGCTCATCCCGATGCTCCTCGGCCTCATGGCCGGCGGCCTGGCGACCGAACGGCTGACCGCGCGCACCGGCCACAAGCCGCTCATCGTCATCGGGCTCTTCCTGCTGGCCGCGGGCCTCGGCTGGGGCGCGCTCACCGAGACCGGCGACGCCTACTCCTCGACCGCGATGTGGCTGTCGGTCCTGGGCGTCGGGGTGGGGCTGACCATGATCCCGGCCATGGACGTCGTGCTCGCCCGGCTTCCGGACGACCAGGCCGGCCGGGGCTCGGGCCTGGTCCAGACGCTGCGCCAGACCGGTGGCGCACTCGGCATCGCCGGTCTGGGCAGCCTGCTGTCGGTCGTCTACCGGGACCGCATCGACCTCGACGGCCTGCCGGCGGAGGCCGCCGGCACGGCCCGCGACTCGATCGGCGGGGCCGCCGCCGTGGCGGAACGGCTCGGCCCACCTCAGAGCGCGAGCCGGCTGCTGGCCTCGGCTCAGGATGCCTACGTGCACGGGATGAACGCCGCGCTGGCGGTCTGCGCGCTCGGCGCCCTGATCGTGGCGCTGCTGGTCTGGATCTTCCAGCCGCCGCCGGAACGTGCGCGGCCGGCCGCCGATAGCCCAGAATCAGACCATGAGCACGTCGCTTCCTGAGCATGCCATCGACCGACTCCAGGACCGGCTGGAGCGGCTTCCGCTCCGGGAGCGCAAGAAGCTGAAGACCCGGAGGGCGATCCAGGAGCACGCCCTCCGGCTCTTCACCGAGCAGGGCTACGACGAGACCACCGTCGAGCAGATCGCGGAGGCGGCGGAGATCTCCCCCAGCACGTTCTTCCGCTACTTCCCGACCAAGGAAGACGTCGTCATCACCGACGAGTACGACCCGATCATGGCGGAGATCTTCCGGGCCCAGCCGCCCGGGACGGGCGTCATCGACGCGCTGCGCGCCACGTTCCGCGAGATCCTGCCGCAGATGCTCGCCGGGGACATGGAGACCGTAACCGCCCGGATGCGGCTGACCGCCCAGGTCCCCGCGCTGCGCGCCCGCACCACCGAGTCACTGCGGGAGGGCACGCACGCCGTGCTCAAGGAGATCATCGCCGAACGGATCGGACGCCCGGAGGACGACCTGGACGTCGAGACGTTCACCTGGGCGCTCCTCGGCGTCCTCCAAGCGGCGATGTACGCGTGGCTGGACGGCAAGGTCGAGATCGAGGGCCTCCCGGACCTGATCGACCACAACCTGGAGCTCGTCGCCACCGGCTTCCCGCTGTGACGCCTCTCAGCCCGCCGGCGCAGCCCGCGGCTCAGCCCGCGACGCGGGCAGAGAGGCGCGGGTTGACGCGGACCGCGCCGCGCATGTTGCGGGTGTAGACGTTCTGGATCTGGACGACCGTGCCGCGCCGCGGGGCCGCCAGCATCTTGCCGTCGCCCAAGTAGAGCGCGATGTGCGAGATGTAGCCCGGCGCGGTCGGGTCGTTCGCCCAGATGAGCATGTCGCCCGGCTGCGCCTTGCTGAAAGGGATCACCCAGCCGGCGCGCGCCTGGTCGGCGGCCACGCGCGGCAGCCTGATACCTGCCCTGGCGAAGGCGTACTGCATCAGACCGGAGCAGTCGTAGCCGCCCTCGGACTCCGACTCGCCGCCCCACACGTAGGGCCAGCCGAGGCGGGTGTGAGCGGCGCGGATCACCGTCTGCACCTGCCGCGCGGTCATCACCTGGCCGTTGGCGTTCGGGAGCCTCTTCGCCTCCGGGTAATCGATCTTGGGGCTGACCTCGACCGCGCGGGCCTGCTTGGGCAGCAGTTTGCGGAGGTCCTTGATGAGCTTGGCCGTCTTGAGCTTCGGCGCGCTGATCAGCATCGCGTTGGAGGCCGGTACGCCGAGGGACTGGGCGGTGGCGTGCGAGACCACCGCGTCCACGTCGGCGATGCCCATGGTGGCGTAGGCGCCGACGCGCACCGTCGACTGCTTCTGTTTGCCGCCCACCGGGATCTGCGCGCCGAGCTGCACGCCGCCGTCATTGCCCATGGTGAACGAGATCGCCACGTCGCCGCCGGCGATGTTGCGCCACAGCGCGTCCGACTGGGCGGTCGGCTTGGGCGTGTATTTGCGGAACGTGGACGGATCCACACCCAGCAGTCCCACCCGCTTGCCCGCGACCATCGCCTGGACCGCGTCGACGATCTCGACGCCCTGCACGCCCTTGATCTTGCGCACCCTCTCGATCACCGCGGGCGGCAGCGAACCGGGCGCGGCGACCATCACATGCGGAGAAAGGCGCTTGCCGAGCGGGGCGATGGCGGTCGGTGACAGCTGGTAGCTGCCCGAGGCGGCCACGAACCGCTGTTGCGAGGTCTGCGGGGTGGCCTGCGGGGTGCCGTCCTGCCCGTGCGCGACCAGCACCGCCGTGTTGGCGGCGAGCGTGGTCAGCACCGAAACGCCGATGATCGTCGGAAGGACCCGGCGGTCCGGCCTGCGCACGGCAACACTCCCTCAAGGTCGGCCTTGAACGACTATGGCCCAGAAGCGTGACCACCGTCCAGATACCCAGCGCACCGTGCACCATCCTGAAGCGGATGGCCGCGAACAGTCACCTCTGTCTCCGTTACCCATTGGTAACACCAAGCGCCACTGAGATCAAGGTCACCCGGTGACAAAGTGGCTGCGACAAAGCAGCCACGACAGAGCGACCACCGCGCCCGTGCGCCCGCGGATCCGGGCCGTCCGCGTCAGGGCGCCCGACCTCGCAGCTCATGGACCAGATCGGCGGTGGTGGTCACCGGCAGGTGGCACACGAAGCCCCTGCATACATAGGCCGCCGGCGCGCCGTCCACGAGGCCCCGCCCTTCGAGCAGCGGAATGTCCGACTCTCCCGGCGCGCCCACGGTCACCACGGCGCCGGGCGAGACCGCCATCAGGGCCGTCTGGTGCAACGTCCTCGTACGTTCGTCGTCGCGGGCGCCCACGACGGCGACCTCCAGCGGCCCTTCCACGTAGGCCTCCGTCACCGCCAGGCCCCATCCGGCGAAGCGCGCTGCCTTCTCGGCCAGCATCGCCACCGGTCCGAGCGCCCCGGCCACCGCCTCCCGGTGCCGCTCCGACCCGGTCAGCGCCGCGTACGACAGCAGGGCCCCCGCCGCCGCGAACTGCCCCGACGGGGTCGCGTTGTCGGTCGGGTCCTGCGGCCGGCGGAAGAGCCGTTCCGCGTCGTCGGCGGTGTCGAAGAACCCGCCCGCCCCGTCCCCGAAGCGTTCGAGCACCGTGTCGAGCAGCTCACCCGCCAGCCGGACCCATTTCGCCTCGCCCGTGACGCCCTGAAGCGAAAGCAACCCCTCGGCTACATCTGCATAGTCTTCGAGTACGCCTGCATTGGCGCCCGCGACACCCTCACGCGACGTCCGTACGAGCCGCCCGTCCTTGATGTGCAGCCGTTCGAGCAGCCGTGCGACCTCCTCGGCGGCGGCCACCAGGTCCGGCCGGGCGAACAACGCTCCGCACTCGGCCAGCGCCGCGATCGCCAGGCCGTTCCAGGCCGCGACGACCTTGTCGTCCCGCGCCGGGGGCACCCGCCGCTCCCGCGCCGCCAGCAGCTCCGCCCGGACCCGCGCGTACTGTTCAAGGTCTTCGGGGTCGATCGGCAGCTGCAGGACCGACGTCCCGTGCTCGAAGGTCCCCGTGACCTCGAACAACTCCACGGCATAACCACCGTCTTCGTCGCCCAGCAGGACCCGCAGTTCCTGAGGGGTCCAGACATAGAACTTGCCCTCGACGCCCTCGCTGTCGGCGTCCAGGGCAGAGGCCAGCCCACCCTGCTCCGTACGCAGGTCGCGCAGCATCCAGTCGCATGTCTCCAGTGCGATCCGGCGCGCGAAGGGGTTACCGGTCAGCCGCCACCAATGCGCATAGACCCTCGCCAGCAGCGCATTGTCGTACAGCATCTTCTCGAAGTGGGGAACGACCCACGAGTCGTCCACCGAGTAGCGCGCGAAGCCTCCGCCGAGCTGGTCGTACATCCCGCCACGGGCCATCGCCTCCAGGGTGTGCCCGGCCATCGCCAGGGCATCGTCGTCACCCGTACGCGCGTGATGCCTCAGCAGGAACTCCAGCGCCATCGACGGCGGGAATTTAGGCGCTCCCCCGAAACCGCCCCGGGCCTTGTCGTACGACCCCGCCAGCGACCGGACTGCCGCCCCGAGCAGCTCCTCCCCTGGCGGCTCCACCCCGCCCAGAGCGGGCCGCTGGGCGCCGAGCGCCGTCACGACCTGCTGTCCCTGCCCCACGACCTCGTCCCGCTGCTCTGTCCACGCCTTGTGGACGGCGTTCAGCAGCGCCTGGAACTGGGGCCGGGGGAAGTACGTGCCGCAGTAGAACGGGTGCCCGTCCGGCGTCATGAACACCGTCATCGGCCAGCCGCCCTGGCCCGTCATGGCCTGGGTGGCCTCCATGTAGACGGCGTCGACGTCCGGCCGTTCCTCTCGGTCCACCTTGATGTTCACGAACAACGAGTTCATGAGCTGCGCCGTCTGAACGTCCTCGAACGACTGGTGTGCCATGACGTGACACCAGTGGCAGGCGGCGTAACCGACCGACAGGAGGATCGGGACGTCCCGCCGCCTCGCCTCGGCGAACGCCTCGTCGTTCCACTCCCACCAGTCGACAGGGTTGCCGGCGTGTTGCAGCAGGTATGGGCTCGTCGCGTCCTTGAGGCGGTTCATGTCCCGATCCTGCCCCATCCGGCTCCGGCATCACTCCGCGAGGCGAGATCGATGGTGAACGCGGCCCCCGCCGCCCGCCGCCGAGCGCCGGGCGGTCAGCGCGGGCGCTTGTAGATCTTGACCCAGTCGACGTGCATGGTGACCCACTTGGGGGTACCGCGGGTTCGGCAGAAGCCGGGCCCGCGATCGCACACCTGGTCGTTCTGTAGTGCGAGGCCCATCGTGCTGCGCTCGGGCGTCAGCGGGCCTCGGTAGCTCCACACCTTCTTACCGTCGATCCAGAACGTCAGGCTGCGCGGGAGCCAGTCGACCGCGTACGTGTGCCATCGGGTCGCGTCGCGCCTCACGTTGCGCTGGGCCATGCGGTTGTCCGGCCCGTAGTGGATGAAGATCCCCACGTTCTGCCGGGACGAGTCGATGACCTCGGCGAAGTCGATCTCCGCGTGCTCGGGTTTGCCGAAGACCTTCGGCCACAACAACGCGACCGCCGAGTAGCCGATCCCCTTCTCGGCGCGCATGCGCACCTCCCAGCGGCCGTGCCTCTGATTGAGGTGGGAGGCGATGCCGCCGGACAGGTCCTTGCCCTGGTAGACGCCGCCGGTGAGCTTGAGTGTGCCGTCCTCGACCTTGGTGGCGGCCTTGGTCCGCGGATTGACCCGGGCGTCGGGGTAGTCGTAGACCAGCCACTTGGAGGTGTCGACACGATCGCCGTCGAATCCGTCCACGAGCACCGGCTTGCCCCAGAAGCCCGGTGTCCCCGGCTTGGCCCTCCGGACGGGACGCGGGCTCGGCGGCGGAGTCTCACGGGGATGCGACCGTACGGAATCTGACGGCCCTGCATCTGACGGCTCTGCGGGCGCGCTCCGTACGGGGGACGAGGTCCGTTCCGTCTCCGCAGAATCACAGGACGCAATGGTCAGAACCACGAGAAGCGCGGCGGCACTCCGGGTCGGCGACATGGACTCATCACAACAGCGCGTGATGAAAGAATCACTAAAGATGCCGATAGTCGCCGGTCTCTTGCCATACAGCCGATCAAGTGCTCAGCCGCGGCGCCGTGGTGGCATGACGACACGGTCCAGATCGTGCACGAGCACGATGTCCCCGCTGTACGCAGCGGCTGCCTGTTCGACGAAGCGCAGCTCGTCCTCCATGCGGTAGCGCTCCGAGATGTGGGTCAGCACGAGGCGCCGCACACCGGCGGCCGCCGCCACCTCGCCCGCCTGCCGCGCGGTCAGATGGCCGTAGCCGGCCGCCAGCGCGGCGTCCTGGTCGAGGAACGTGGACTCGATGATCAGCAGGTCCGCGTCCGCCGCGAGTTCGTGCACGCCGTCACACAGCCGGGTGTCCATGATGAACGCGACCTTCTGCCCGGGCCGCCGGACGCTGCACTCCGCCAAGGTCACCGTGCGCCCGTCCGGGGCGACGACGGCGCCCTCCTCCTGAAGCCGCCGGACGAGCGGGCCGCGCACCCCGCGCGCCGCGAGCACGCCCGGCTTCATCGTCACGCCGTCCGGCTCCTCCAGCCGGTAGCCGTACGCCTCGACCGGGTGCGACAACCTGCGTGCGGTCAGGCTGAACGGCGCGTCGCCGGTGTCGAGCCGCATCCGTTCACCCGAAACGGGCTGCTCCTTGATGACCTCGGTGCCCCGGAAGGGCGTCGCGTACCGGAGCCGTTCCCAGTACTCGGCGCCGCTCGCCGGGAACGCCGCGTCCACCCGGTGCTCGACGCCGTCGCGGGCGATGCGCTGCACGATCCCCGGAACGCCCAGGCAGTGATCGCCGTGAAAGTGCGTCACGCAGATCCACGTCACGTCGGTCGCGGTCACGCCGGCGAACGCCATCTGCCGCTGTGTCCCCTCGCCCGGATCGAACAGCAGGCCGTGCCCGTCCCAGCGCAGCAGATAGCCATTGTGGTTACGGGACTTGGTGGGCACCGCGCTGGCGGACCCGAGCACGACGAGATCGCGGACGGACATGCCCCCATGGTGCCGCCAGGAGGCCGTGCAGCCGAACGATATTCTGCCGGGAGTCGCCGCAAGCACGCCCTTACCCCGGAGGTACGCCCGTGGGCAGCACCAAGCGAGACAAGATCAAGATGACGCCCGCCGAGACCGCGGACTTCCTGGCCTCCTCGTACAAGGTGCAGGTGGCCACGGTCAGCAAGGACGGCGAGCCGCACCTGGTCACGATGTTCTACGCGCTGCTCGACGGCAAGATCGCGTTCTCCACGTACAAGTCCTCGCAGAAGGTCCTCAACCTGCGCCGGAACCCCACCATGACGTGCCTGGTCGAGGACGGCGACGAGTACGGCGAGCTGCGCGGCGCCGCCCTCTACGGACAGGGCCGCATCATCGAGGACCCGGAGACCCGCCTCCAGGTCGGCGCGGTCGTCGACGCCCGCCTGGCGGGGATGCCGGTCCCCGAGATGGGCGCCCCGATCGACCCCGAGTTCGCCGCGGCGCTCGAACAGTCGCTGGCCAAGCGGGTCATCATCGTGATGGAGCCCGACCGGGTCGTCAGCTGGGACCACCGGAAGGCGTGAGGGCCTCGGCCTGCTTGCGAGCGCAGCAGGTCAGGCGGGGGCGCCGTTCTCCTTCTCGGCAGGCTTGGCGTCGGCCTTCGCGGCAGGCGTGGCGTCGCCCCTCGTGGCGGGCTTGGCGGCGGGCTTGCCGTCGGATTTGGCGGCCTGCGCCGCCTCCCACTCCTGCTGCTTGAGGTCGGCCTCGCGTGGCGCCTGGATCCTGCCGATCTGCTTGTTCATCGAACGGATCAGGAAGACCAGGGCGACGACCAGGGCGAGGAAGACCCCGAAGCCGAGGAAGCCCGGCGTGACGGTGTCATCGTTCAACGGCATGGCCAGTGGGAACACTACAAAGCCACCTTCTCCCGGATACCGGCGAACAGATCGTCCTCCGGCAGCTCGGTGTCGACCAGGGACCTGGCCAAATGGTAGTCCTCCGTCGGCCATGCCTCACGTTGGAGGTCCAGTGGGCATGCGAACCAGAAGCCGTTCGGGTCGATCTGGGTCGCGTGGGCCAGCAGCGCCTGGTCGCGCGTCTCGAAGTAGTCGGCGCACGGCACCCGGGTCGTCACCGCCCACGGCTGCGGCCGTTCCTCCATGCTCTTCAGCCAGTCCCCGTAGGGCGACTCGATCCCGGCCTTGCTCATGGCGGCGTCCAGCGCGACCAGCCGGTCCTTCGTGAAGGTCATGTGGTAGTAGAGCTTGAGCGGCTGCCACGGCTCGCCGGTCCCCGGGTAGCGGTCCGGGTCGCCCGCGGCCTCGAACGCCTCCACTGACACCTCGTGGGTCTTCACGTGGTCGGGGTGCGGGTAGCCGCCCCTCTCGTCGTACGTGAGCATCACGTGCGGCCGGAACTCCCGGACGGCCTTCACCAGCGGCTCGGCGGCCACGTCGAGCGGCTCCAGCGCGAAACAGCCCTCGGGCAGCGGCGGCAGCGGGTCTCCCTCCGGGAAGCCGGAGTCGACGAAGCCCAGCCAGCTCTGCCGGACACCGAGGATCTCGCGCGCCCGCGCCATCTCCTCCTCCCGGACCTTGCCGATGTCGGCCTTGACCTCGGGACGGTCCATGGCCGGATTGAGGATGTCGCCGCGTTCCCCGCCCGTGCAGGTGACGACGAGGACCTCGACTCCGTCCGCGACGTACCGGGCCATGGTCGCCGCGCCCTTGCTCGACTCGTCGTCAGGGTGGGCGTGCACGGCCATGAGCCTCAACGGTTCGGACACCTGCTCGGGCACCTCGGCATCTCCCTTTTCGGAGGCTTGGCGGGACCCCGGTTCGGAGCACGCGCCACAACGGAAGAGAATTGTCCCTGACAACGTCCGCACCCCGCACGGAGATTCCCGCGATGGCCACGAGCGCCCCAGCAGCACCGACCTCATCCCGCCGCGGCCGGCTCGGCCTGGTGGTGATCGGCCTGCTGGCCGCCGTCTGCGCGGGCGGCTGGTCGATCATCGTGGGGTACGCGGGCCAGCAGCCCGGTATCGCCAAACAAACGATCACCTACAGCGTACTCAGCGACTCGGCCGTGCAGATCAAGTATTCGATCTCCAAAAGCGAGTCCGACAACGTGCGGTGCGTGGTGGACGCGTTCGACGTCGATTTCGCGATCGTGGGAAAGCGGGAGATCTCCGTGCCGCCCGGGACGAAGACCATTACGCGGACCGACGTGCTGCCGACGTCCAAGCGGGCCACCGGCGCCCGTGT
This sequence comes from Actinomadura sp. 6N118, assembly GCF_044326415.1. NCBI lineage: Bacteria > Bacillati > Actinomycetota > Actinomycetes > Streptosporangiales > Thermomonosporaceae > Actinomadura > Actinomadura sp. 6N118. The sequence continues at coordinate 64,102 of NZ_JBIRAZ010000017.1, read as the reverse complement.
CGAGAGCTGTCACAAGGTGTGAAACGGCTGGTAAAAGCCCACCAGTGATTGGCCGGTTGCACAGGGCTTCAAGGGGGAACCTTTACCTCCACACACCGGATAGGCTAGAGGTTTCACCCGGCCGCATTTCATGTGGATGAGGAGTATCCGTGACCGAGACCCGCGCTGACAACGTCACCTGGCTGACCCAGGAGGCGTACGACCGGCTCAAGTCTGAGCTGGACCATCTGTCGGGCCCGGGCCGCATCGAGATCGCAGCGAAGATCGAGGCGGCGCGGGAAGAGGGCGACCTGCGCGAGAACGGCGGCTACCACGCGGCCAAGGAGGAGCAGGGCAAGATCGAGGGTCGCATTCTCCAACTGCAGAGCATCCTGGAGAACGCGCGCGTCGGCGAGGCCCCGCGCACCGAAGGGGTCGTCGGCCCGGGCATGACCGTCACGATCTCCTTCGAGGGGGACGACGAGGAGGTCACCTTCCTGCTCGCCTCCCGCGAGGAGAGCGGTGCTCCCATCGACGTCTACTCCCCCAAGTCCCCGCTGGGCGCCGCGATCAACGGCAAGAAGGTGGGCGAGAAGGCGTCGTACTCCCTGCCCAACGGTCGCAGCATGACCGTCGAGATCCTGGACGCCACGCCGTACCAGGGCGCATAACCTTCCAGGCCGGGAAAGCCAAGCCTCTAGACGGTCCGCCGCTCCATCCGGGGCGGCGGACCGGCGGTTTTCCCCGGCCTTCTGGCCGCCGCCCTGACCAGCGGCAGCGTGCGCTGCCGGACCTGGGTGGCCAGCGAGATCACTGAGGACGCCCGCTCCACGCCCTCCACATCGACGATCATGTCGATGACCCGTTGCAAGTCCTGGTTGCTGCGGGCCACCACGCGGCAGAGCATGTCGCCGCCGCCGGTGATCGTGTGCGCCTCGATCACCTCCGGCACCCCGGCCAGCCGTTCCGCCACCGGATCGTGCCCGCCCGCTTGCCTGATCTGCAGGGTCACGAACGCGGTCACCCCGTAACCCAGTGCGGCCGGATCGACCTCCGGCCCGAAGCTCCGGATCACGCCGTCCCGCACCAGCCGGTCCAGCCGCGCCTGCACCGTGCCGCGCGCCACGCCGAGCCGCCGCGACGCCTCCAGTACGCCGATCCGCGGCTCGCCGGCGAACAACTCCAGGAGCCGCGCGTCCAGGTCGTCGATCCCCACCCCGGCCCTCCCATGGTCACCATGTACAGAAAGTCCGGCACTACCCGCTAGTTACTAGGCAGATTGCCCAGTGTTTCAGACCACTGTTGCGCACTCTGTAGGCGATTGTCGACATTGGGGGCATGGATGAGTTCCCGGTCAAGGGCATGGACGCCGTCGTTTTCGCCGTCGGCAACGCCAAGCAGGCAGCGCACTACTACTCGACCGCTTTCGGGATGCGCCGGGTGGCCTATCGCGGCCCCGAGAACGGCAGTCCCGACGAGGCGGTGCACGTTCTGGAGTCCGGCGGCGCCCGGTTCGTCTTCCGCGGCCCGGTGCGGGCGGGCACCGACCTGGGCCGTCACGTCGCCGAGCACGGCGACGGCGTGGTGGACCTCGCCATCGAAGTCCCCGACGCGGAGGCGGCCTACCGGCACGCCCTCGCCATGGGCGCCACAGGCCTGGCGGAGCCGTACGTCATGGAGGACGACCACGGCAAGGTCGTGCTCGCCGCCATCGCCACGTACGGCGAGACCCGGCACACCCTCGTCGACCGCAGCAACTACTCCGGGCCCTACCTGCCCGGCTTCGAGGCCGCCGACCCGATCGTGGAACCCCCCGCGACCAAGCGCTACTTCCAGGCGATCGACCACTGCGTCGGCAACGTCGAGCGCATGAACGAGTGGGCCGACTTCTACCACCGTGTCATGGGCTTCACCGACATGGCCGAGTTCGTCGGCGACGACATCGCCACCGAGTACTCCGCACTGATGTCCAAGGTGGTCGCGGACGGCACCCGCAAGGTCAAGTTCCCGCTGAACGAGCCCGCCGAGAGCAAGCGCAAGTCCCAGATCGACGAGTACCTGGAGTTCTACGGCGGCCCCGGCGTCCAGCACATCGCCCTGGCCACGGGCGACATCCTGGCCTCGGTCGACCAGATGCGCGCCGCCGGCGTCGAGTTCCTGGAAACCCCGGACTCCTACTACGAGGACCCCGAGCTCCGCTCCCGCATCGGCGAGGTGCGCGTCCCGGTCGAGGAGCTCCAGCAGCGCAAGATCCTCGTCGACCGGGACGAGGACGGCTACCTGCTGCAGATCTTCACCAAGCCCGTGCAGGACCGCCCGACGGTCTTCTTCGAGCTGATCGAACGGCACGGCTCGCTGGGCTTCGGCAAGGGCAACTTCAAGGCGCTGTTCGAGGCCATCGAGCGCGAGCAGGAGCGCCGCGGCAACCTGTGAGCCGGGACTGATCCACTTCTGGTCCTCGTTCGGGAAAACCTTGCCCTTGACGAGGCGTGTCGGTGTTTGAACAGCCGGGCGCGGGCTCACCTTGTCGGCATGAGCCAACCGCCGCACGATCCCGCGCCCGGGGAGCAGCCGGATGACAAGCCCGAGCAGGACAAGCCGCCGTCCTCTAACAAGCCGGGGGACCAAGGTGAGCAGCCGCCGCAGCTCCCGGTTTACGGGCGGACAGCTCCCCAGCCGCTGCCGCCTTTCGGCGAGCAGCCGCCCCCCTCGTACCAGGAGCAGCGGGATTACGGGCAGGTGCCGTCATACGGACAGGCGCCCGCGCCGGGAAGAACCAACGCCCTGGCGATCGGGAGCCTGATCGCGGGGATCGTAGGAATCCTCGCGGGATGCGTGTTGATCGTGCCCATCGCGGCGATCGTGCTGGGGCACCTCGCGCTCAGCCAGATCAAGAAGACGGGCGAGGCCGGGCTGGGGCTGGCGATCACGGGCCTCGTCCTGGGGTACGTGGGGCTCCTGGGGTGGATCGCCTACTGGCTCCTTTTTGTGATCGGGGCGGCCAGCGAAGACGTCGCCATGCTGACGGGGTCAATATCGGGTTAACGCCCGTCCATATGTGCACTCGGGTGCGTTTGTGAGCCTGCCCGCACGCCGACCTTTTCGGCATGAACCAACCGCCGCACGATCCCGCATCCGGGGAGCAGCCGGACGACCAGCCGCCTTCCCCAGGAGATCAGCCGTCGCACCCAGGAGACCAACCTCAGACGCCGCCTCCGTACGCGGGCGGCTATGGAGGCGGGCAACAGCCTCCGCATGGCGACCAGCCGCCTCCCGGCGAGTTGCCCAGCTACGGGGGCGGGGACAGCGGTTACGTCGATCCCGTTGCGGGACTGGCGAGCATCGGCCGGCGTCTCGGTGCCGGTCTGATCGACTTGCTGCTGCTCATTGTCGTGACCAGCCTCGTCTCGCTGCCCCTCGTCGACCGGCGCGTGCTCGACCCGGGCGCGGAGACGGTGACGTACTCGCCCGGAACGGGCCTCGCGAACCTCATCATCCTGGCCCTGGTGTTCCTCTACTTCTGGTTCATGACCCGCAAGTACGGCCAGACGCTGGGCAAGAAGGCCCTCGGCATCCGGGTCGTCCGGGAGGAGGACGGCGGCGCCGTCGACAACAGCCAGGCCCTCAGCCGTGCGGGTCTCTATACCGTGGTCCTCATAGTTTGCTGCTGCGTGGGCGGGATCATCGACGTGGCGTGGATCCTGGGGGACCCGCGGCGGCAGGCGCTGCACGACAAGGTCGCGCGCACGGTCGTGGTCAAGGTCCAGCCAGGTGCACCCGATCCGTATGCGGCTCGCTGACCGGCAACCGCAGCGAAGCGAGGATTGCCGGTCAGCGAGCCCTTCTGGGGGTGTGGGGGTATCCCCCACAGAGACTGACCGGGTTGGGCGGTTGATCCAAGTTGCCCAGAGTGCCTAGTCGAAGGCAGTCTGGGCAACGTGACTTCGGCCGGACGTTTCCGCAGCCCCCTTTCCCGCCGCCCTGCCTCGCATGGGCTGGCCGCGCTGGCCGTCGCCGGGGCGTTGACGGGCTGCCAGGTCACGATCGGTGACAGGGACTCCGCCGAGCCGAGCCTGCCGGTGGTCCCGACGTCCCCGACGGGTGGGCCGAGCGGGCCGGACAGCGCGGGTGACCGCTATGTCCCGGGTGACGGCAATGGCGGGTACGACGTCCAGCACTACAAGCTGAAGCTCGCCATCACGCCGGGCGGCGGCAAGGAGCTCGACGGCACGGCCGAGATCACCGCCACCGCGACCGAGCGGCTGAGCCGCTTCAACCTCGACCTGACCGGCCTCGACGTCACCCAGGTCACGGTGGACGGGGCTCCGGCGCAGCAGCAGCGGCAGGGCAGCGAGCTGATCGTCTCCCCGGCCAAGGCGCTGGAGAAGAACGCCAAGTTCACCGTGTCGGTGCGCTATTCGGGCACGCCGCAGCCGGTCGTTGACCCGATCCTGGGCCGGTACGGCTGGATCCGCACCTCGGACGGGGTCTTCGTGGCCTGCCAGCCGAGCGGGGCCCACACCTGGTTCCCGAGCAACGACCACCCCAGCGACAAGGCCACGTTCGACTTCGAGGTCACGGTGCCCGAGGGCCTCACGGCGATGGCCAACGGCGAGCCGACGTCGAAGGTGCCGAGCGGCGGCGGCTCGGTCACTCCGGGCAGCGGTGACGGCCCGGACGTCGTCCCGGCTGCGGCATCGGCTGCCAAGAGCCGGCGTGCGGTCACGACGACCTGGCAGGTCAAGGACCCGATGGCCACCTATCTCGCCACGGTGACGGTGGGCCGGTTCGGCGTGAAGACCGGCAAGACCCCGGGCGGCATCCCGATCATCACGGCCGTGGACCCCTCGGTGTCGGCCGTGCCGCTGGACACCTTCCATGCCAAGAACGCCGAGGTCACCGACGAGCTGGTGAAGCTGTTCGGCCCCTACCCGTTCTCCTCCACCGGCGGCATCGTCGACAACGCGGCGGTCAACTTCGCCTTGGAGACGCAGACCCGGCCGGTCTACAGCGCGCTCGGCGCGGACCAGACGATCATCGCGCACGAGATCGCGCACCAGTGGTTCGGCGACAGCGTCAGCGTCACCAAGTGGCAGGACATCTGGCTGAACGAGGGCTTCGCCACGTACGCCGAGTGGATCTGGGCCGAGCGCATCGGCAACGAGACCCTCCAGGAGAAGTTCGACGGCCTGTACGAGGACGCCGGCAACCGGGAGCTCTGGAACGTCCCGCCCGGCAACCCCGGGCGCGCCAACATGTTCGGGCGCTCGGTGTACGACCGCGGCGGGATGACGCTGCACGCGCTGCGCAAGAAGGTCGGCGACGAGAAGTTCTTCAGCATCCTCAAGACCTGGGCCAAGGAGCGCCGCCACTCCAACGCCACGACCCCGCAGTTCATCGAGGTCGCCGAGCGCGTGTCCGGCCAGCAGCTCGACTCGTTCTTCGACGCGTGGGTCTTCAAGCGGGGCCGCCCCGCGCTGTGATCCGTCCCGCACCTTGATCCGGTTCGTCTTCTGCGGGTGAACGGGTGGCAAGAGATCGGGAAAGCCCGGGCAAGTGCCGCGACGTCGCGCCGGTGCGACCAGCAATGTTGGCCGGGTGAACGGGCCTTGGGGACGTATGACCGCGGCGGCCACCGCCGCCGCCGTGCTGGTATCGATCAACGGCAGTGAGACTGCGACGGCTTCAGGATCCGCCGCTCCGCAGGACGCCACACCCTGTCCGCCTACGTCGTCGCCTGCACCTGCACCTGCGCCGGCAGCGACACCGGCACCGGCTGCACCGCCTTCGGCAGCACCGGCAGCGACACCGGCACCCGCTGGGGAACGGCGGTTCCGCCGTATGGCAGTACCGCCGCCCGGGGCCGCCGCACCGACCCGCCTTCCCGCGGCGGAACCCGGCCCTGACACACCCCCAGGGACCAGCACCGCGCTGGGCGAGTGCGATCCGCCGCCGGGCGCGACTCCCGGCCCGGTAGTGAAGAAGCCGGACACCGGCAAGCCGGGATCCGCCAATCTGGGCGACCCGTACTTCCGTGACGCGGGCAACGGCGGCTACGACGCGCAGCACTACGACGTGGCGCTCAGGTACACGCCCAAGGGCGGCAGGGTCGACGCGACCGTGGCCGTCACCGCCATGGCGACGCAGAACCTGTCGCGCTTCAATCTGGACTACCGCGGCCCCAAGATCCTCGACGTCACCGTCAACGGCCAGCGCGCCGCGTACCGCCGCAAGGGCCAGGAACTCACCATCACGCCCGCCTCCTCCCTCGCCTCGGGCACGCGGTTCACGACCGTGGTCCGCTACTCCGGGCGGCCAGGCCCGGTGCGCCATGGCTCGCTCGGCACGTACGGCTGGGTGCCGAGCAGGGACGGCGCGCTCGTCGTCGCCGAGCCGGACGGCGCGCCCACCTGGATGCCGGTCAACGACCACCCGAGCGACAAGGCCACCTACTCCTACCGGATCACGGTGCCCCGCAACCTGCGGGCGATCGCCAACGGCACTCCCGGGCGGACCGTGCGGCAGGGCGCCACCACGACCTACGCGTGGGCCGAGAAGTCGCCGATGGTCCCGTACCTGGCCATGCTGGCGATCGGCAAGTTCCGGGTGAAGCGCAGCATGGCAGGGAGGACGCCGGTCATCACCGCGGTGGACCCGCGGTTCAAGAAGTCCGCCGCGGCCCTGCACAAGACCACGGTCAGCGCCCTCAAGTGGGGGTCCTCGGTCTTCGGGCCGTACCCGTTCGCCACGTCCGGGGGCATCGTGGACGACCCGCGGCTGGACTACGCGCTGGAGACGCAGGAGCGGCCGGTGTACGCCGGGTTCGCGCCCGACGACGCCTTCATCGTGCACGAACTGGCCCACCAGTGGTTCGGCAACAGCGTCAGCCTCAAGAACTGGCCGGACATCTGGCTGAACGAGGGCTTCGCCACGTACGCCGAGTGGTTGTGGCGCGAGCGGGGCAAGAAGGACTCCACCAAGAAGATCTTCAAGCGCTACTACCGGCAGCCGGGCTCGTCACCGATCTTCAATCCGCCGCCGGGCAAACCCGGCCGCCGTGACCTGTTCAGCTTCTCGGTCTACATCCGCGGCGCCATGACGCTGCAGGCGCTCCGCCAGAGGGTCGGCGACAAGGCCTTCTTCACGACTCTCAAGACCTGGGCCTCGACGTTCCGCGACTCCAACGCGACCACCCCGCAGTTCGTCGAGCACGCCGAGAAGGTCTCCGGTAAGCAACTCGACAAGCTGTTCAATGTCTGGCTTTTCACGAAGGGCAAGCCGAAGAAGTGGTGAAGAAGACCGCCGCGACCAGTACGGCCGCGCTGCTCCTGACATCGGCGCTCGGCGCCGCCGCCCTGCCCGACGACGCTCCGGACCGTACCGCCGGACGCCCCGCCCCGGGCCGAACGCCAGGGCCCGAACAGGCGGCCTCCGGGACGTCCTCAGCGGGTGCGCCCGGCATCGGTGACCCGTACTTCCCGAACGCCGGGAACGGCGGCTACGACGTCGCGCACTACTCCATCAGGCTGCGCTACACACCGCGCGGCCAGCATCTCGCCGGCACCACCACGATCACGGCGAACGCGACGCAGAACCTCAAGCGGTTCAATCTGGACTTCATCGGCCACAAGGTCAGCTCGGTGAAGGTGAACGGTGCGGCGGCCTCGTTCGCGCGGCGCGGCCAAGAGCTGGAGATCACGCCACGCGGTGGCATCGCGCAGGGGGCCCGGTTCTCGGTCGCCGTGGCCTACGCCGGGTCGCCGCGGCAACTGAAGGCCCCCGGGCTCGGCCGGTCCGGCTGGATCCCCACCGGCGACGGCGCCGTCACACTCTCGCAACCGGTCGGCTCCGCGTACTGGTTCCCGCTCAACGACCACCCGGCGGACAAGGCCACCTACGCGTACACCATCACCGTGCCCAAGGGACTCAAGGTGGTGGCGAACGGCGAGCTCGAAGGTTCGGCGAACATCGGCCCGACGAGCACGTTCAAGTGGCGTTCCAGCAAGCCGATGGCCGGTTACCTGGCACTCGTCGCCATCGGGCGGTTCAAGACGCTCGACGACCGGTCGCCGGGCGGCGTCCGGTCGTTCGTCGCCGTCGACAGCTCCAACCAGAACAGCCCCAAGCTCTTCCAGGAACTCACCGCCAAGGTGACCGACTGGGGTGTCCGCCACTTCGGGCCGTTCCCGTTCGACTCCACCGGCGGGGTCATCGACGACGTGCGGGTCGGGTACGCGCTGGAGACGCAGAACCGGCCGGTGTACCCCGGCGGTGCGAACATGACGCTGATCGTTCACGAGCTGGCCCACCAGTGGTTCGGTAACAGCGTCAGCATCAACCGCTGGCAGGACATCTGGCTGAACGAGGGTTTCGCCACGTACGCCGAGTGGCTGTGGAGCGAGCAGCACGGCGGACCCAAGGCGGAGGCTCTCTTCGACGCTGCGTACTCAAAGCCCGGCGACTTCGCGGGCTGGAAGGCCCCAACCGGGGCGCCGGGGCGGCAACAGCTCTTCGCGGGCTTCCCTGTGTACACCCGCGGAGCGATGACCCTGCACATGCTGCGCAAGACCGTGGGCGACGACGTGTTCTTCCGGATCCTCCGCACCTGGACCGCCGAGCGCGCGCACGGGAACGCCACCACGGCGGACTTCCGGAAGCTCGCCGAGCGCGTCTCGGGCCGGGAACTCGACGGGCTGTTCGACAAGTGGTTGTTCGCCCAGGGCAAGCCGAGTCTCCGCTGAACGAAGGACCACCCCGCCCGGCTGGGCCGTTGACCGGAAAAGCTGGCCCGAACTGGCCGATTTGAGATCAAATCGCGCTTGCACGCCCATTGATCTCCCGAAATTCTTGGGGCTGTTAAGACGACTCCTCCGAGGACGAGGTCGATGAGCAAATCCCCCAAGGTTCTGGCCACCGTGGCGCTGACCGCCACTGCGGGCCTTCTTGTATCAGCGGCCCCAGCCCAGGCTACGGCCGCCCGTTTCACCCCTGGCGCGCCCGGTGCGGGTGACCCGTACTTCCCCGACATGGGCAACGGCGGCTACGACGTCGCCCACTACGACATCGGACTCAAGTACAACCCGGCGACCAAGAACATCCAGGCCGTCACCCAGATCAAGGCACGCGCGACGCAGAACCTGTCGCGGTTCAACCTGGACTTCTTGGGCCCGCTGAAGATCTCGGCGCTGCGGGTGGACGGCAAGAAGGCCGCCTACAAGCGCACCGGCGCCCAGGAGCTTGAGATCACGCCGCCGAAGGGCCTGCGCAAGGGCAAGCGCTTCGCGGTCACGGTGGCCTACTCCGGCGTGCCGCAGACGGTGAACGACCCGGCGCTGGGCGTCTCCGGCTGGGTGCCGACCGCCGACGGCGCGCTCATGGTCAACCAGCCCATCGGCGCCGCGACGGTCTACCCGGTCAACGACACCCCGCTCGACAAGGCCACCTACACCATCACGCTGGCCGCGCCCAAGGGCCTGACGTCGCTGGCCGGCGGCGACCCGGCCGGCTCGTGGACCAAGGGCGGGCTCGCCTATTCGCGCTGGAAGATGCGCCAGCCGATGGCCAGCGAGCTGAGCATGATCGCGATCGGCAAGTACGACGTGCTCAAGACCCGGCTCAAGACCACGTCGCACGGCACGATGCCCAACATCACGGCCACCGACCAGCAGCTCGGCATCTCGGCGGCACTGGCCAAGGACTTCAACAAGCAGACCGGAGACTTCCAGAACTACCTGGCCACGATCTACGGCCGCTACCCGTTCTCCTCCACCGGCGGCATCGCGGTGAAGGCGGGCATCGGCTACGCGCTGGAGACCCAGGGCAGGCCGATCTACGACCTCACCCGGCGGCCGGGCACGATCCCGCGGCCGGACCTGCTGATCCACGAGCTGGCCCACCAGTGGCTCGGGGACAGCGTGACGCCGAAGCGCTGGGCCGACATCTGGCTCAACGAGGGTTTCGCGACCTACTCCGAGTGGCTGTACTTCGAGAAGTACACGGGCAAGCCGGTCCAGCAGTCCTTCGACGAGGTGTACGCCACGCCGGCCGACAACGACCTCTGGAAGCCGAAGACCGCCGACCCCGGCCGGGACAACATCTTCCACTCGACGGTCTACGACCGCGGCGCCTTGACGCTGCACATGCTCCGCAAGACGATCGGTGACGAGAAGTTCTTCAAGCTGGCCAAGGCCTGGCCGACCGTCAACCGGTACGGCAACGTCAGCACGGCGGACTTCATCCGCTTCGCCGAGAAGACCTCCGGCAAGCAGCTGGACGACCTCTTCCAGAAGTGGATCTATACGAGCGGTAAGCCAACCCTCTGACGCAGGTCTCGGGCGGCTCAGCTCAACGTCAGGTCAGCTCAACGTCAGGGTGTAGCCCTTGGCGCGGAGCCGCCCGAGGACCTCCTCGCCGTGGTCGGAGCCGCGCGTCTCCAGATGGAGCAGCACTTCTGCCTCCTCGACATGGAGGCGCGCGGCGACCCGTTCGTGCATCACGTCCAGCACGTTGACGCCCAGCTCGGCCAGCTCGCTGAGCAGCGTCACCAGGGCGCCGGGGCGGTCCTTAAGGCGGCAGCGGACGACCATGTAGCGGCCCGCCCCGGCCAGCCCGTGGCGCAGCACCTTGGCCAGCAGCAACGGGTCGACGTTGCCACCCGACAGCAGCGCGACGACGGGCGTGCGGACCGCGTAGGAGTGCTCCAGCAGCGCGGCGACGCCCGCCGCGCCCGCCGGCTCGACCACCATCTTGGCGCGCTCGAGGCAGAGCAGCAGGGCCTGTGAGATCGACTCCTCCGTCACCGTGACGACGGCGTCGACCAGCTCGTTCACCAGCTCGTAGGTGAGCTCGCCGGGCGCGCCGACCGCGATGCCGTCGGCCATCGTCGGGTTGACCTCGACGCGGACCGGACGGCCGGCGGCGAGCGACGGCGGGAACGCGGCGGCCCGCTTGGCCTGGGCGCCGACGACCTTGATGTCGGGCCCGCCGCGTTCGCGCGACACCGCCCGCATCGCCGCGGCGACGCCGGACATCAGCCCGCCTCCGCCGATCGCGCCGACGACGGTGCGCACGTCCGGGCACTGCTCCGCGATCTCCATGCCGATCGTGCCCTGCCCGGTGATCACGTCCTTGTGGTCGAACGGGTGGATGAGCACGGCGCCGGTCTCGTCGGCGTAGGTCTGCGCGGCCACCAGGCACTCGTCGACCGTCGGCCCCGGGAAGATCACGTCCGCGCCGTAGCCGCGGGTCGCGGCCACCTTGGGCAGCGGCGCACCCTCGGGCATGAACACGGTGGCCTTGCAGCCGAGCGTGGTCGCGGCCAGCGCGACGCCCTGCGCGTGGTTGCCGGCGCTCGCCGCGACCACGCCGCGGGCACGCTCGTCGTCGCTGAGCCGCGCGATGCGCACGTACGCGCCGCGGATCTTGAACGAGCCGGTGCGCTGCAGGTTCTCGCACTTGAGATGGACGGGGCCGCCGACGATCTCAGACAGCACCCGAGAGTGGATCAGCGGAGTGGGAATGATCACTCCGCGCAGCAGCTCCTGGGCCGCGCGGATCTCATCCGCGCTGACGAGGTCCATGCCCGCATCCTCTCACCCCGGGCGACCCGCCCCGACCAGCGGACGAACCGTTCAGCCGGCTCAGTCCGCGTTCCAGTAACGATCGGAGGCGAAGATCAGGGCGGCCGCCCCGATGAGGCCGGAGGTCTGGCCGAGGGCGGCGGGGACCACCTGCACCTGGCGGGCGAAGCCCATCCGCGCGTGGGTCCGCAACGCCTCTTCCAGCGGGTCGAAGAGCATCGCGCCCGCCTGCGACAGGCCGCCGCCGATGGCGACGACCTCCAGGTCGCACAGGTGCGTGGCCGAGGCGATCGCGATGCCGAGCGCACGCCCGGCCCGCACCATGGCGGATTCGGCGACCGGGTGGCCGCGGCGGGCGTCGGCGGCCAGGTCAACGCCGGTGGCGTCCTGCCGGCCCGGGCGCCACCCCTGCTCCTGCGCCCAGGCCACCAGGCCCGGGCCGCGCGCGATCGCCTCCAGGCAGCCCCGGCCGCCGCACACGCATGGCGGCCCCTCCGGGTCGACGACCACGTGGCCGATGTGGCCGGCGTTGCCGGTGGCACCGTCGATCAGGTGCCCGCCCAGCACCAGCCCGCCGCCCACCCCGGTGGACACCACCATGCCGAGCACGTTGCCGCGGCCGCGTCCCGCGCCGCGCCAGTGCTCGCCGACGGCCACGCAGATCGCGTCGTTGTGGACCCGTACGGGAAGGCCCGCGTACCGCGACCGCAGCCGGCTCCGCAGCGGGAAGTCGCGCCAGGCGGGGATGTTGAGCGGCGACACGTCGGCGGCCGGCCAGGTCATCGGCCCGCCGCAGCCCACGCCGACTCCCGCGAAACCCGAGCTGCCCGCGTCGGCGGCGACCTTGTCCAGCAACGACTCCAGCGTCCGCCAGAGCCCCTCCGCGTCCACACCCACGTCGTTCGGAGTGGCGATCCGGTCGTACGCGGCGATGCGCCCGCCGGGCTCCACCACCGCCACGGCCATCTTCGTCCCGCCGATGTCGATCGCCATCACGGGCGGGCCGGCGGCTTCCCCTTTGCCGGCGGCTGCCCCCTTCCCTGCCGAGGAGAAGCCGGTGCCAGGGTCAGTCATCCCGGCCCGCCGGGCCGAACGCCAGGATCGAGGCGGTGAAACCGTGCACGTGGTTGCGGCCGGCCACCGGGCCGATCTCCCCGGCCGCGAAGAAGCCGCCGACCCCCACGTCCCCGAACATACGGCTCAGGACCTGCGCGTCGTGGTCGGAGTCGGGGAACATCGTCCGGCCGCGCCCGTTGCAGGAGAACAGCAGCGCACCCTCGACCGGGCCGACCTCGAAGCGGTCGAGCAGCGCCGCGAGGTCCTCGTCCGCGGCCCCCGCGTCGCGCACCTGGAACCGCACCGTCCGGCCGACCTCCACCACGTCGCCGATCGCGATGGCGCCGCTGTCGGTGTCGGCGCCGACCACGCCGCGGACCAGGAAGTCGCCGTGCTCGTGCTCCTCGGCGTACTCGTCCATGGCCACGCCGATCAGCAGCCCGCGCCCGGCCAGCTCCTGCTCCTCCTCCGGCAGGCCCAGCACGATCTGCTCCAGCTTGTCCAGCGCGGGCGTGCCGGCCAGCTCGTACAGCACGTTCTCGTCGGCCTTGGTCACGATCATGTCGGGGCCGATCGGGCGGGCGCCCTGGCTGACCACGGTGGCGGCCGTGACCGCGCCGCCCAGCACGACGCCGACCGCACCCGAGTCGAAGATCTCGCCGTTGACGAACACGCGGGTGCCGCCGCGGCCGTCGGGATCGGGGCCGCGCCCGCCGCTCTCGGCCATGCCGCCCACCAGGGGCAGGCCCGGCATCGCGTCGTCGGAGCGCTCGACGAACGCGTCCACCGGGAAGGTGTACGGGTCGGCGAGCAGCACGCCGACCACGTCGTCGTCGTGTCCCTCGGGCATGCCGACCACGATGAGGCGGTCGTCGGTCTTCAGGGTCTCCAGCCGGAAGGACTCCAGCCGGGCGCCGGGCAGCACCGCCGCCCAGGCGCTGACCGCGCTGTCCTCCTCCACACCGCGGCCGGCGCCGATCACCCCGGAGGCGCTGCAGCCGAGCACCACGGCGCCCTCGGCCGCGTTCATGGCGCGGTACGCGGCGGCCTCGAGCTCATCGGGGTCGCTCGTGGAAATGAACACACAGACCAGGTCTGGCGGGGCATCCAGCGGCGAGAGTGCTTGTTTCACCGCCGATTCGGCGGCGTTGGGAAGATCGGGTCCGAGGGCCAGGCCGTCACCGAAGCGCGCCATCGGCCTCCCCTCCTTCGAGCCGTACACCGGATGGGGTCACACCCTCAGTCTCCCTGCTCGATCGCGCTGGCCAAAATAGGCCTCCCCCCAAGCCTCCGCCAAGCCTCGTGCCGAGCCTTGTGGCGATTCCGGCTACCAGGGTGCGATTCCCCGGATCCGCGACGTAATGTCGATCGCGTGCGTCCAACCACACCTCGCGAGATCACACTGGGCGAACTTCGCACCAGCGGTCACATTCAGCGGTCGGTGAAGGCCGAGATCCGTCACAACCTGCTCGTCCGGCTGAGATCCGGCGAGCCGCGCTTCCCCGGGATCGTCGGCTTCGACGACACCGTGCTCCCCCACCTCGAACGCGCCCTGCTCGCCGGGCACGACCTGGTGCTGCTGGGCGAGCGCGGTCAGGGCAAGACGCGGCTGATCCGCACGCTGACCAGGCTGCTGGACGAGTGGACTCCGGTCATCGCGGGCTGCGAGATCAACGACCATCCGTACGAGCCGGTCTGCGTGCGCTGCCGGCGGCTCGCCGACGAGGCGGGCGACGACCTCCCGGTCGCGTGGAAGCACCGCGACGACCGGTACGGCGAGAAGCTGGCCACCCCGGACACCTCCGTCGGCGACCTGATCGGCGACGTCGACCCGATCAAGGTGGCGGAGGGCCGGACGCTGGGCGATCCCGAGACCGTGCACTTCGGCCTGGTGCCGCGCACCAACCGTGGCGTCTTCTCCATCAACGAGCTGCCCGACCTGGCCGAACGCATCCAGGTCGCGCTGCTCAACGTCCTGGAGGAACGCGACGTCCAGGTCCGCGGCTACGCGCTGCGGCTGCCCCTGGACGTGCTGCTGGTCGCCAGCGCCAACCCGGAGGACTACACCAACCGCGGCCGCATCATCACTCCGCTCAAAGACCGGTTCGGCGCGGAGATCCGCACCCACTACCCGCTGGAGCTGGACGCCGAGCTCGACCTCATCCGGCAGGAGGCGGCGATCGACGAACTCCAGGCGGAGGTGCCCGAACACCTGCTGGAGGTGATCGGCCGGTTCACCCGCCTGACGCGCGAGTCGACCGCGGTGGACTCCCGTTCCGGCGTGTCCGCGCGGTTCGCGCTCGCGGGCGCCGAGACCGTCGCCGCGGGCGCCCTGCGCCGGGCCGCGCTCACCGGGGAGGAACAGCCGGTGGCGCGCGTGTGCGACCTGCCCGCCGTCGTGCCCTCGCTCATGGGCAAGGTCGAGTTCGAGGTCAGTGAGGAGGGCCGCGAGCAGGAGGTGCTCGAACACCTGCTGCGCCGCGCGACCGCCGAGACCTACCGCCGCACCCTCGGCGCCGCCGACCTGTCCGGGCTGCTCGACAAGTTCGACGCGGGCGAGATCGTGGAGTCCGGCGAGCTGGTCTCGTCGGCCGAGCTGCTGCGCCGCATCGGCCCGGTGCCCGGCCTCGCCAAGATCATGGAACGGCTCGACCTGTCCGGGGAGTCCCCCGGCCAGGCCGCGGCCGCGCTGGAGTTCGCCCTGGAGGGGCTCTTCCTCACCCGCCGGCTGTCCAAGGACACCTCGTCCGGCCGCGCCGACGGGACCGCCACCTACCGAACGTGAGTCGAGGCCGCTGATGAGCCGTTACCGGTACGGGGCCTACCACGACGGGCCCGACCCGCTCGCCCCGCCGTACGACGTCCGTGACGCGCTCGACGCCATGGGCGACTCGGTGCTCGAGGGCAACCGGCCGGACGACGCGCTGCGCGAGCTGCTGCGCCGGGGGCTGCCGGGAGCCGAAGGGCGGCGCGGGCTGGATGATCTGCTCCGGCAGGTCCGCGAGCGCCAGCGTGCGCTGCGCGACAGCGGCAGGCTCGACGGCACGCTGGAGCAGGCACGCGCGCTGCTCGACACCGCCATCGGGCAGGAGCGCGCGGAGCTGTTCCCCGACCCGGGCGACGAGGCCCGGCTGCGCGAGGCCGAGCTCGACACGCTGCCGCGCGACACCTCGCAGGCGATCCGGCGGCTGTCGGACTACGACTGGCGTTCCGCCGCCGCCCGCGAGACGTTCGAGCGGCTGAAGGAGCTGCTGCGGCGGGACGTCCTCGACGCGCAGTTCCAGGGCATGAAGCAGGCCCTCCAAACCCAGGACCCGCAGATGCTGGAGCGGGTCAAGGACATGATGGCCGCGCTCAACGAGATGCTGGACAAGGACGCGCGCGGCGAGCACACCCAGGACGACTTCGACCGGTTCATGCAGGAGTACGGGGACTTCTTCCCCGACCAGCCGCAGAATCTCGAAGAGCTGGTCGACTCCCTGGCCCGCCGCGCGGCGGCCATGGACCGCCTGCTGGCGTCCATGAGCCCCGAGCAGCGCGAGGAGCTGGCCGGGCTGATGGAACAGGCCATGCAGGACGCGGGCCTGGCCATGGAGATGTCGCGGCTGAACGACGCGCTCCGCGCCCGGCGACCCGAGCTCGGCTGGGGCTCCCCGGAACGCATGACCGGCGAGGACCCGCTGGGTGTCGGCGACGCCACGACCGCGCTGGCCGAGCTCGCCGACCTGGCCGAGCTTGAGGCGGCACTCGGGCAGGACTACCCCGGCGCCCGGATGGACGACATCGACGAGGCGGCCGTCCGCCGCGCGCTCGGCCGTCAGGCGGTCGACGACCTCGCCGAGTTGCGCCGGATCGAGAAGGAGCTCGAACAGCAGGGCTACCTGCAGCGTAAGCGCGGCAAGCTGGAGCTCACCCCCAAGGCCGTGCGGCGGCTCGGGGAGACGGCGCTGCGCCGGGTGTTCGCGCAGCTGGACGCGGGCCGCCGGGGCGACCACGACCAGCGCGACGCGGGGCAGGCAGGCGAGCTGACCGGCTCCAGCCGCGAGTGGCGGTTCGGCGACGAGCAGCCTCTCGACGTGGTCCGTACGATCGGCAACGCCATCCACCGCAATGCCATGGAACGCCCGGCCCTCTCACTGGAGAAGACCGCGCTGGAAAAGGCTCCGCTGGAAGATGCCCCGCTGAAAAGGGCTCGGTCGAACGGCTCCAACGGTGTACGGCTGTCCGTGGACGACTTCGAGGTGCACGAGACCGAACGGCGCACGGCCGCCGCCGTCTGCCTGCTCGTCGACCTGTCGTACTCGATGGTGCTGCGCGGGACCTGGGCCGCCGCCAAGCAGACGACGCTGGCGTTGCACACCCTGGTGACCAGCAAATACCCGCAGGACGCCATCCAGATCATCGGCTTCTCCAACTACGCCCGGGTACTGCACCCGACGGAGATGACGGGGCTCGACTGGGACATGGTCCAGGGCACCAACCTCCACCACGCGCTGATGATCGCGGGACGTCATCTGGACAAGCACCCCGACTTCGAGCCGATCGTGCTGGTGGTCACCGACGGCGAGCCGACCGCCCATCTGCGGTCCGACGGCCGGTCGGTCTTCGACTACCCGCCGTCCGCCGACACGCTCGTGCTGACGATGGCCGAGGTCGACAAGATGACCCGGCGGGGGGCCTCGCTCAACGTCTTCATGCTGGCCGACGACCGGCGGCTGGTGTCGTTCGTGGAGGAGGTCGCGCAGCGCAACGGCGGCCGCGTCTTCGCGCCCGACGCCGAGCGGCTCGGCGAATACGTGGTGAGCGATTATCTCCGAGTCCGGCGAGGGCGCCGCTAGCGGGCCCGCGGCGCACACTAAGGTCGGCGCCATGTCGAAATCCGATCGCCTGTTGCTGATCGTGCACATCGGCTTTGCGATCTTCGCGCTGGGGCCGCTGACCGCCGCGACCATGGCCACGCCGCGGTTCATCCGCAAGCAGAACACCGTCGTGCTCCGGTACCTCAACCGGACGACGCGGATCTACGGGCTGGGGACCCTCGGCATCCTCGTGTTCGGTCTCCTCCTCGCCGACGGCGACTTCGCGAGGGTCTGGCTGACGGCGTCGCTGACGCTGTTCATCGTCGCCCTCGTCCTGCTGATCCTGATCGAACGGGACCAGCGCAAGGCGATCCACCTGCTGGATGTCGCCGCTGCTGAGGCGGCTCCGGCCACCAGCACGGACAGGAGCGCGACCAAGGCCGAAGACCAGGACGAAGGCGAAGGCAAGGACGAGAACAAGGCCGAGGAGGGCGCCGCGTCAGCGGCTCCAGCGCAGAGCGACATCGCGCAGGTGGAGCGCGGCCGGATCGCCTCCCTCTCGGGTGTGGTCGCGCTGCTCTGGCTGGTGATCCTGTTCTTGATGGTCTGGTACGGAGAAGCCGGTTAGGGCATGTCGAGGGTCGCCCTGGGGCGGCGTCACCCCGTCTGGGACTTGATCCAGGACAACAGCGCCGGATAGACCGTCTCGTCGTTCAACAGCCCGTTGCCGTGCATGTCCCCCGGCACGGTCTTGACCGTGACGGGCACGCCGACGCCGCGCAGAGCGCTGGCCAAGCCCGTGCTCTGGGTCACCGGAACGAAGTCTCCCTCGCTGTGCATGAGCAGCATGGGCGCGTCGCCCGGGCTGGCATGGGTCGCGGAGTTGGCGTCGTCCACTCGCCCCCAGCAGGCCAGGTCGGCCTGGCTCGGCACGCAGCCGAGGAGCTGGAGGACCGCGTTGCGCAGGCCGCCCTGGGCACGGGACGCCGTCGCCGCTATGCCGGCCTGGTAGGCCAGGTAGGGCGTGTTGACCGGCGACAGGGCCACCACGCCGCGCACCTGCTGGGAACCGGTGCCGGCGGTGCCCAGCTGCGTCGCCAGCTGCCCGCCCGCGGAGGCACCCACGACGACGATGCGCTGCGGGTCGACGTTCCACGTCTTGGCGTGCTTCTTGACAAACGCGAGCGCGGCCTGCGCGTCGGTGCGCTGGGCGGGCCACTGCGCCATGCCGGACAGCCGGTAGTCGGCCGCGAAGACCGTGAATCCCTGCGTCGTCAGGCGGCGTGCGAAGTACTTCCAGCCGGTCTTGCTCCCCCGGCGCCAGGATCCGCCGTGCAGCAGCAGCACGCCAGGACGGGTCGGCTGCGGCGTTGCCTGCTGGCCTGGCTGGCCTGGCTGAGTCTGCTGGCCTGGCTGAGTCTGCTGGCCTGGCTGAGTCTGCTGGCCCTGCTGAGTCTGCTGGCCCTGCTGAGTCTGCTGGCCCTGCTGAGTCTGCTGGCCCTGCTGAGTCTGCTGGCCCTGCTGAGTCTGCTGGCTCTGCTTGGGCTTCGCCGGGACACGCCAGTAGACGTCGACCCGTTGGCGCGGGTGCCGTCCGTACGCGTACGTGCGCTGCCTCGGCGGCTTCGGCGTCACGATGACCGCGCGCGCGGAGACCACCGACGAGTCGGACTGAGCGGGCGGCGACGGAGCGCCGGTCGTCGTGGACGAGGTCTCAGCACCCTCCAGCACGGGCGCGGGAGGGTCAGCCTGCGCTCCCGCCGGCACGGCCACGGCCGACAGGCAAGTCGCGGCGAAGGCCGCCCCGGCCACCAGTACCTTGCGCACTCGAGCCCCTTTCTCGGCGGAATCTGGCGCGCACATCATAAAGCTTCGATCACGCCCATGACCCCCCGAACCCCACGGAGCCCTCCGGCACCGCGAGGACAGCGCGAGCTCACCCGGCCGTCAGGCGAGGGCCTGCTCCAGGTCACGGAGGAGATCGTCGACGTCCTCGATGCCCACCGAGAGACGGACGAGATCGCCGGGGACCTCCAGCGGCGAACCGGCGGCGGAGGCGTGCGTCATGCGGCCCGGGTGCTCGATCAGCGACTCCACGCCGCCGAGCGACTCGCCGAGCGTGAAGAGCTTGGTGCGCTCGCAGACCCGGACGGCCGCCTCTTCGGACGCCATCCGGAACGACACCATCCCGCCGAAGGCCCTCATCTGCTTGGAGGCGGCCTCATGGCCCGGGTGGGTGGGGAGGCCCGGGTAGATGACCTCGGTGACCGCCGTGTGGCGGCTCAGCATGCCGGCGACGGCCTCGGCGTTGGCGCAGTGCCGGTCCATCCGTACGGCCAGGGTCTTGATGCCGCGCAGAGTCAGCCACGCGTCGAACGGACCCGCGATCGCGCCCATCGCGTTCTGGTGGAAGGTGAGCCGTTCACCCAGGTCGGGGTCCGCGACGATCAGCGCGCCGCCGACCACGTCGGAGTGACCGCCGATGTACTTGGTGGTGGAGTGCACGACCACGTCGGCGCCGAGAGCCAGTGGCTGCTGGAGGTAGGGCGAGGCGAACGTGTTGTCCACCGCCAGCAACGCCCCGGCGTCGTGGGCGACGGAGGCCAGCGCGGCGATGTCGGCGATGCCCAGCAGCGGATTGGTCGGCGTCTCGACCCAGATCAGCTTCGTCTCCGGCCGGATCGCCGCGCGTACTGCGGCGATGGCGTTGAGCGGCACCGGGTCGAACGTCACTCCCCACGGCTCGGCGACCTTCGCGAAGAGCCGGTAGGTGCCGCCGTACGCGTCGTTCGGGATGACGACGTGGTCACCGGGCTTGAGCACCGTGCGCAGCAGCGCGTCCTCGGCTGCGAGGCCGGACGCGAACGCCAGCCCGCGCGACCCGCCCTCTATCTCGGCCAGGCAGGTCTCCAGAGCGGTCCGGGTCGGGTTGGCTGACCGCGAGTACTCGTAGCCGCCGCGCAGCCCGCCGATGCCGTCCTGCTTGTACGTAGAGACCTGGTAGATGGGAGGGACGACCGCGCCCGTCGTGGGGTCGGCCTCCTGCCCGGCGTGGATGGCCAGCGTCTCAAATCCCTGGTGAACGTCCTTGTCCATGAGGACGAGGCTACCTACCCGCGGCGGTACCGGAGGACGAGGGGACCACCCCGCAGGTATCAGGTCGGGGTTGGCTTCACAGCGGGACCACAACTAGAGATCCGATCTTTAGCGTCTTAGTCATCCCCCCGACATCTCAGCTAAAGGACAAGACGCATGTTCGCATGGCTCGCGCGCGTCGTCGTCAGACATCCATGGTGGACGATCTTGGCTTGGCTGGTCGCCGCCGTGGCCATCGTCATGACGGCACCCGCCATCTCCACGCAGGAGGACACGGCCGACTTCCTCCCGAGCAAGTACGAATCGATCCAGGCCGCGAAGATCGCCGAAAAGGCGTTCCCGCAGCAGGACGAGGAATCCGCGCTGATCGTCGTCAAACGGTCCGACGGGGCGCCGCTCACGACCGCCGACGGCGCCAAGGTCACCCAGATCGCCAAGGCGCTGGAGAGCACCAAGCCCCCGGTGGTCCGCACCTTCACCACCGGGCCGGACACGGTGGCGCCCAACAAGGCCGTCCAGATCATCGGCATGCCGATGACGGGTGACGACGACGACAAGATGAGTGAGGCGGTCAGGCAGACCCGCGATCGGCTGCCCGCCCAGTTGTCGGGCAGCGGTCTCGACGCCAAGATCGGCGGAAACGTCGCCTCGTGGGTCGACAACGAGAAGTCGTTCGACCAGTCCTTCGAGATCGTGGGAATCGCGACCTTCGTCCTGATCATCGGCCTGATCCTGCTGATCTTCCGGGCACCGCTCGCGGCCCTGCTGCCACTGCTGGTGATCACGGCGACGATGCAGGTCGTGAACGGGCTGATCGCGTTCGCGGCGAACGCCTTCAACTGGGAGGTCGGCGAGGACCTCGGCATCATCATGCTGATCGTGCTGTTCGGGATCGGCACCGACTACATCCTGTTCCTGCTGTTCCGCTTCCGTGAACGGCTGCGCGCCGGCGACGACAAGAAGACGGCGATGATCCTCTCGATGGAGCGGGTCGGCGAGGTCATCTTCTCCGCGGCGGCGGCCGTCGCCATCGCCTTCCTGGTGATGTTGCTGGCCTTGTTCGGCGGGTTCGGGCCGATGGGCCCGGCGCTGGCGATCGCCGTCACCGTCATGGCGATCACGGCGCTCACCCTGGTCCCGGCGATCGTCTCGCTGCTCGGCACCGCCGTCTTCTGGCCGTCCAAGGCGTGGCGCAAGCACCCCAAGGGCTCGCAGGCCGCCGCGCTCGGCCGGCTGGTCGGGCGGCGTCCCGCGGTGGTCGCCCTCGTCTCCGGCGCCCTGCTGATCGGCCTCGCGGTCGGCACCTTCTCCTTCAAGAGCAACAACGACTTCTTCGCCGGCTTCCCGCAGGACACCGAGTCGGCCCAGGCCAACAAGGACATGCAGAAGGGCTTCCCGCCGGGCCTGACGACGCCGGTCTCGGTGTACGTCAAGCGTGCGGACGGCCAGGCCCTCGACCAGGGACAGCTCGCCGCGTTCAGCGCGAAGGCCAAGGACGTGCCCGGTGTGGGACGCGTCCAGCAGCCGGAGCCGAGCAAGGCGGACCGGTCCGTCGTCCGCGTCGACCTGCTGCTGAAGGAGAACCCGCTTTCGGCGGAGTCGATCGAGCTGGTCCGCGGCGAACTGCGCGACGGGGTGCACAAGGCCGCGCCACCCGGCACCCGAGCCTACGTCGGCGGGGAGACCTCCACGTTCGCCGACATCAACAACGTCATGAACCGTGACCTGTCGGTCATCCTGCCGGTGGCGGCGGTGCTCATCGCCCTCATCCTGGCCCTGCTGCTGCGCAGCCTGGTGGCGCCGATCTATCTGATCGCGGTGGTGCTGCTCGGCTTCGCGGCCACACTCGGCGCGGCGGTCTACACGTTCCAGGGTGCACTGGGCGAACCCGGGATCACGTTCCAGCTGCCGACGATCCTCTACCTGTTCGTGCTGGCGATCGGCACCGACTACAACATCCTGCTGACCGCGCGGCTGCGAGAGGAGGCGAAGGAGGGCAACGACCCGCGGCGGGCCGCCGCCCTGGCCGTCGAGCACGGCGGCCCGACCGTCGCCGCCGCCGGGCTCATCCTGGCCGGGACCTTCTCGGCGATGATGCTGGCGAAGGTCTCGATGCTCCAGCAGATCGGCTTCTCGGTGGCGATCGGGATCGTGTTGTCGGCGTTCGTGGTCTCGATCTTCCTGGTGCCCGCCGTCACCGCGCTGCTCGGCCACAAGGCGTGGTGGCCCGGTCACGGCGACGAGCCGCCGGTGCGGAAGGGCCCGGATCCGCTGGAGGAGCAGTTCGCCAGCTCCGGGCGGCACGCCCGATAGACCCCCGAATGGCGTCATGCCTGGTAGGAGGGATTTGACTCCAGGAGGGTGGACCTAGGTCCACCCTCCTGGAGGAGGAGATCCTCCCCCGGAAGTACAGGTGAGAGTTCGGCGCTC
This sequence comes from Actinomadura sp. 6N118, assembly GCF_044326415.1. NCBI lineage: Bacteria > Bacillati > Actinomycetota > Actinomycetes > Streptosporangiales > Thermomonosporaceae > Actinomadura > Actinomadura sp. 6N118. The sequence continues at coordinate 41,163 of NZ_JBIRAZ010000017.1, read as the reverse complement.
AGGCTGACCACAAACGGGAGAACGTTCCATACGGTTGACCGGTATCGCAGAACAAATCTCACATTGAAGGAATCTGAATGTTCGCACGGCTTGCGCGGTTCGTCGTGAGACACCCGTGGTGGACGATCCTGGCGTGGGTCGTCGCCGCCGTCGCCATCGTCGGGCTCGCCCCCAGTATCGAGACCAAGTCCGACCAGGCCGACTTCCTGCCCTCCAAGTACGAGTCAATCCAGGCAGCGAAGCTTGCCGAGAAGTCGTTCCCGCAGGCCGCGGACGCCACCGCGTTCGTCGTGGTCCAGCGGGCCGACGGCGCGAAGATCACACCCGCCGACAGCACCAAGATCACGCAAGCCACGCAGGCCTTGACCGCCAAGAAGTACAAGACCGTGGTGGCCCTGCAGACCGGCCAGCAGTCGGTGGCGCCCAACCAGGCGTTCCAGCTGATCAACGTGTCGCTGAAGGGTACGGATCAGACCGCCCAGAAGGACCAGGGCGAGGCGATCAAGAACATGCGCAAGGACCTGCCCGGTGCGCTGGGCAGCGGCCTGAACGCCAAGGTCGGCGGCGATACGGCGGCGTTCGTCGACAACGAGGACTCCTTCACACAGTCCTTGGCGCTCGTCACCAGCGGCACGTTCATCCTGATCATCGGCCTGATCCTGCTGATCTTCCGGGCGCCGATCGCCGCCATCCTGCCGATCATCGTCATCTTCGCGACCGAGATCGTGTCGATGAAGGTGATCGGTGCGGCGTCCAAGCTGCTGGGCTTCTCCGGTGACGACAGCCTCCAGATCATCCTGACGATCGTGCTGTTCGGCATCGGCGCGGACTACTACCTGTTCCTGCTCTTCCGCTTCCGCGAACGGCTGCGGGCGGGCGACGACAAGAAGACCGCCATGATCGTCACAGTGGAGCGGGTCGGCGAGGTCATCACCTCCGCCGCGGCCGCCATCGCCGTGACGTTCCTGGTGCTGATGTTCGCCGCGTTCGGCATCTTCTCCGCCTGGGGCCCGTCGCTGGCCATCGCCGTCGTCGTCATGGGCATCACCTCGCTGACGCTCTTCCCCGCGCTCATCTCCCTGCTCGGCACGGCGATCTTCTGGCCGTCCAAGTCCTGGAAGAAGCAGCCCAAGGACAAGGTCTCGGCGGGGATGGGCCGGATGGTCGGCAAGCGCCCCGCGCTGGTCGCCCTCGGTTCCGGCGCCCTGCTGGTCGTCCTGGCCGCCGGCGCGTTCGGGTTCAAGGCCGACTACGACTTCCAGGCGAGCTTCCCGCAGAACACCGAGTCCGCGGAGGCCATGAAGGAGATGCAGAAGGGCTTCCCGCCCGGCCTGACCACGCCGGTCCAGGTCTACCTGGAGTCCACCGACGGGCAGCCGATCACCAAGGCCAAGATCGATGCCTTCAGCGCGCAGGCCAAGTCCCTGCCGGGCGTGGGCGGCGTCCAGCCGTCGCAGGCGGGCACGGGCGGCAACGTGGTCCAGATCGACCTGCTGCTCAAGAGCAACCCGAACAGCAACGCGTCCATCGCACTGGTCAAGGACGAGCTGCGACCGGCCGCGCACAAGATCAAACCGGACGGGACCAAGATGCTGGTGGGCGGTGCCACCGCCGTCTACGGAGACATCAACAAGGTCGTCAACCGCGACCTCTCGGTGATCCTCCCGATCGCCGGCGTGCTGATCGCGCTCATCCTGCTGGTCCTGCTGCGGTCGGTGGTCGCACCGCTCTACCTGGTGCCGATCGTGCTCCTCGGCTTCGCCGCGACGATGGGCTCCGCGGTGTTCGTCTTCCAGGGCGCGATGGGGCAGCCGGGTGAGATCTTCCACCTGCCGATCATGCTGTACCTGTTCGTGCTGGCCATCGGGACCGACTACAACATCCTGATGACCGCGCGACTGCGCGAGGAGGCCAAGGAGGGCCACGAGCCGCGCAAGGCCGCCGCCCTGGCGGTCCAGCACGGCGGCCCGACCGTCGCCGCGGCCGGTCTGGTCCTGGCGGCCACCTTCTCGGTGATGTTGCTGGCGAAGGTCTCGATGCTCCAGCAGATGGGTGGCTCCATCGCGATGGGCATCACGCTGTCGGCCTTCGTCATGGCCATCTTCCTGGTGCCTGCCGTGACCGCGATGCTGGGCCACAAGGCCTGGTGGCCGGGGCACGCCGACCGGCCCAAGGCGGTGCCTCCGAGCGCCGAGGGCCCGGGCGAGACCCGCGAGGACTTCGTCCCGACGGGTTACCGCTCCTAAGACGTTGGATTGCGGCGTGGAGGTCTGAAATAGCCGCCCAGGACCCCACGCCGCAATTCAACTTCGTGAGAAAGCGAAGCGCCGGAGATCAAGCCGATCTCCGGCGCTTCGCCACGTTCAGGGCCTGCCAGCCGCCCGGCGCGCAGGCAGGCAGACCGGTGCCGGCCAGGAAGGCCGGCCTCCAAAGGGTCCGACAGCTTGGCCCGGCCCCTGACCGAGATCTTTGGTCAGCCCTTGGCTAGGAAGACCAACAGGTCCTGACGGGTGATGATCCCGGTCGGCTTACCGTCCACCAGCACGACCGCCGCATCCCTGCCCTCCAGCGCGGACATCATCCGCGACACGGGCTCACCCGACCCGACGACCGGAAGCGGTGGGCTCATGTGCTTGTCCAATGGCTCGTCCGGTCCGGCTTGGTCGGCATACAGCGCGCGCAGCAGGTCCCGTTCCTCCACTGCACCGATCACCTCCCCTGCCATCACGTCAGGGTGCCCCGCTCCCGGTGAGACCACCGGCATCTGCGAGACTCCGAACTCCCTCAGCACCTTCACGGCTTCCTCCACCGTCTCAGTGGGGTGCATGTGGACGAAGCTCGGGATCCCGCCCGACTGTGCCTCTGCCTTCCGGGCTAGTACGTCCCCCACCGTCGCCTCCGTGGTGGACCGATCGTCGCTGAACCCATATTGGCTCATCCACTCGTCGTTGAAGATCTTTGACAGGTAGCCGCGGCCGCCGTCCGGGAGCAGGACCACGATCACCGCGTCCGGCTCCGCCGCGGCGGCGACCCGCAGTGCGGCGACGACAGCCATTCCGCAGGAGCCGCCGACGAGCAGGCCCTCCTCGCGGGCCAGCCGCCGGGTCATGACGAACGAGTCGCGGTCGGAGACGGCGATGACCTCGTCGCAGATGTCGCGGTCGTAGGTCTCGGGCCAGATGTCCTCGCCGACGCCTTCGGTCAGGTACGGACGGCCGCTGCCGCCGGAGTAGACCGAACCCTCCGGGTCGGCGCCGATGATCTTCACCGCGCCGCCGGAGACCTCCTTGAGATACCGGCCGGTGCCGCTGATGGTGCCGCCGGTGCCGATCCCGGCCACGAAGTGCGTGATCCGCCCCTCGGTCTGCTCCCAGAGCTCCGGCCCCGTCGTCTCGTAGTGCGAGCGCGGGTTGTTGGGGTTGGTGTACTGGTTGGGCTTCCATCCGCCCGGGATCTCGGCGGCGAGCCGGTCCGAGACCGAGTAGTAGGAATCCGGGTGCTCCGGCGACACCGCGGTCGGGCAGATGACCACCTCGGCCCCGTACGCCCGGAGGACGTCGATCTTGTCCTTGGCGACCTTGTCGGGGCAGACGAAGACGCAGCGGTAGCCGCGCTCCTGCGCCACGATGGCCAGACCCACCCCGGTGTTGCCGGAGGTCGGCTCGACGATCGTGCCGCCCGGCTTGAGCTCCCCCGAGGCCTCGGCGGCGTCGATCATCCGGACCGCGATGCGGTCCTTGACCGAGCCGCCGGGGTTGAAGTACTCGACCTTGGCCAGCACCTGCGGCGCGGGGCCTCCGGTCACCTTGCGCAATCGCACGAGCGGGGTGTTGCCCATGAGCTCGACGAGCGAATCGTGTACGTGCACGCGACGTCCTTGTCGGGTTTCAAGATGTTGCACCCGTGTTCAATCCGCATGTACTCGTTGTGAACTGCGGCGGGACAGGATGCGGACTCGGATAGATTCCTGTTTCCGACGGTAGCCCAGATCTGCCGTTGGGGGCATCCATGATGGGACGGGGTACACCTTTGTTGATGACGGAGGGTAAGCGACGATGCTGAGAGCGTTGACCGCGCGGCGCATCGCGACCGCGGCCGCGTACGGGGGCGGCGGGATCACGGCGCTGGGCGGGTTGACGTTCGGGTTGATCGTCGTGGAGGCCAGGATGGCCCGGCGGATCATCCAGGCCACCCCCTACGGTGAGCCGCCCGTGGCCGACGATCTCTATGGCGGACGGCTGCCCGGCGAGCCCATCTCCTTCGTCGTGCTCGGCGACTCCACCGCGGCCGGTCTCGGTGTGGCGGCGCCCGACGAGACGCCCGCCGCCCTGCTCGCCGCCGGGTTGTCGGCGATCGCGGCCCGTCCGGTGTGGCTGACGAACGTGGCCAAGTCGGGATCCCGGTCGGAGGCGCTGGACGAGCAGGTCAACCGCGCGCTGGAGGCAGAGCCCGAGATCGCCGTCATCATGATCGGCGCCAACGACGTCACCGGCCGGGTGCCCGCCGCCGAGTCCGTGCGCCATCTGGCGTCCGCGGTCGAACGCCTTCTCGCCGCCGGCTGCGAGGTCGTGGTGGGCACGTGCCCCGATCTGGGCTCGGTCAAGCCCCTCATGCAGCCGCTGCGGTGGATCGCGCGCCGTACCAGCCGCCAGCTCGCCGCCGCCCAGACGATCGCGGTGGTCGAACACGGCGCCCGGTCGGTCTCGCTCGGCGACCTCCTCGGCCGCGAGTTCGCCGCCGACCCGCTCGCGATGTTCAGTGACGACCGCTATCACCCCTCCGCACACGGCTACGCCGCGGCGGCGATGGCGATGTTGCCCTCGATGGCCGCCGCTCTCGGTCTGGAGCCCGACCCCGAAGCGCTGCCCGACCCCCGCCGGGGCGAAGGCGTGCTGCCCGTCTACCTGGCGGCCGCCGAGGCAGCCGAGGAGCCCGGCACCGAGGTCGCGGGCACCAGCGTCGCCGGTCGCGAACGCGGCCCCCGGGGCGCCTGGGCGGCGCTGCGCCGCCGCCGCCGCCCGCTCGCCGACGAGGGCGTGGAGGAATCGCCGTCCGCGGGACGGGCCGTCCCAGGTACCGCGGGCGCCGCCTGACCCGGCGCGACAGAAACAGCTCCGGATCTGTAGTCCCTCTGTTACGTTCTGTTGTTGCGGACGGGGCGCCGCAAGCGCGCGCGGCAGGCCGTGTCGACGCTTTGAGTCGGCCTTCCCCTTGAAATCCCATAGCGCTCGCTGAGGAGCTACCCATGGCCTCGCACACCCGACCACGACCACATTCCGCAATCATTCCGGCACGCATCGCTACAGCGATGCTCCTTCTGGGGGTGGCGGGCTGCTCCAGCGGCCCGGGGGCAAGCGGTGCCTCGGCCGCGCAGGGCTGGTCCGGCAAGGGCGTGAACACGGTCAGCCGGCCTGTCGCGGGCGCGGGCGTCACAGCCGTGACGGGACTGCGGCCCGATGGCACGCTGGAGACGTCGGTGTTCGACCTGTCCAAGGGCCGGAGGTTGTGGTCGCGCCCAGCCACGATGGTCGGCCGGTTGTCCGGTATGGGCGTCCAGCCGCCCGCGGTGGTCGGCCCGCAGGGCAACGGTGTGGTGGTCTCGCTCGAACCGCAGAAGACCGGCAAGTGGAAGGCGACACTGGTCGCCCGTGACGCCCGTTCCGGCGCGCAGAAGTGGGTCCGCCCGGTCGACTCGACGTTCGGCCCGGTGCGCTGTGGCACCTACATCTGCATGTCGGAGTTCACCGCCCGCAGGAACGCCCGGTTCGTCGTGCTCGACCCCGCGGCGGGCGGCAGGCAGTTGTGGAAGATGGCAGGCATCGCCGAGGTCGAGTGGGCCGACCCCGTGAAAGTCGTGGCGTTCCGGATGGCCAAGCATCCGACACTGGAGGCCCACGACCTCAAGACCGGCAAAACGCTGTGGAGCTTCCCGGTCGAACGCGCGGTGGGCTCGGGCGTCAACCTCTCCGGCGGCTGGGCCTTCGGCTCGCTCGGCGACGTGCTCGTCGGCTACATGGCCCCCTACCAGGCACGCAAGGGCAAGCCACTGTCCGCGTTCGGCTTCTTCGGCCTGGACATGGCGACCGGCAAGCCGATCTGGTCACGCAAGCGGCTGCTGCGCGTCTACCCCAGCGCCAACCCGGCCGTCGCTCTGATCACCCGCCAGGTCACCCCGGCGGGCGGTTACGGCGGCTTCGAGCAACTCGACCCCCGGACGGGCCGGACGACCGGCGCGATCACCGCGGACAAGGCGCCCAGGTCCGCCTGGTGGCTGGCCTTTCCCGCCGATCTGACCAAGCTCGGCTTCCTGTCGCTGGGCCGCGCCGGCGCCGCCTACGATCTGCGCAACGCCGCCCAGACCAAGCCCAAGGGCATGCGCGCCTGGTCGTTCTGCACGGTCGACCCCGCCGAGCTGAAGATCAGCGGCCAGCGCGGTTTCTTCCCGGTCGCCCCACTGTGCGCCTACGACCTGGCCGCCGGCAGGAAGATCAGCGAGCCCGGCCCGCCGCCCGGCTGGTACACCGGCGCCGTGGACGGATGGCGCGTCTGGCGAGACGAACGCGGCGTCCTGCACGCAGTCAAGGACGCAAAGGGAACGACCCCCGGTATGTACGGCCTCTGACCACCCGTGCTCTCCAGTGACCGGGCACTTATTGGACTCAACGTCTATAAGGTCACGGCCCCGGCGTGTACGGCTGTACGGGCAACGGCTAGATTTGCTTGTGACCGGTGAGTAACACCGTCGCCGGGTCAGCCACCGGCCGCTCAGACAGGGAGATCCGACATGCCCGAGGCAGTCATCGTCGCCACCGCGCGTTCGCCGATCGGCCGCGCCTTCAAGGGTTCGCTCAAGGACCTGCGCCCGGACGACCTCACCGCCCAGATGATCACCGCGGCCATGGCCAAGGTGCCGCAGCTCGACCCGAGCCAGATCGACGACCTGCTGCTCGGCTGTGGCCTGCCCGGCGGCGAGCAGGGCTACAACCAGGCCAAGGTGGTCGCCACGCTGCTCGGCTGGGACAGCGTGCCCGGCGCGACGATCACCCGCTACTGCTCCTCCTCGTTGCAGACCTCCCGGATGGCGCTCCACGCGATCAAGGCCGGCGAGGCCGACGTCATCATCTCGGCGGGCGTCGAGATGGTCAGCCGCTTCGCCAAGGGCAGCAGCGACGGCCTGCCCGACACCCAGAACCCGCTGTTCGGTGAGGCCACGACCCGCACCGCCAAGTCCGCCGAGGGCGGCACCGGCCTCTGGCACGACCCGCGCGAGGACGGGGCGCTGCCGGACATCTACATCGCGATGGGCCAGACCGCCGAGAACGTGGCGGGCATCCGCAGCGTGAGCCGCCAGGCCCAGGACGAGTTCGGCGTCCGCTCGCAGAACCTCGCCGAGAAGGCCCTCGCCAACGGGTTCTGGGAGAAGGACATCACCCCCGCCACCCTGCCCGACGGCACGGTCGTCTCCAAGGACGACGGCCCGCGGCCCGGCACCACCTACGACAAGGTGTCGCAACTGCAGCCGGTGTTCCGCCCCGACGGCACCGTCACCGCAGGCAACTGCTGCCCGCTGAACGACGGCGCCGCCGCGGTCATCATCATGAGCGACACCAAGGCCGCCGAGCTGGGCATCACCCCGCTGGCCCGCATCGTCTCGACCGGCGTCACCGGCCTGTCCCCCGAGATCATGGGCCTCGGCCCGGTGGGCGCCTCCCAGCGCGCACTGGCCCTGGCGGGGATGACCATCGACGACATCGACCTGGTCGAGATCAACGAGGCGTTCGCCGCGCAGGTGCTGCCGTCCGCGCAGGACCTGGGCGTCGACATGGACAAGCTGAACGTCAACGGCGGCGCCATCGCGGTCGGCCACCCCTTCGGCATGACCGGTGCCCGGATCACGTCCACGCTGCTCAACTCGCTGCAGTTCCACGACAAGCAGTTCGGTCTGGAGACCATGTGCGTGGGCGGCGGCCAGGGCATGGCGATGGTGCTGGAGCGCCTCAGCTGACGCCTCGCCCCTCGGAACGGCCTGCGCATACACGCGCAGGCCGTAACTTTTTATATGAATGATCGTTACGTTATGAATGATCTACGTTACGTAATGGATAGGTCCGCGTTAGGGGGTTGTCACATCCAGGCTGCTGTTGCAGAGTCGGCAGGAAGAGCCCCGCTTCCTGGAGGTGCCAATTGTCTTTGAACCACTCGCCGGAGACGCACACCAAGTTGATCGCCCGCATCCCGCAAGTCACAGGACGTGACATCCCCGAGTGGTTCACCGCCATCGAGAACGGACCGGCCTTCCTCCGATGCGAGGAACGCTGCAACTGGCTCGCCGACGAGCACGGTCTCTCGCACGGCTACGCGGCCGCACTGGTCCGCGAGCACGAGCGCACCCGCCGGGCGCGCCACTACTGAGGCTTCAGAGGACTTCGCGGGATCCCGCCACGGGATGCCCCCCGCCGTCGTACCGCTACGCAGTACGACTGTGGTGAGAGATCCCGCAACTGATTCGCCCCCTGCCGAAGCCAAGTCCGGCAGGGGGCGAGTCACGCCTGTGTCATGTTCTCGATGTCATGTTCCCCGTTGTCACGCTGAGACCGCGCTGGCTACTCGCGGAAGTACGAGAGCAGCCGCAGGATCTCCAGGTAGATCCACACGAGGCTCAGCGTGAGCCCGAACGCGCAGTACCAGGCGAACTTCTCCGGCGCGCCGGCTCGCACGCCCTGCTCGATGGAGTCGAAGTCCAGCAGCAGGAAGAAGCAGCCGACCAGGATGGCGATCACGCTGAACGCGATGCCGAGCGGGCCGCTCTCCCGGATCCCGATGCCCGAGTCGTTGAAGATACCGACGACCAGGTTGACGAGCATGAGCGCGACGAGCGCCAGCCCCGCCGCGACCACGAACCGGGCGAGCTTGGGCGTCACCCGGATGATCTTCAGGGAGTGCACCGCGAGGACGGCGGCGAACGCGAGCGCGGTGCCGACGACCGCCTGGAAGACGATCCCGTTGTAGAGCGTCTCGTAGTAATGGCTGATCGCGCCGACGCCGACGCCGTAGACCGCCGAGAACGTCAGCACGAGCGGCGCGTTGGCCTTGCCCGAGAAGCTGATGAACAGGCCGATGCCCAGCTGCAGCACGAAGGCGACCACCGCGATCGCCAGTGCGGTCGGGACCGGCACGAACGCCCACGTGAGCGCACCGGCGACCACCAGGGCGCCGAGGCTCATGAAACCCCGGATGACGACGTCGTCATACGTCATCGTCCGCTGGGCCGGGGGCGTGTAGGACGGCGCGTCGTACATGTCCTGGAGCTGCTGCGGAGGCGGCGCGCCGTAGCCGCCCCCTTGCCCACCGAAGGCATTGCCCCGGAACGCCGGGTTCCTGCTCTCCATTGCTGCCTCCACTCAGGCGTCCTTGTCCGATCATTCTAGAGCTTGCGGGCGTATTCCGGTGCTTCCGGAGCGTGACGGCTCAGTATCGGAACGCGGTCCGCCGGCCGGCGCCCACTGCCCTCGTCCTCCTAAGGCGCCGGCCGCGATGGTGCCCCCGGTCGGATTTGAACCGACACCTGAGGCTCTTTTAGGGAGCCCGCCTCTGCCGTTGGGCTACAGGGGCGGCGCAATCATACCCAGGCTCATTCACAAACCCACACGCCGCTATTCGACCGAGATCACATTCCTGCCCAATCGCCACCTCATCGCAGGTCAGACCCCCCGGCACAGGACAGAACGCCGGAATGGGGAAGGGCTCATCCGGGCATTACGACGCACCATCGGCATGGACCGCAAACGCCTCGACCATAGTGGCGCCCGCACGCCCATCACGATCACGCCGAATTGCACAGATTTCGTGGACGCCGATCCGGCCGCTCTCACATGCCAGCGCGGAGGCGGCGAGATAGAGCAACCAGACCCTGGCGCGGCCCGCTCCCGCGTGCTCGATGCATTCGGCCCAGTGCCGCTGGAGGTTGGCCGCCCATGCACGGAGTGTGCGGGCGTGGTGCTCGCGCAGCGCGGTGACGCCGCGCACCTCCAGGCCGGCGTCTTCCACCTCGGCGACGATCTCGCCGAGCGGACGCAGCTCTCCGTCCTCGGGGAACATGTAGCTGGTCGTGAACGTCCGCCGGATCTGGTGCTGGCCGGGCCGCCGCACCGGCTCCTGGATCAGGAGCCGGCCGCCCGGGGCGAGCAGCTCGTACAGCCGGGGCATGTCCCGGCCCAGCGCCTCCAGGCCCGCCAGCCCGACGATCGCGTCGTACGGCCCGCCGCCTGCGGCAGCGAGATCGCGGTCGCGCGGCTCGACCCGGTCGGCCAGTCCGGCGGCCGCCGCCCGTTCGCGGACGTACTCGGCCTGCCCCGGTGAACGGGTCAGGCCGACGACGCGCACGCGATGCTGCTCGGCGAGGTGGCACGCGAGGGCGCCCCAGGCACAGTTGAGGTCGAGGACGCGGGCGCCGGGGAACAGGCCGAGCCGTTCGGCCACCGAGTCGAGGGCGGCCCGCTGTGCCGCCTGGAGGTCGACCGCGCCGTCCCACAGCCCGCTGCCGTGTGCCATCCCGGAACCGAGCAGCCGGGTGAAGAAGGCCGCCGAGGCCCCCAGTGGTCCGGTCTCGTCGTCGGCTCCGCGCCGTCCGGACCGGAACTCCTCGGGCGGCGGCTTGGGCTCCGGCCCCACTGCGCCGAGCGTCACCGCCATCCGGACGATCTCGCGCTTGTCGTCACTGCTGAGCCGGATCGGCTCGTCGCCGCTGCGCATGACGCGCTGCACCGCGCCGAGGGCGGCGAAGACGTCACCCTCGATGTCCAGCTCGCCGGCGACGTAGGCGCGGGCGAGTCCCATCTCGCCGGGCTTCCACAGCAGCCGCCGCAGCGCGCGGCGGTGCCGGATGACGAACGCGGGCGCGGCGGCGGGGCCGATCGTGCTGCCGTCCCAGGCGCGTACCCGGATCGGCAGGTCGGCGGCGGCCGGGCCGTCGCCGTCCTCGGCCCCGAGCATGATCCTGGTGAGCAGCGGCGCGAGCCGGGAGGCGACACCATCCTGCACGAAGCGTGCCTCCTCCCAGATGTCCATCTAGTCGTCGTGGCGCCGTCCGGCCGCGAGCTCGAACTCCTGCCGGGGCCGCTCCAGCGCGCCGAGCGAGACGATCTCACGCCGGAAGAACAGCGCGAGTGTCCAGTCCGCGGTGACGCGCATCTTGCGGTTGACCGTCGGCACCCGAGAGAGATGGTATGTGCGGTGCATGAACCAGGCGAGCACGCCCCTCAGCTTGATGCCGTACACGTTGGCCACACCTTTGTGCAGGCCGAGCCCCGCGACCGACCCGACATAGGCGTGCTTGTACGGCTTGCGGGGCTTTTCCCGCAGGTCACGCACGATGTTGTCGGCGAGGACCTTGGCCTGCCGTACCGCGTGCTGGGCGTTCGGCGCGCAGAACTCGCCGGGCTTTGTGAGGTCGGGCACGGCCGCGTTGTCGCCCGCCGTGTAGACCCCGTCGAGGCCGTCCACGGTCAGCTCGGCGGTCGCCCTGATCCGCCCCTTGCCGTCGATCGGCAGGTCGCTGTCGCGCACGACCGGATTCGCCTTGACCCCGGCGGTCCACACCAGCGTGCCGGCGTCGAACTCCTCGCCGTCGCTCAGCACGATGTGACGGCTTTCGGCGGACTTGAGCAGCGTTTCCAGCCGTACCTCGATGCCGCGGCGGCGCAGTGCCTCGACCGTCCACTTCCCCATCTCGGGGCCGACCTCCGGCAGGATCCTGTCGGCGGCCTCGACCAGCATCCAGCGCAGCTCGCTCTGGTCGATGGTCGGGTACCACTTGACGGCGTCGCGGGACAGGTCCTCGAGCTCGGCCAGCGCCTCCACGCCCGCGAAGCCGCCGCCGACGAAGACGAAGGTCAGCGCCCTGCGGCGCGCCGCCTCGTCGTCGATCGCGGACGCGATGTCCAGCTGGTGCAGCACATGGTTGCGCAGGAAGATGGCTTCTTCGACGGTCTTGAACCCGATGCCGCACTCGGCCAGACCGGGGATCGGCAACGTGCGGGAGATCGAGCCTGCGGCGACGACGAGCTGGTCGTAGGCGAACTCCCGTTGCTTCTCCCCCGCCAGGTCGGCACCGGCGGGTCGCACGGTCACCCGGTGTTCGGCGTGGTCGATCCTGGTGACGTGCCCGTTCACGATCGTGCAGCGTTTGAGGACCTTGCGCAGCGGCGTCACCACGTGCCTGGGCTCGATGTTGCCGGCCGCGGCCTCCGGCAGGAACGGCTGGTAGGTCATGTAGGACTGCGGGTCCACCACGGTGATCGTGACATCGCCGCGGCGCAGGTCGCCGCGCAGTTTCTTCTGGAGGCGCAGCGCCGTGTACATGCCGACGTAACCACCGCCGACGATAAGGATCTTCTTGGCATGGTCCGATGTACGGGTAGCTGGCATGTCCGGAGGGGTACCCGGAACTGGCCGGACGTCACCCAGGAAAGACTCCGCCGAAGAATCACCAGGTTCTGGGAAATTGGGCGAACATCTTCGCACTCTCCTGCATCTCACTGGATGTATCGCAAGAACGGCGGCGGGACAGGGCCCGACGGGGGCGCCAAGCGGATGGAGCGGCACGGGGGTGCGAAGAACCGCTCCATCCGCTTGGCCACGGCCCTGCCCCGCCGTTCGCCCTGTTCAGGCAGTCTTCAAGGCCCCGAGCAGGGTTTTCGCGACCTCGCGCCGAGTGCTATCGGCCGCTTAGTCCAGCGAGCGTGCGGGCCCTGGCGAAGACGGTGTCGAGCATGGTCTCGGTGACCCGGCCGGTGAAGGTGTTCTGCTGGCTCGGGTGGTACGTGCCAATCATCGTCACCGGGTCGCCCGCCGGAGATGTGATCTCGATCTCCACCCCGTGGCCGAAGGACGGCCGGGGCCTCGGCAGCACGTAGCCGGCCTGCCTCAGGGCGGGCCATGCCCCCTGCCAGGCGTAGCCGCCGAGCATCACGATGGCCCGCACACTCGGCGCCACCATCTCGATCTCACGTGCCAGCCAGGGCTGGCAGGTCAGGCGTTCGGCGGGCGTCGGCTTGTTGTCCGGTGGCGCGCAGCGCACGGTCGCCATCATCCGGGCGCCGATGAGCCGCTGGCCGTCCCCCGCGTGCACGCTGGTGGGCTGGGCGGCGAGGCCGACCCGGTAGAGCGAGGCGAACAGCCAGTCACCCGACCGGTCTCCGGTGAAGATCCGCCCCGTCCGGTTGCCGCCGTGTGCCGCCGGGGCCAGCCCGATCAGCAACATCCGCGGCTCGTCGTCGCCCCAGCCGGCGATCGGGCGGCCCCAGTACTCCTCGTTCGCGAACGCCCGGCGCCGTTCGACGGCCACCCGTTCCCGCCACTCGACCAGCCGGTCGCAGGCCCGGCACACCGACTGGCGCCCGCACAGGCCGGCCAGATCGGGCGCCTTCTCCGCCAGCGCGACCACCTGCGGCGCGTCCTGCGCCACGGGAGTCTCCGGGGTGGCCGGGTCTTCCGGCCACCCTGTTCCCGGCGGCACGAAGGGCGCATTGGTCATGCCAACGATCCTCGCATGCCCTTCATGTCAGCGAGTCGGGGTGGGCGTGGGCGTGGACGAGGGGGTGGGAGTCGGTGTGGCCGTCGGGTCGCCCGAGGGCTTGGGCGCAGGCATCGGGCTGCCAGGAACGCACGAGGGACTGGGCGACGGCTCCATGTTCGGATCGTCCTGGCGGAGCGGCAACGGGTAGGAGTTGGCGATCGGGGGCGGGCTTCCGCAGCGATCCAGCTGGTAGCCGTGAGCCTCGTAGTCGAGCTGTACGGGGCGGCCATCCTGGTCGTAGAGAAGGATGTCCTTGAGCGGCTTGCCGTCCTTGGAGTACGGGAAGAGGTTCGCGACTTCCCATACCGAGGATTGCGGTGCGGTGGCGGTGGAGGGCCGCGCCTCTCCTACCCCCATCTGCGAGATGTTCCCTGAGGCCAGCTGGGTGAGGCCGAGATTCACCTGGATGCTGAAGAGGAGAAGGAGCGCCAGCCCGTTGAGCCCGACGATCAGGACGCGCGGCGATCGGTCCGGGCGTGCGCGCGACCACTGGCCGAGGGCGATCGAGGCCACCACGAAGGCGGCCAGAGTCGTCCATTGGGCGGCCCCCCAGGGGTCGGCGTGCCAGTCGTCGTCCCAGTACCGCCAGAGCAGCACCGCAGCGGCCCAGGCCCGCACGATCCACCACAACGATCGGAATTCCTTAAGGAAGGCCCACACGGCGCTGAGGACCCTGGAGCCGTCGACCTTCTCGCGAAACCGGGTCTCCATCGATTGGAAGCTGCCCGTGGCAGAGGCCCGTACCGATCGCCGGGTCCGCACCGTTCCGGTGCCGTACGCGGAGCGGAGCTCGGTGGCGTACGCCGCCGGGGTGCCCAGCCGGTTGACGAGTGGCTCGTCCGACTCGGCGGCCACCTCGGCCAGGTGACCCTCCAGGTCCTCCAGCAGTTCGGCGCGGTCGGCCTCCGGAATGTCGGCGAGGGCGGCGCGCACGTCCTCGGCGTACTGCCCGATCTCTTCCTGTCTCTCGATCGGCGAGCTCATGGCGTCCCCTTGTCCATGTCATCCAGCAGGTCGTTCATGGTGTGCGCGAAGGCGGCCCAGGTTTTGGCCGATCCGGTGAGCTGAGCGCGGCCCGCGTCGTTGAGGCCGTAGTACTTGCGGTGCGGCCCCTCCTCGGAGGGGACGACGTAGGAGTTGAGCGCGCCGGCCTTGAAGAGCCGGCGGAGCGTGCCGTACACCGACGCGTCGCCGACGTCGTCGAGTCCGGCCTCGCGCAGCCGCCTGACCACGTCGTAGCCGTAGCTGTCGCTGCGGTCGAGGACGGCCAGCACCGCGAGGTCGAGCACTCCCTTGAGGAGCTGGGTGGTGTCCATAGTGCGGTACACAGTACTACGCATTGCGCAGTACTCCACAATGCCCAGGGTCAATCCATACCGGAACGGGCCGCATGTGGCGCGCGTCGCAATGGTCAAGTCATATCGCCCGCCACGTTCCGCTCGGTACGATGCGACTCGCGCTGCCGGTCGGGGAGGCGGGTGTCCGGCGCACCCCTGCGAAGCGGAGGCATGCCTTGTCGCAACCGGGCTGGTATCCCGACCCCTATGGCAGCGGCAGCCTGCGCTGGTGGGACGGGCAAAACTGGACACAGAACCTGAATCCCCAACCTGCGACGCCACCCCGGCTGGCGCTCCAGCAGCAGCCGCAGCACGTCCCGCAGCAGCAGGGGCAGGGGCAGTACGAACAGCCCGGTGGGTGGGGGCAGCCTGCGGCTCCGCAACCACTCGACGCCAACGTGCGGGGACTCCACCTGCACGCGGACGAGCAGCTAGTGGGCTATGGCAACACCTCGCTCGCCTGGGGCCACGTGCAGTGGGTCGCCTACTGGGCCGCGGTCCCCACCGGGGATGAATACGGCCAGCAGCCCGGCGGCGTTCAATGGATCTTCCAGGTCGGCCGCCATCCGTTCCATGGCGGACCTCGGGTCGAGGTGGTCATCGAGCAGGAGGAGCTCTGGCTCCAGCTGGTCGAGGCGTGCCGCCGGCTGGTCGAGCCGCGGCTGGTCGGGGAGCTGGCCCGCCAGGTGCGCGACGGCGAGTCGATCGACGTGGCGCAGGGGCTGACCGTCCATCCCGGCGGCGTGCGCGGCAACCGGGTCTCGCTGAGCTGGTCGGCGATCTCCGGCGCGACCCTGGAGAACGGCCGCGTCTGGATCCAGCAGGCGAGCGGCTCGGCCGCGGTGTTGTACGTGCCGCAGCAGAACCCGAACGCCGTCCTCATCCCGGCCCTGCTCGCCGCCCTCAAGCAGTAGAAGGCCGCTCGCCGGGCCGGTGACAGACCAGGACGTGCCGGATCAGGCCGGTGACCAGGACGTGCCGGATCAGGCCAGCGACCAGGCGATGCCGTCGAGGATGTCGTGCTCGCTGACCACCACGGCGCCGAAGCCGTACTCGCGCATGATCCGGTCCAGGATGAGCGCACCCGCGCCGATGACGTCCACGCGGCCCGGGTGCATGACTCCGATCGCGGCGCGTTCCGCCCGCGTCGCGTGCAGCAGGTTGCGGGTGACCTCGTGCACCTGGGTGGCGGTGATGCGGGACAGGTGGATCCGTGCCGGGTCGTACTCCGGCAGGCCCAGCGCGATCCCGGAGATCGTGGTGACCGAGCCCGCCAGCCCGACGAGAGTACGCGCCTCGTCCACCGGAACGGTCCTGCGGACCTCGGCGAGCGCCGCGTCGATGTCGGCGGCCGCGGCGGTGATCTGCTCGGGCGACGGCGGATCGCCGTCCTTGAGGTGCCGCTCGGTCATCCGCACGCAGCCGATGTCCATCGAACGGGCCGCCTCGACCGAGTCGCCGCCGAGCACGAACTCGGTGGAACCGCCGCCGATGTCGACCACCAGATAGGGGCGGGCCGGGCGCAGCGCGGCCAGCTCCCGGGTGGCGCCCAGGAACGAGAGCGAGGCCTCCTCGTCGCCGGTGATCACCTCGGGCACCACGCCGAAGATGTCGACGACGCCGCTGACGAAGTCGGCCCGGTTGTCGGCGTCACGGGTCGCGCTGGTCGCCACGACGCGCACCTTCTCGGCCCCGTGGCGTTCGACGAGCTCGGCGTACCCGCGCATCGCGGTGAACGTCCGGTCGAGCGCCTCGGGCGCCAGGCGGCCGGTCTTGTCGACGCCCTGCCCGAGCCGGACGATCTCCATCCGCCGTTCGACGTCGGTGAGCGCCCCGCCGGAACCACCCGCACCGTCCGCGACGATGTCGGCGATCAGGAGGCGGACGGAGTTGGTCCCGCAGTCGATCGCGGCAACGCGGGTCACTGGGCCTCCTCGGAGCGGGCCTCGGGGTCGACACAGGCAGAGTCCACACAGGCACAGGGACCGGAACGCCACCACTCGGGCAGCGCGTCCAGGGCCTCCCGGCCGAACGGGTTGACGCCGGGAACAGCGAGCTCGTGCCCGGCGAGCGCGTGCAGGCACTTGACACGTTCGGGCATGCCGCCGGCACTCTGCATGCCCGCCGGAAGCGGCTCGACGCCGTCCTCGCGGGTCGCCTCGTCACGGCGCCGCAGGTAGTCGTCGTGCGCCTCGGCGTACTTGGCCTTGAGGGATGGATCGTGGGCAAGGCGTTCCTGCATCTCACGCATCACCCCACTGCCTTCGAGGGTGCCGATGGCCGAGGCGGCCTTGGGACACGTCAAGTAGAAGAGCGTGGGGAACGGCGTGCCGTCGGGCAACCGCGGCGAGGTCTCGATGACCGCGGGCAGGCCGCAGGGGCACCGGTAGGCCACCCGGCGGATGCCGCGCGGCTCACGGCCGAGCTGGGCCGCGACCGCGGCCTCGTCTGACTTGCTGATCATTTCCGTCCCCACCCGAGACTGCCCCTGGGGTGTCTCCCCACACTCCAGGGCGTCAGCGTGGTCTGTCCGCGGCCTCCACCGACCGCCAGAGCGACTCGTACCAGGGCGGCCTGCTGGACCGGCCGCCCTGCTGGGCCTGCTGGCCGCCTCCCCCGCCACCGTCAAGAACGATGAAGCACTTCTCCCCCGGATTGCAATAGTGGAGTCTTCGCTTGGCCTCACGCTCAATGTACGACTTATCCCCCAGTCGTTGCTTGCGTTGGGCGAGTTCTTCCACGCGCTTCTGCGCCACCCGCTCCTTGTGTTCGAGGTCGGCGATCTCCTGGCGTTGCGCGATGTACTCGCGCACGGGGTAGGCAAGGCTCAGCGCGATCGCGCACATCACGATCGCCAGGATCGCGGCACGGCTGGTGAGCGCCGGGTTCTTCCGCGTACCGCCGCCCGGGGCGGAGTCCTTACCTCCCCGGGCAGCCTGACGGTCGTCGTCGTTCGCCAAAGCGAGCCCCCCTGCCGTCCAGCGAGAAGCGGGTCAGCCTTCCCAGGTGAAGCGCGGGAAGGCGGCGGCGCCGGCGTAGCGGGCGCCGTCGTCCAGGAGCTCCTCGATGCGCAGGAGCTGGTTGTACTTGGCCACGCGGTCGCTGCGCGCCGGGGCACCGGTCTTGATCTGGCCGCAGTTGGTGGCGACGGCCAGATCGGCGATCGTGGTGTCCTCGGTCTCGCCGGAACGGTGGCTCATCATGCACTTGTAGCCGTTGCTCTGCGCCAGCGACACGGCGTCGAGCGTCTCGGTCAGCGTGCCGATCTGGTTGACCTTGACGAGCAGCGCGTTGGCGGTGGCGGTGTCGATGCCGCGCTGGAGCCGCTCGGGGTTGGTGACGAACAGGTCGTCGCCGACGAGCTGGACCTTGCCGCCGATCGCGGTGGTGAGCTCCTGCCAGCCCGTCCAGTCCTCCTCGTCGAGGGGATCCTCGATGGAGACCAGCGGGTAGGCGTCGACCAGCTCGCCGTAGTAGGCGGCCATCTGCTCGGCGCTGCGCTTGGTGCCCTCGAAGTCGTACGAGCCGTCGGTGTGGAACTCCGTCGCCGCCACGTCCAGCGCCAGCGCGATGTCGCGGCCCGGGGCGAAGCCGGCCTTGCCGATCGCCTCGATGATCAGGTCGAGCGCCTCGCGGTTGTTGGCCAGGTCGGGGGCGAAGCCGCCCTCATCGCCCAGGCCGGTCGCCAGGCCGCGGCTCTTCAGCACGGACTTGAGCGCCTGGTAGGTCTCGGCGCCCCAGCGGACGGCGTCGGAGAACGTCGGCGCGCCGATCGGCGCGATCATGAACTCCTGGACGTCCACGTTGGTGTCGGCGTGCGCGCCGCCGTTCAGGATGTTCATCATCGGGACCGGCAGCAGGTGCGCGTTGGGGCCGCCCACGTAGCGGAACAGCGGCAGCCCGGCGGAGTCGGCCGCGGCGCGCGCGACCGCGAGGCTGACGCCCAGGATCGCGTTGGCGCCCAGCGTGGCCTTGTTGGGCGTGCCGTCGAGGTCGATCAGCAGCTGGTCGATCAGCCGCTGCTCGGACGCCGGGTAGCCGACGAGCTTCTCGTCGATGGTCTCGTTGACGGCGCGGACGGCGTTGCGCACGCCCTTGCCGCCGTACCGCTCGCCGCCGTCCCGCAGCTCGACGGCCTCGAACTGGCCGGTGGACGCGCCGCTGGGCACCATGGCGCGCTGCTCGGTCCCGTCGGCGAGCAGCACCTCGACCTCGACGGTCGGGTTGCCGCGGGAGTCAAGGATCTCCCGGGCGAGTACGGCCTCGATCGACGACACGGGCAACTCCCTTGGTCTTCATTGCGGACGGTCCGCGGGCGCGGACGGCTTCCGGACCCGAGCCTATCGAAGCCTGGCCGCCGTTACGGAACCGTGCTGGACCTGCAACTTGACGAAAGCATTACCTACCTTGTCTACTGTAGCTATCAAACAGACTTGATAAGTAGGGAATACTGACAATGCATCGCAAGCTCCGCGGGCGGATCGCCGCCACAACCCTGATCGTCCTCGCTGGAGCGGGCACGCTCAGCGCGTGTGGCGATGACTCGGGCTCCGGCAAGTCGGGCTCGTCAGCTCCCCTCAAGCTCGGCTACTTCCCGAACGTCACGCACGCGACCGCCCTGGTGGGTGTCGAAAAGGGCATCTTCGCCAAGCACCTGGGCACCGCACCCAAGACCGCGACGTTCAATGCAGGGCCCTCCGCCGTCGAGGCGGTCTTCTCCGGGGCGGTCGACGCCACGTTCGTCGGCCCCAATCCCGCGATCAACGCCTGGTCCAAGTCCAAGGGCAAGGCCATCAAGATTATTTCGGGCGCGGCCTCGGGCGGTGTCGCGCTGGTCGTCAAGCCCGGCATCAAGTCGGTGCAGGACCTCAAGGGCAAAAAGATCGCCACCCCGCAACTCGGCAACACCCAGGACGTGGCGATCCGGTACTGGCTGAAGAAGAACGGCCTGACCGCCAACAAGGACGGCAGCGGCGACGTCAAGGTCGTCCCGCAGGAGAACTCCACGACCCTGCAGACCTTCGCCCAGGGAACGATCGACGGCGCCTGGGTGCCCGAGCCGTTCGCCTCCCGCCTCATCCTTGAGAGCAAGGGTGTCAAGCTCCTCGACGAGAAGTCCCTCTGGCCGGGCGGCAAGTTCGTCATCACCCACCTGATCGTCCGCCAGGAGTTCGCGCGTGAACACCCCGACCAGGTGAAGAAGCTGCTCCAGGGCGTCGTCGAGGCCACCGCCTATCTCAACGACAACCAGGCGGACGCCAAGAAGACGGTCAACGCGGCCCTCAGCAAACTGAGCGGCAAGCCGCTCAAGGACGACGTCCTGGACTCGGCGTTCAAGGAGATCCTGTTCACGACCGACCCCGTCGCTCCCTCACTGGTCCAGGGCGCTCAGCACGCCGAGCAGGTCGGCCTGCTGGAGAAGACCGAACTCGCCGGGATCTATGACCTCGGACCCCTCAACGAGATCCTCAAGGCAAGCGGAAAGGCACAGGTCAGCGACAAATGACACAGGCCGTCAAGGCTGCCCCGAGCCGGACCGCCGCCGCGGTCCGGCTCGACGGCGTCTCCAAAGCATTCGGATCAGGCACCTCGGCGCTGCTGGCACTGGACAACGTCTCGCTGAACGTCGCACCGGGCGAGTTCGTCTGCCTGCTGGGCGCGTCGGGTTGCGGCAAGAGCACCCTGCTCAACCTGGTCGCCGACCTCGATCGGCCGACCGCCGGAACGATCGACATCGAGGGCGCGAGGATCGCCCTGATGTTCCAGGAACCCGCGCTCTTCCCGTGGCTGAACGTCACCGCCAACATCGAGCTGGCGCTCAAGATGCGCGGCGTTCCCCGGCAGGACCGGCGTGCCCGCGCCGCCGAACTGCTCGACACGGTGCATCTTGGCGACTTCGCCAAGAAGCGGCCGCATCAGCTCTCCGGCGGCATGCGGCAACGCGTCGCGCTCGCGCGCGCTCTCGCGCTCACCGTGGACGAGGCAGACAACACCCAGGGCACCGTGCTGCTCATGGACGAGCCGTTCGGCGCGCTCGACGCGATGACCCGCGACCTGCTGCACGACGAAATCGAACGGATCTGGCGCGAGCGCGATCTGACCATCCTGTTCGTGACGCACAACGTGCGTGAGGCCGTGCGCCTCGGCGACCGCGTGGTGCTGCTCAGCAGCCGGCCCGGCCGGGTGGTCCAGGAGTTCCCGGTGCCCATGGAACGTCCCAGACGCATCGACTCCACCGAGGTCGCCTCGCTGGCGGCGTCCATCACCGACCGGCTCCGTGAGGAGGTGAGCCGTCATGGCGCTTGAGGTCGGCAAAAAGCGCGCCGTTGAGCTGGACCGGCAGATCGCGGGCCTGGACGCCCTCGAACTGACCGCGGACACCCGGCCCAACCCGTTGATCCGGTTCTGGTCCGCGCTCTGGCCGATGATCACGGCCGTCGCGATCGCCCTGGGCGCCTGGCAACTGGTGGTGCTGAGCGGGTGGAAGGACCGCTACGTCCTGCCCGGCCCGACCGACATGGCGCCGGACTTCATCGACCAGCTCACCAGCGGCTCGTTCTGGGAGGCCGTCGCGCTGACGATGCAGCGCGCCGTCATCGGGTTCGCCCTGTCCATCGCCATCGGCGTGGCCGTCGGCGTGGTGGTGTCGCAGTCCCGGATCGCGCGCCGCGCGTTCGGCTCGCTGATCACCGGCCTGCAGACCATGCCGTCGATCGCCTGGTTCCCGCTGGCGATCCTGCTGTTCCAGCTGAGCGAGAGCGCGATCCTCTTCGTCGTCGTGCTCGGCGCCGCCCCCTCGATCGCCAACGGGCTGATCGCCGGTGTCGACTACACGCCGCCGATCCTGCTGCGTGCCGGCAAGGTCATGGGGCTGCGCGGGATCAACTTCTACCGGCACCTGATCATGCCCGCGTCACTGCCCTCGTTCGTGGCGGGGCTCAAGCAGGGATGGGCATTCGCGTGGCGCAGCCTGATGGCCGGCGAGCTGCTGGTCATCATCGGCGACACCACCTCGCTCGGTGTCCTGCTGTCGCAGGCACGCGAGCTCAACGACACCCCCGCCATGATCTCCTACATGATCATGATCTTGCTCATCGGCATCCTCATCGACCAGCTCTTCGGCGTGGTCGACCGAGCCATCCGTACCCGCTGGGGCCTGGACTCCACCTGACCTCACCCGCGGCCTTCCGGTCCCCAGCCACGGGCTCCGGAGACGTTCATGAGACGCGGCGGAGACGTCCCGACGACGTGCTCCTGATTGGGTCGAGAGCGCAAAATACGACCCAATCGATCGGAGTAGTGCCGTGGCCAACAGGCTCGTTCCCCTCACTCTGGGATCGCTGGTTGCCGGTGGCGCCCTCGTTCTCGGCACCACGGCTGCGGCGGACGCCGACACGTCGGCGTCCGCTGCCAAGGCCTCCTATGTGGAGCACTGCGGTAAGTACTCGGGCGCCAAGATCAAGGTCTGTGTCGGATACAACTACCGCACCCGCACTCTGTTCATGAACGCCTACAACAACAACGCGAGGAAGAAGTCCATCCGGGTGGATCTCAGCCTGGTCGCCGACAAGCGGCTGGTCGCTCAGGACCGCGGTTACAAGAACCGGGGTGTGGTCTTTCGCGGAAAGACCTGGGAGGGACTGTGGGCCAAGCGCGGTAGCAAGCCGAAGGTCACGTGCGGCAACGTCTACATAACCGGCAACCACATCGTTGCCGTCGGCTACCACTGCTGGAAACTCTGACGTTTCCCGGCTGGAAAGCCGCCTGGACCAGCTGCGGTTGATCCAGGCGGCTTTCCGGGTGCCGTCCCGTACCCGCGGACGGTGTCGGCTGGCCCGGGGAAACATCCGCACGGTGACCGCTGTACCACTGTGCACCACGGCGATCGATCACGAGCGTTCCTTGACCTGTTGAACGGCTGGCATTTGCCCGTTTCAGGGAAGTAATCAGCGCGATGAACGCGCTGCGGCGATGGATCCGGAGGGAGCCCGAGGTCCGGGTCCGGGTCACGGTTTCGGCCGTGCTCATCTCCGGGCTGCTCGCCGGTGCGCTCTACGCGGCGGTGATGGCGCTGATCCACCAGCACGAGGCAAACGACCTGGAACGGAGCCTCGCCCGGACCGGACGCCGCGTGGCCGCCCTCGTCCGCGTGGACCGACTGGCCGAGACCATCGACACGGGCAACGTGGAACTGGTCCAGGTCGTGGACGGCCAACGCCGCGTGCTCGCGGCGACCCCGGCGATGAAGGGCCGTCCCGCGGTCGACTTCCCGGCCCCGGGGTGGGATGACTACCGGCGCGACGGCGTCACCTGCCAGGCGAGTGGCGACCGTTGCTACCTCACGGTGGCCATCCGGGTCGACCACGGGCCCAGCCCGCGGGTGGTCTACTCCCTGGCTCCGCGGCCCGGCCTGATGCCCGACCCCTTGGCCGGCACGGTCCTCGCACTCTGTGTCCCGCTGATCGCCGGCCTGATCGGCTACGGCACCTGGCGCTCGGCGGGCCGCACGCTCCGGCCGGTGAACGAGATCCGGCACGAGCTGGACGAGATCACTGCATCCGACCTCAAACGCCGCGTTCCGGTGCCATCCCACGACGATGAGGTCGCCCGCCTCGCCAGGTCCGTCAACGCCACCCTCGACCGCCTCGAAGGGGCCGTCGCCAAGCAGCGCGCGTTCGTCTCCGATCTCTCACACGAGCTGCGCAGCCCCCTCACCGGCCTGCGCACGGAACTGGAGCTCGCGCTCTCCGACCCGGAGGCGACCGACGTCCGCGAGACCCTCCAGGCCATCCTCAAGAGCACCGAACGCCTGCAGGACGTCGTGGACGACCTGCAGGCCGTGACCCGCCTGGACTCCCAGGAGGGCCTCATACGCGAGCCCGTCGACCTCCATGAGCTCGCCGACCAGGAGATCCTCCGCCGCCCCCGCCGTACCCGGGTCACCATCGAGGGCGACGACACCGTCATCGTCCAGGGCGGCCGCAACGAGCTCGCCCGCCTCTTCACCAACCTCATCGACAACGCCGACCGCCACGCGGCCACCACCCTGACCGTCATCGTCCGAAACGTGCCGGACGGGGCCCAGGTCGAGGTCATCGACGACGGCTCGGGCATCTCCCCCAGCGACCGCGACCGCGTCTTCCAACGCTTCTCCCGCCTAGCCGAAGGCGTCCACCGCGACGCGGGCGGCACCGGCCTGGGCCTCGCCATCGCCCGCGACATCGCCGCCGCCCACGGCGGCACCCTCACCATCACCGACCGCGAGGACAACGCCGATGGTGTCCGCTTCCTCCTCCGCCTCCCCGAGAGCTAGAGATCGGGCTCCGCGAGAGCTGGAGATCAGGCGAGGTTGCCGGCGGTGACGGAGACCTCGATCTCGATCGACGTGTCGCTGCCCATGGCCTGGGCGAGCTTGCGGTGGCGGGCGGCCTCGTCGTGGCGGGACTGGCGCTCCAGCGAACGGGCGAGCGCCTCGTACGCCCAGCCGTTGCCGGGGTCGAGCTCGACCAGCCGGCGGAAGGTCTCCTCGGCACGGCTCAGCTGGGCGCTGTGGAAGTAGGCCCGGCCGAGCAGCTCGACGGCCGCGCGGTTGGACGGGTCGTCGGCCACGATCGGGGTCAGGATCCGCGCGGCCGAGATGTAGTCCTTCGCGTCGAAGAACACCGTGGCGCGCTGGTAGTCCTCGTAGGTCGTCATGCGACCTCCCCTCGATCATGTGGAACGCCCGTACAACCAGCCCGAGGAGTCTTTTGTTCCTCCTGCTCAGGAGGCCGCCGCGACCGGCTGGACGGCCTGGGCGATGGCCTCCCGGGCGGGCCGGGGATCGGCCGCCAGGAGGGTGGTCAGGTCGGTGTCGTGGCCTTCGAGGACGCCCGCCTTGATGTTGGAGAACAGCGAGAGCGTGTGGCCGATCTGGTAGGGCTCCAAGCCGCTGCCCGCCAGCAGGGCACGTGTGTCGGAGAGGGAGACGGTCTGGTAATCGACGGGACGTCCGAGTGCCGTGGTCAGGATGGCGGCGATGTCGTCGCCGCCGATCGCGCTGACGCCTTCGAGCTCGTAGGTCTTGCCCGCGTGCCGGCTCCGGTGGTCCGCCGCGAGGTCTCGCTCGGTCTCGGCCGCGATGCGTACGGCCACGTCGGCGAGGTCCTCCTTGGCCACGACCGGGACGCGGCCGCTGCCGAGCGGGGCCGCGAAGACACCAGAGTCGGCTGCCGGACCTGCGCCCATCACGGCCAGGCCGACCGGCAGGTCGGTGTACAGGCCGTTGCGCAGGATGGTCACGTCGAACGGGCCCTTGGCCAGGCGCGCCTCGGTCCAGCGGTGCGGAAGCGCGATGCTCATGAAGTCGCCCGAGCCCGCGAGGCTGGTGTAGATCACATGCCGGACTCCCGCCGCCGCGGCCGCGTCGGCGACGGCGCCGTGGCGGGCGAGCACCACGTCGTCCTCGGCGAACCCGGCCGAGACGAACACCAGCACGTCCACGCCCTGGAAACCCTCCGCCAACGTCGCCGGGGCGTCGAAATCGATCCGCCGCGCGGTCGTCCCGTCGCCCGCCCGCGTGCCCGCGACCACCTCCAGGCCGTCGAACGCGGACAGACCTTCCAGGATCAGGCCGCCCAGCCCTCCGGACACACCGGTGACAAGAATCATCGGGACACTCCTTAAGTTTGATCTGAAGACGACAGATCCGAGCATCCGCGCAAATCGGCGCGGCCGTAAGGAGGCACTCCCGTGTCAGTCACGAACACGCCCGTAAGCGCCCAGGTCAACGCACCCGCTCCCCTGGGGCCGTGTGGCGATGACGACTGCGGTATCCGCGAGCTGCTCGACCGGATCGGCGACCGGTGGACCGTGCTGGTGCTCGTGGAGTTGTCGAAGGGCGTGCGGCGGTTCCGTGAGCTGGAGCGAGCGATTCCGGGGATCTCGCAGCGAATGCTGACGCTGACGACGAAGCGCCTGTGCCGGGACGGCCTCGTCGAGCGGAACGCCTACCCGACCGTCCCGCCCCAGGTGGACTACCGCCTCACGGAGATGGGACGCAGCCTCGGCGAGACCATCGTCACCCTGTCCGACTGGTCCCGTGAGAACAAGGCCGCCATCGGGGAGGCCCGCAGGCGCTGGGACACCGAGCACCCCGACGCCGAGCCTGCCACGCCAGGAAGACTCTGACCCATCCCGCGGCCATCTCGTCAGAAGCGGATCACGGTCTTGCCGCGGGAACCGCCGGCGCGGGCGCGGGCGATCGTGGCGGGTGCGTCCTCGATCGAGACCTCCTCCTGCACTCTGACGCGCAGCCTGCCCGCGTCGATGAGTCCGGCGATCTGCGCCAGCAGTGCCGGGCTCGCCTCGTTGTCGAAGTTGAGCCCGCGCAGCGCGTGGGCCGCCATCTTGTCCGGGTGCACCCCCCAGACCGAGCTGATGTACGTACCGCCGAGGCGGAGCAGGCCCGCGAGCCGTTCCACACCCGCCTGGTCGCTCACCAGGTCGATGATCTCGTCGATGCCGCTGGAGAGCAGACGGAGCACCTGCTCGCTGACGTCACCAGGCCGATCGGCTCTGCCATAGCCGACGGTCTCGGCGGCACCGAGACGGCGCATCTCGTCCGCCATGTCGCTGTGCGCGGTCGCGATGACCTTGGCGCCGCGGCCGGCGGCCAGCTGGACCGCGGACTGGCCGACGCCACCGGTCGCGCCCACGATCAGCACGGTGTGGCCCACGTCCACCCCGGCCGTCTCGACCATGTTGAACGCGGTCATCGTCGCGGTGGGCACCGCCGCGGCCTGGCTGTAGATCATGCTGTCGGGCATCTTCGCCACGGCGGCCCCCGGCGCCGCGATGGCGAACTCGGCGAAACTGCCCAGCCCGCGCGGCGGCAGGAAGAACTGGCCGTAGACCTGGTCACCCGGCCCGAAGGGTGCCTTCCCCTCGCCGACCGCCTCGACCACCCCGGCCCCGTCCATCCCCATGATCAATGGGAACGCGTGGTCGACCTCGTCCTTGAGCATCCCATCGCAGATCTTCCAGTCGGTCGGGTTGAGGCTGGCGGCGACCATCTTGACCAGCATCTCGCCCGGGCCTGGTACCGGCACCGGCAGGCTCATCAGCGCTGGGGTGGCGCCGAATTCGGATACGGCGATGGCTCGCATGGCGATCCCCCCCGATCAGCGTGCTCTCTGCCCGCCGAATGATCTACCCAGCGAACCGGCAGGTCAAAGCCCCACGGCGGGTCAGTCCGCAGGCCGGATCAGTCCCGCAGGCCGGGTCAGTCCGGCGGCTCCAGGCGTCTCGGGTCCCGGTCGGAGGGCTTCTTCTTGCCACCCTTGCTGAGCCGCAGCGTGATGGTGTCGCCGGGCTCGGCCGATCCCGGGCCGGGCTCCATCTCCGCGACCGTGCCCTTCTTGTACTTGTCGGAGTCCACCGGCCGTCCGAGGCTGACGCGGAACCCGGCGGCCCGGAGCCTGGCGATCGCCGCGCTGAGCTTCATGCCGCGGACGTCGGGGATCTTGACCTTGTCCTCGCCCGTCCCCTTGCTGAAGTAGTGCGAGGGCGGCCGGTGGAACGAGGTCGCGTCCCGGCCCGACAGAGCACCGGCCATGCTGTCCTGCCAGATGGGCGCCGGGATCGTGGCCCCGAAGACGGCGCCGTAGCAGGTGCCGTCCATGCACAGGCTGGTCATCGGGTACCGGTAG
Source organism: Actinomadura sp. 6N118 (assembly GCF_044326415.1). Lineage (NCBI taxonomy): Bacteria > Bacillati > Actinomycetota > Actinomycetes > Streptosporangiales > Thermomonosporaceae > Actinomadura > Actinomadura sp. 6N118. The sequence continues at coordinate 13,561 of NZ_JBIRAZ010000017.1, read as the reverse complement.
CCGCCGCGCGGATCGCCCACCCAGACCGCCGAGGCCAGGTCCGGGGTGTAGCCCGCGAACCAGGCGGCGGAGAAGTTGTCCACCGTGCCCGTCTTGCCGGCGGCGGGGCGGCCGATGCCCATGCCGCGCGCGGTGCCCTTGGTGAGCACGCCGCGCATCACGTAGTTGACGGCGTCGGCGACGCCCTTGTCCATAACCTGCTTGCATCCAGCGCCCGGCACCTTGACCGGCTTGCCGGTCGCGTCGGTGATGCGCTTGATGGCGATCGGCGAGCAGTACTTGCCCCTGGCGCCGAACGCCGCGTACGCCGCCGCGAGCCGCAACGGTGACACCGTGTTGAACCCGAGGGTGAACGAGGCGAACTGCTCCATCGGCTTGCCGCTGGCCTGCCGCATGCCCAGCCGTTCGGCCATCTTGACCGTCTCGCACAGGCCGACCTCGCGCTGCAACGCCAGGAAGAACGTGTTGACCGAGTGCTGCGTGCCCGTCGTCAAGCTGAAGCTGCGGCCGCCCTCACCGTCGGCGCTGTTGCGCAGCGAGGCCGACGGGTCGCCGATCCGCTGGCCCTTGCAGTTGCGGTAGCCGGTCGGGGTGAAGCGGCGCGGCGCCATCAGCCGCGTGCCGAACGGCATGTCGTCCTCGAGTGCGGCGGCCAGCGTGAAGGCCTTGAACGTGGACCCGGCCTGCATGCCGATGCTGGAGCCGTGGCTGGCGTCGGCGGCGAAATTGATCCATGTCTTGCCGCGCACCTTGTCCGAGCCGAGCTTGCGGTCGACGACCATGCCCTTGATCTCGCCGGTGCCGGGCTCGACGAGCGACTCGGCGGCGGCCTTGCGCGCGGAGTTCTTCCGCGGGACGTGGTTGTCGACGGCGCGCTGCGCGGCTTTCTGCGTCTGCCAGTCCAGCGTGGTGTGGATGGTCAGGCCGCCGCGCTTGAGCAGCCGCTCCCGCGCCTTCGGCGTCGCGCCGAACACGGGGTTGGTGAGTATCTCGCGCTGCACGTAGTCGCAGAAGAACGGTGCCTTGCTCGTGACGCAGCCGTTGGGCGTGTCGTGCGGGTTGAGCTTCAAGTCCTGGGCGGCGGTGGCAGTGGCCGTACGGCGGTCGAGCCAGCCGAGGTCGGCCATCCGCTGAAGGACGATGTTGCGGCGTTCCTTGGCGCGGCCCGGATAGCGTGTCGGGTCGTAGGCGTACGGGTAACGGATGACACCGGCGAGCGTCGCGGCCTCGTTCAGGTTCAGCCGGGACGCGGGCTTGTTGTAGTAGTGCCGGGCCGCAGCCTCGATGCCGTACGCGCCGTCGCCGTAGTAGGCGATGTTGAGGTAGCGCCGGAAGATCTCGTCCTTGGAGAACTTCCTCTCCATCGCCACCGCGTACCGCAGCTCCCGGACCTTGCGGACCGCGCTGATCTCCTTGGCCGCCTGTGCCTGCTCCCGTGACTCGGCCTGTGCGAGCAGCAGGTTCTTCACGTACTGCTGGGTGATGCCCGACCCGCCCTGTGTCACCTCGCCAGATCCGAGGTTGCTGGCCAGCGCGCGCAACGTGCCCTTGGAGTCGAGCGCGCCGTGCTCGTAGAACCGGCTGTCCTCGATCGCCAGCACCGCGCGCCGGACGATCGGCGCAATCTTGTTGAGCGGGACGTCGACGCGGTTCTGGTAGTAGAACGTGGCGATCGTCGAGCCGTCCGCAGCCAGGATTTTGGAACGCAGCGGCACGCCCGAGGTGTTGAGGTCGTACGGCTCGCTCTGGAACCACGTCGAGGTGTCGCGCGCCCCGACGCCGACCGTGCACGCCGTGGGCAGAATCATCAACGCGACAAGCACGCCCGCGAGCAGCGCAAGACCACTGAGGCCTCTGATCGCACGGGCCTTCTGCCCGGCGCCTCCACGACCACCGCGCCCTCCGGTCCCAGCCAGCACGCGCTCAGCGTAAACGGACGTACCTCGCAAGACCACCCCATCTACGATCTTGCGCGCCAGATCACGCCATTGGTCGAGCAGATCGCGTGCGATGAGCGCCCCGCGCGTGGTCCACCTGCGCCGGTGTGAACTCCGGCGCCCGGTGAACGTGCCGTCATTCCTTTTGCGCGCGCTCCCAGTCCTGGACACGCTCGCGGAATACCCGCGAGACGGCGCGCAATTCCGCCTCAGGGTCACGGCCTTCCGCGCGTGCCTCACGAACCAGGCCGAAGAGCCGCGCACCGATGTCGTCGGCTTGACCGGATTCGGCCGGGTCAGACGCCGTACTTCCGGACGCCGTACTTCCAGACGCCGTACTTCCAGACGCCGTACTTCCGGACGCCGCGCGGCCAGAGGCGATCTGTTCGGACAGCTCAGCGGGTGCTTCGGCGCGTTCGGCCCGGCGCTGGAGCTGAGCGGCCAGGGTCAGCGCGGGCTGACCCATCGGCACGCCGTCGAAGACGGAGGCGGTCTCGCCGCTCTTGGCCGTCCGCTCGGCGGCCTTGATCTGCTCCCAGTTGGCGTTGACCTCGTCGGCGCCCGACACGGTCACGTCGCCGAAGACATGCGGGTGCCGCCGGACGAGCTTGTCGACGATGCCGGCCGCGACGTCGTCGATGGTGAAAGCCGTCTCGTCGGTGCGTTCCGCGGCGACCACGGAGTGGAACGCGACCTGCATCAGCACATCGCCCAGTTCCTCCCGCAGCGCGCCGAGGTCACCGTCCTCGACCGTGTCGGCGACCTCGTAGGCCTCCTCCAACAGGTAGGGAACGAGCGAGGCATGGGTCTGCTTGGCGTCCCAGGGGCAGTCACGGCGCAGCGTGTCCATGACCGAGACCAGGTCGAGCAGCCGCGCCCCCGGCAGGTCGTACGAACCGTGCAGGACCTCGATGTCGACCGGGTCGTTGAGCACAAGCTGGCCGATCTCGCGCATCAGCCGTTCATCGCCGTCCGGGTCGGCCACCCATACGACACCCTCGCCGGCACGTGCCGCCGCGACCAGCCCGGCGGGATCTGGCTCGGCGACCTGCTCCACGTGGACGCCCGCCTCATGGAGGTACGGCAGCAGCGGATGGTCGTCGCGGGCGAGCACCCGGGCGGCTGAGCGCAGCGTCTCCCACGCTTTCCAGCTGAGCAACCCGGGCGCGACCCGGTGGGTAGTGGCCAGCAGTGTCAGGCTCATCGTCACAGTGTCAGGCTCATGGTCGCAGGGTCAGGTTCATGGTCAGCGCACACCCGATTCGGTGGCGGACAGGCGGGTGGTGACGGGCGTGACGGTCATCCGGCTTTCGTCGAACGAGCCGAAGCGCGGGTTGATCCGGATGTCGAGCTTGCCCGCGGCCTGCTGGAACATCGCCAGGGCCTGCTGCCGCGCCTGGAGCGTCGCAGGGCTCTGCTGGTTGCCGTCGGCCCCGAGCTTCTGCAGGATCAGGCTCTGCGCGGCGTTCATCCGGGCGACGTCACGGGTGAACTCCTTCGGCATCCCGAGGGCCACCACGATGGACTCGGCCGGGGCCTGCTGGCCCATCAGGCCGATCATCTGGTCGACCTGGCCCTCCGTCACCGACACCCCGGCGGTCTTGGCAGCCGCGGCGGCGACCTCGAAATTGACCATCGTGTCGAGCGCGGACCGTGGACTGCAGTCGGCGGGTTCGCCCGACATGGGCTGCTGCTGCCGCTGGCTCTCCAGTGCCGCCCGGACCTGGTTGGCCACCTGGTCGTTCTTGAACTGCCGCTGGCAGTCGAGCACCGCCTGGTCGAGCTTGGAGGTACTGATGCGGTCGTCGCCGACGACCGCCGCGGCGCCCATCTTGACCGGCCCGTCGCCGCAGCCCGCGAGGGCCCCGGTGAGCAGCACCCCCGCGAGCACCACCTTCACAGTTGTTCCCAGCACAGCAGTCCCATCCGATCCGTGACCCCGTCGTTCGTGATCACTTCCGAGTTCGTCAGCTTACAGCCGGGGCTCAGACCCGAGCGGCCTCCAGGAACAGTGCCTCGACCAGGTCTGTGGCCCACTTGAGCAGCTCCTGGTCCCGCAGCGGACGTCCACCGAGCGGTGCCGTCTTGGGGGTGGGCACAAGCAGCGTATTGGTGGCGGGCTTGAGGATGCTCTTGGGGTAGAGCCGCTGCAGCCGTACCTGCTTGGAGTCCGGCAGGTCGGCCGGGGCGAACTTCACGAAGTTGCCCTGCAGCGTGATCTCGGTGAGCCCGGCCTTGCGCGCCTTGGCCCGGAATCGCGCGACCTCCAGGAGGTTGAGCACGGGCACTGGCAGCGGGCCGAACCGGTCCTTGAGCTCCTCGTGCACGGCACCGATCTCGTCGTCGGCGACGATCGCCGCGATCCGCCGGTAGGCGTCGAGGCGCAACCGTTCGCCCGGCACGTACTCGTGCGGCAGGTGCGCGTCCACGGGCAGCTCGACCTTGGTCTCGGGCATCTCCCGGACGCCGCCGCCCTCCTTGAGATCCCGGACCGCCTCACCGACCATCCGCACGTAGAGGTCGAAGCCGACGCCCGCGACATGCCCGGACTGCTCCGCGCCGAGGATGTTGCCCGCGCCGCGGATCTCCAGGTCCTTCATCGCCACGTACATGCCGGCGCCGATCTCGGTGTGCTGTGCCAGCGTCGCGAGCCGCTCGTGCGCCGTCTCGGTCAGCGGCGACTCCGGCGGGTAGAGGAAGTAGGAGTACGCACGCTCGCGGCCGCGACCGACCCGGCCGCGCAGCTGGTGCAGCTGCGAGAGGCCGTACATGTCGGCACGGTCCACGATGAGCGTGTTGGCGTTGGGGACGTCGAGCCCGGACTCCACGATCGTGGTCGCGACGAGGACGTCGAAGTTCTTCTCCCAGAAGTCGACCATGACCTTTTCGAGCTCGTGCTCGTTCATCTGGCCGTGCGCGACCGCGACCCGCGCCTCCGGCACGAGCTGCTGGATCGTGGCGGCGACCCGGTTGATCGACCGCACCCGGTTGTGCACGAAGAAGATCTGGCCCTCGCGCAGCAGCTCCCGGCGGATGGCCGCGGCGATCTGCTTCTCCTCGTACGGGCCGACGAACGTGAGGATCGGGTGCCGTTCCTCCGGCGGGGTGAGGATGGTCGACATCTCGCGGATGCCGGTGAGGCCCATCTCCAGCGTGCGCGGGATCGGGGTGGCGGACATGGCGAGCACGTCGACCTGCGTCCGCAGCCGCTTGAGCTCTTCTTTGTGCTCGACGCCGAAACGCTGCTCCTCGTCGATGACGACGAGGCCGAGGTTCTTGAAGCGAGTCTGCGAGGACAGGATGCGGTGGGTGCCGACCACCACGTCCACGCTGCCCTCAGCGACGCCGCGCAACGTCTCCTCGATCTCCTTGTCGGTCTGGAACCGGCTGATCGGCTTGACCGTGACCGGGAACGCGCCGAACCGTTCGGCGAACGTCGACATGTGCTGCTGCACCAGCAGCGTGGTCGGCACCAGCACCGCGACCTGCTTGCCGTCCTGCACCGCCTTGAACGCGGCGCGCACCGCGATCTCGGTCTTGCCGTAGCCGACGTCGCCGCAGATCAGCCGGTCCATCGGGATCGGCTTCTCCATGTCCTCCTTGACCTCCTCGATGGCGGCGAGCTGGTCGGGCGTCTCCACGTACGGGAACGCGTCCTCCAGCTCACGCTGCCACGGGCTGTCCGCGCCGAACGCGTGCCCCGGTGAGGCCATCCGCGCCGAGTAGAGCCGGATCAGCTCCCCGGCGATCTGCTTGACGGCCTTGCGCGCCTTCGACTTGGCCTTGGCCCACTCGGCGCCGCCGAGTCGGTGGAGACTGGGCGCCTCGCCGCCGACGTAGCGGGTGAGCTCCTCCAGCTGGTCGGTCGGGACGAACAGCCGGTCACTCTTGGCGTATTCGAGGATGAGGTATTCACGCGTCGCGCCCTGAACGGTGCGGCTGACCATCTCTACGTACCGGCCGACGCCGTGCTGCTCGTGCACCACGTAGTCACCGGTGCGCAGCTGCAGCGGGTCGATGCCGCCGCGCCGCCGCCGTGACGGCATGCGCAGCAAGCCCTTGGTGGACGACTTCTGCCCGGACAGGTCGGACTCGGTGAGCACGGCCAGCTTGACCGACTCCATCGTGAAGCCGTGCTCAAGCAGGCCGGTGGTCACGTTGACCAGCGAAGGCTCGGGCGGCTGCGGCAGGTCGGTGAGTCTGGCGCCCAGTCCTTCCTCGCCCATCAGCTGGACGAGGCGTTCGGCCGGACCATGGCCGGGCGTGACGAGGGCGACCCGCCAGCCATCGGAGATCCAGCCCTTGAGGTCGCCTATCACGCGCGCGGTGTCGCCCCGATATGCCTCGGCGGCGTGCACGCTCAGCTGGAGCGCGTCTCCTTCGGGGTTGAGCGCCGTGATGGACCAGCGCGGCAAGCCCAGCTCGTTGCTGTGCTCGCGCACCTCCTCCAGCGAACGGAACGCGGCGGCGCCGAGATCGATCGGCGCCTCTCCCCCGGCGGCCGCGTTGACCCAGCTCGCCTCAAGGAACTCCTGGCTCGTCCGCACAAGCTCGACCGACCGCGTGCGGATGCGCTCCGGCTCGCACACCAGAAGGGTCGAGCCCTTCGGGAGCAGGTCGGTGAGCAGCTCCATGCGGTCGGCGAGGACGGGCGAGAACGCCTCCATCCCCTCGACCGTGTCGCCGTCGGCGATCCGGCCGAGGACCTCCTCCAGCGCCGGGTGCTCCTCGGCGAGCAGCTTGGCGCGTTCGCGCACCTCGGGCGTCAGCGGCAGCTCGCGGCACGGCGGCGCCCACAGGCCGTCCGGGGCGACCTCGAGCGAACGCTGGTCGGCGGCCTTGAAGTAACGGATCTCCTCGACCGTGTCGCCCCAGAACTCCACCCGGAGGGGGTGCTCCTCGGTCGGCGGGAAGACATCGAGGATGCCGCCGCGCACGGCGATCTCACCGCGCTTCTCCACCAGGTCGACCCGGTGGTAACCGGCATCGACGAGCCGCCGCACCACGTCCTCCAGTTCGGCGTCCTCGCCGCCGCGCAACCGCACCGGCTCCAGTTCGCCGAGCCCCGACACGATCGGCTGGAGCACAGCCCGGATCGGCGTCACCACCACATCCAGTGGCCCGCCTGACCCATCGTCCACGGTGGGGTTCGTCAGCCGCCGCAACACCGCGAGGCGCTGGCCGACCGTGTCCGAACGCGGCGACAGCTTCTCGTGGGGCAGCGTCTCCCACGCCGGGAAGTGCGCGACCCGCTCGGGGTCGAGCAGGCTCGTCAACGCCGCCGCGAGGTCTTCGGCCTCCCGCCCGGTGGCAGTGACCGCCAGAACCACACCCCGGTTGTCTCCACCCTCGGGGGGACGACCCCCCGAGCCCCCCGCTGCAAGAACGGCATCCCTTGCTTCGCTGCGGGCGCCGTTCTTGCTGGCCCGGGCCAGGGCTGCACCCAGGATCGGCCAGAACGAGGGCGGCGCCACGATCTCGTGGTCGTCTCGCGCCTGCGAGAGAGCACGCTTCAGCCCAGGGTCGGTACACGCAAGATCAACAAGTCCAGAAAGCGTCATCATCGCCCGTTACTCGTTCACGCCGCCGGGCCACGCCGGCCCGCGCGGACACCCCCCGCACAACCGCGGGGCAGCCCGAAAATCCGGGAAATCCAATGATCCCCAGTAGCACTCTCCAGCCTACGCGCCCGCACTGACACACCGCGCGGGCGACGACCCCGCGCAGGCGACCCAGAATGAGACAACTTCGTGTAGGATGAGACAAAATCGTCTCACTTGGAACGCCGATGTCTAACTCAGAGAAGATCATCGCTGCGGCGATCAAGCACCTGAACAAGGAGCCCACGGCCTCGATGGCCCGGCTCGCCGAGGCGATCGGCACGAGCCGGGCGACCCTGCACCGCCACTTCGCCAGCCGCGAGGACCTCATCCACGTATTGGGCGAACGTTCCCTCGACAGCTGGGAGGCGGCCCAGAACGAGGCGAGGATGGCCGAGGCGGCCGCCTCCGGCGACCCAGAGCAGATCATCGCGGCGCTGCGCACATTGATGCGTCTCTTCGTCATCGACGCCGACCAGTACGGCTTCGCGCTCACTGACTACTTCATAGCCGAGATGCCCGATCTGGTCGCCCGCGCCAACGAGCTCGAAGAGCGCGAGGTCGCCTTCTACGCGGCAGCCCAGCGGGCCGGCGTGCTCCGCTCAGACCTGCCCGTCCGCTGGATCGGCTTCACGGTCTACGGCCTCCTCGTCGCGGCCCGCGACAGCCTCCGCTACGGCAACGTCGCCCGCCGCGACCTGGATCAGCTCGTCCTCGAGACCTTCCTGAACGGCACCGGAGCCGGAGGCACCCCATGACCATCACTCAGACCACCGTCGACGCCGCCGCGGTGCCGCCGCCGCATCCGCGGCGCTGGGCGGGACTGGCGGTCCTGTCGGCGAGCCTGCTGCTCGTCGTCATGGACATGACCGTCCTGAACGTGGCGCTGCCCGAGATCTCGGCCGACCTGCGGCCCGACTCGGTCGGCCTGCTGTGGATGGTCGACGTCTACGCGCTCGTGGTGTCCGGGTTGCTCGTCACCGTCGCCAATCTGGGTGACCGGTGGGGCCGCAAGCGCATGTTGCTCACCGGCTTCGCGATCTTCGGGCTGGCCTCCGCCGGAGTCCTGATCGTGGACAGCACCGTCCAGGTCATCGCGCTCCGGGCGTTGCTCGGCGTCGGCGGCGCGATGATCATGCCGTCCACGCTGTCGATGATCCGCAACCTGTTCACTGATCCGAAGGAACGCGCGACAGCGCTGGGGGTCTGGGCCACGATGGCCGCGCTCGGCGGCGCGCTCGGCCCGATCCTGGGCGGCGTCCTGCTGGAAACCTTCTCCTGGCACTCGGCCTTTCTGGTGAACGTGCCGGTCATGGTCGTCGCGATCGTCGCCGGGCTCATCTTGTTGCCGGAGTCGCGCAACCCCCGGCCGGGTCGCTGGGACGCGCTCGGCACCACGCTGTCCATCGTCGGCATGGTCACGCTGGTGTACGCGATCAAGCACTTCGGCAAGGACGGCTTCGGCGACACCGGAGCCCTGGTGTCGGCGGCGGTCGCGGTCGTGACGCTCGGCTGGTTCCTGCGCCGGTGCCTGCGACGGCCCGACCCCATCCTGGAGATCCGGTTGTTCCGGCGGCCGGCGTTCAGCGCGGGTGTGCTGGCCGCGCTCACCGTCAGCATCGCGATGGCGGCGACCATGCTGCTCATGGCGCAGTGGATGCAGCTCGTCCAGGGCTACTCGCCGCTGGAGACCGGGCTGCGGCTGCTGCCCGAGGCCGTCGGCGCGGCGATCGCGTCGCCGCTGGCGCCAGCGCTGGCGTCCCGGATCGGCGCACGTGTGGTGCTCGCGGGCGGGCTCGCGGTCACCGGTGCCGGCTATCTGGTGATCTTCTTTTGGCCGGAGCCCTTGAACTATCTCGCGGTCGCGATCTCGCTGGGCCTGGTCGGCGTCGGCCTCGGCTCGCTCGCCATCGCGTCCGCCGTGATCATGGCGGGCGCGCCGCCGGAGAAGTCGGGCAGCGCGGCGGCCGTCGAGGAGACCAGCTACGAACTCGGCGGCGCCCTCGGCGTCGCGGTACTCGGCAGCGTGGCCGCCGCCGTCTACCGCAGTGACCTCTCCACCGAGCAGCTCGCGTCCGAAGGTGTCTCCGGGCCGGCCGCCGGGTCCGTCCGCGAGTCGCTCGGCGGCGCCATGGACGTCGCGCGGGAGGCGGGGGCCGCCGGCGCCGAGCTGGCCGCACGGGCCCAGGCGGCCTTCACCGAGTCGCTGCAGTGGGCAGGCCTCGCGGGCGGCGCCCTGCTGATCGCCACCGCCACGGTGGTCTGGCTCATGACCCCGCGTGACCTGGACGTGTCCTCCGGCCACAACTGAGACAGGCCACGACTGCGACCGGCCAAGACTGAGACCGACCACGACTGCGACGGGCCACGACTGCGAACCGCCCCGCCGGTCCGACACGCGCCATGCCAAAGAATGCGGTAAATAGCGGACAGTGCGCAGTCATGCGATTACGCTGAGTACTTGTGACCGATCTGCGTAGGCCGCCGGTCAACGACGGCGATCTGTTCTCCGAACGCGCCCGCCAGTACGCGCATGACAAGCCCCTGCAGCGCATCCACATCCTGGAGGCGGGCTGCGGATGGGGCCATGGCCTGGACCTCGGTGCCCGCGAACGTCAGGTCATCGGGGTCGACCTGGACGCGCCCGCCCTGCGCGCCCACGCCAGCCGGCGCACCGACCTGGACGCGTGGCATCTCGGCGACCTGCGGACGGTGCCGATGCCGCCCCGCGCCTACGACATCGTGCATGCGACCTACCTCATCGAACGGGTCCCGAACGCCGAGCTCGTGCTCGACCGGTTCGTGGCCGCACTCAAACCGGGCGGCCTGCTCCTGGTCCGCATCCGCGACCGCAACACCGCGTTCGGCTTCCTCGACCGGAAGCTGCCCCGGTGGCTGAGCGGCCCCATCTGGAGCCGCCTCCCTGCCCGCGAACGGCACGCACATCCCGATCCGGCACAGAACGAAGAGGATGAGGAGAAGAAGGAGAAGGCCGACGTGGTGGAGGCGGAGACCGAGCAGGGCCAGACCGAGAAGGCCGGTCCCGGTGTCGTGGCCGGCGCCGTGGCCCGCACCGTAGCCGCCGGCACCGTCCTGAACGGGCACACCGACGTGCCGCCACGCGGCATCTACGAGCGGGTGGCGTCGCGGCAGGGCATGCAGTGGTACTGCGTGATGCGCGGCCTGGTGATCGCCGAGGAGTACACCTCGCACGACTCGCTGAACGCCCTCGCGGCCGGAACCGGCCTCGCCGGCCGCCTATGCCGCCTGGTGGCGGCGCTCAGCCGGGGCCGTCTCACCGCCGAGCACAGCGAGACGACGCTGGTCATCCGCAAGCCGGAAAACCGGTTCGCCAGAGTCATCTGAACCACGCCGCTTCCGGCCACGGCTCGCCGGGGTGCAAGCACTGGTCACGCAGCAGTATTTTTTGCGAGGCCTGGGGACATCCTCAGGAGACACTGACCTGCACCAGCCCGGCGTCGTCACCGGGCAGGATCGGAGACCGCGGTGACTGCCGAAGCCGGCCTTCCCGACACACTGCGCGGCCTGCCCATCTGGACCCCGGGGCCGGCCGAGCTCGCCGACCTGGAGCTCCTGCTGGCCGGGGTCTACCGGCCGCTCACCGGCTTCCTCGGCTCGTTCGACACAGCCATGGTGATCGCGGGTGGGCGACTGGCCGACGGCACTCCCTGGCCCGTCCCGGTCACGCTCTCGGTGCCCAAGGAGCTGACGGCGGAGGAGCGCCTCGTTCTCCAGGATCCGGAGGGCGTCCCGCTGGCCGTGCTGCAGGTCGCCGAGGCATGGCAGGACCCCACCACCCAGGCCTGGAAGCTGGCCGGTCCGCTGGAGGCGCTGCGGGCACCCGCGCACGGGCCGTTCCACTCCATGCGCCGCCGTCCCGACGAGGTCAAGAAGGCGGACGGGCCGGTGCTGGCGGTGGCCTCCCGCGATCCGCTCCACCGCAAGCAGCTCGGCCAGCTCAGGCAGGTCGCCGAGCGGCTGAACGCGCAGGTGCTCCTGCTCCCGCTGCTGGGCGGCGAGCATGACGAGGCCCTCGTCCGGGCACTCCTGGCCGTGCGCAAGGAGCTGCCCGAGGGGACGCAGATCATCCCCGTCCCGCTGGTGCGGCACGACATCGACGACGACCGTGACACGATTCTGCGCTCGCACGTGGCCGCCGCGTACGGCGCCACCCACCTCCTCGCGGAGGCCGATGTCGAGGGCACGGCGGTCCCGGTGGTCACGCCGGAGCCCTGGGCGTACGACGCGGACGTCGAGGTGTGGCGGCCGGTGGCCCGCATCGAACCCGACCACGTCCAGGCCGAGCTGTCCCAGGACCAGCTGAACGAGCTGCTCGACCGCGGCGAGCCGATCCCGGACTGGTTCACCACGCCTGCGGTGGCCGCCGAGCTGGCCGTCGCGCGGCCGCCCAAGCACGAGCGCGGTCTCACCGTGTTCTTCACCGGGCTGTCCGGCTCGGGCAAGTCGACGGTGGCGCGCGGCCTGGCCGACGCCCTGGTCGAACGCGGTGGCCGCACGGTCAGCCTCCTGGACGGCGATGTCGTCCGGCGGCTCCTGTCGGCGGGGCTCACGTTCTCCAAGTCCGACCGCGATCTCAACATCCGCCGCATCGGCTACGTGGCCGCCGAGGTCACCCGGCACGGCGGCGTCGCGATCTGCGCACCCATCGCCCCGTACGCGGCCACCCGCGCCGAGGTCCGGCGCATGGTCTCGGCCGTCGGCGACTTCGTCCTCGTCCACGTCTCCACTCCCTTGGAGGAGTGCGAGCGCCGCGACCGCAAGGGGTTGTACGCCAAGGCGCGCGCGGGGCAGATCCCCGAATTCACCGGCATCTCCGATCCCTACGAGGAGCCGGCCGACGCCGATCTGTCCCTGGACACCTCCACGCTGTCCCCCGACGAAGCCGTCCAGCGTGTCCTCGACCTCCTGGTCGCCGAGGGATGGGTCCGAGGCGAGTGACGCAGGTCACTCGCTGAAGCCAGGGGTTCAAACCCGGCTCGCGCACCCCTTACCCTGGTCCTCTATTTTTCCTATATGCCTGGTAGGTCATGCCAATGGACTTCGATTGGACGATGGCGTTCGGCTCGTTCCTCGTGGCCATCGTCGTCGGGCTCACCGGCATGGGCGGCGGCGCGCTGATGACGCCGATGCTCGTGACGTTCTTCGGCGTCAGCCCGCTCGCGGCGGTCTCCAGCGACCTGGTGGCCGCGGCCGTGATGAAGCCGGTCGGCAGCGCCGTGCACTACCGCCAGGGCACGATCAACATGCGGCTGGTCGCCTGGCTGTGTGTGGGCTCGGTGCCCGCCGCGTTCTCCGGGGTGCTGATCGCGCGGGCCCTCGGTGAGGGTGCCGCGGTCGAGGACGTCATCCAGAAGGCGATGGGCGTCGCGCTCCTGATCGCGGCCGCCGGGCTCGTCGTCCGCGGCTACCAGGCACTCGTCGACCGGGCCGCGCGGCGTACCGGCGCGGACCGCCGCACCGCCGCGCCCGGCGAACCGGCCGCCCGCGAGACACCGGACATCACCATCCGGCCGCTCCCGACGGTGCTCGTCGGCGCGATCGGCGGCCTGGTGGTCGGCATCACCTCGGTCGGCTCCGGCTCCCTCATCATCGTCGCGCTGCTGGCGCTCTACCCCACCCTCAAGGCCAACCAGCTCGTCGGCACCGACCTGCTCCAGGCCGTCCCGCTGGTCTTCGCCGCCGCCGTGGGCCACCTCCTGTTCGGCGACTTCCGGATGGAGGTCACCGCGGCCCTGCTGGTCGGCTCGATCCCGGGCGTCTACCTCGGCTCCAAGATCTCCTCCCGCGCCCCGGGCGGCCTGATCCGCCGGGCACTGGGCTTCGTGCTCGTCGCGTCCGCACTGAAGATGTTCGGCCTCGGCGCCGTCCCCCTCGCCTGGACCCTCATCGGCCTCGTCGCAGGCACCGCCGCCGCATGGATGCTGGTGCGCCGCCACCACGGCCTCCCCGCCCTCCCCCGCACCCCCGAACCACCCCCCGAGC
>NZ_JBIRAZ010000016.1:0-234655 GCF_044326415.1 Actinomadura sp. 6N118 | reverse complement strand
CCGGCGCCCCCCCCCCCCCCCCCCCCCGCCCCCCGCCGCGCTCCCACAGCCCCGACCCCACAGCCCCGACCCCACAGCCCCGACCCCACGGCCCCGCCGTCCGTGTGCGGCCTGGTCACCACGGCCTTACGGCCCCGGCCCCGGCCACGCGGCCTCATGGCCACGGCGCCACGGCCACGGCCCCATGGCCACCGCCCCCCGGGCGGGGCCCCGGCCACGGCCCCATAGGGCACGGCCACGGTCACGCGACACCCAATGGCCAGGGCCGCGTGGCCTCGGTGTCACGTGTGCGCCTCGGCCACGGCGCCTCGGTCGCGGTCGCGGACTCATGGGCGCGGCTCGGAACCGGGGGTGTGGTGGTGCCGTTGGAAGGGTGTGGCGGATGCGGTGTTGAGTTTGATGCTTATGCTCACCATTCCTGGATTGGTGCTCGGGTAGGTGATGCTGGCCGTGATCGACCGGATGGGCTTGTGGGCTAACCGGCGGTGGCGGCTGCCCTGGCGGCGGGATGAGCAGGGGCGCGGGATCTCTGCGGTCGGGGTGGACGAGCTGAGCGCGTTCTTCCAAGGGACCAAGCGGTCTCAGCTGGACGAGAAGCGGAGCTCGCTGATTCTCCGTGACGAGGAGAACGACGGGGCGCCGCCACGCAGCGAGGTGGACCTTGAACGGGGCAGTGCGGTGATCCGGAAGCGCGCCTGAGATCTGTCCGCCGGTCCTATGAAGGCACACGTGAATGTGGGGTACCTGTCAAGGCAGGGGGGTCGGGCGTTCCCCATATTGTGACCTGTGGGTAACATCACCCGAACCACATTCGGTCCCTCACGTAAGGTGCTGCTTATGGACCTGAACGGAGTTTCCGCCGTTGTTTCCGGTGGCGCGAGCGGTCTCGGTGAGGCCACCGTCCGCGAGCTCGCCGCCAACGGCGCCAAGGTAGTCGTCGCCGACCTGAACGAGGAGAAGGGCAAGGCCCTCGCCGACGAGATCGGTGGCGTGTTCGTCAAGACCGATGTGTCGGACGAGGCCTCGGTGCAGGGCGCCGTCCAGGCCGCGGTCGACACCGGTGCGCCGCTGCGGGTGGTCGTCAACAGCGCCGGCATCGGCTGGGCCTCCCGGACGGTCGGCCGCGACGGCAGCCCGCACGACCTGTCGACCTTCGAGAAGGTCATCCAGGTCAACCTGATCGGCACCTTCAACCTGATGCGCATCGGCGCCGCGGCGATCGCGAAGACCGAGCCCGCCGACGCCGACGGCCTGCGCGGCGTGGTCATCAACACCGCGTCGATCGCGGCCCTGGAGGGCCAGACCGGCCAGGTCGCCTACTCCGCCTCCAAGGGCGGCATTGTCGGCATGACCCTGCCCGCCGCGCGCGACCTCGCCGCGATCGGCGTCCGGGTCAACACCATCTGCCCCGGCATCATCGACACCCCGATCTACGGCGAGGGCGAGGCCGCGGACGCGTTCAAGGCCAAGCTGTCCGCCCCGGTGCCCTTCCCCAAGCGCATGGGCAAGGCCTCGGAGTTCGCCCACCTGGTGAAGTCCCTGATCGAGAACGACTACATGAACGGTGAGACCATCCGTTTCGACGGTGGCATCCGCTTCCAGCCGAAGTGAGGCACTGAATGTCAGAGGCTGTTCTCACCCAGGAGGACGGCGCCGTCCTCATCATCACGATCAACCGCCCCGAGGCCAGGAACGCCGTCAACGGCGCCGTGGCCAGGGGCATCGCGGCGGCCCTTGAGGAGCTCGACGACCGCAAGGACCTGTCGATCGGTGTGCTCACGGGTGCGGGCGGCACGTTCTGCGCGGGCATGGACCTCAAGGGCTTCCTGACGGGCGACAACCCGATCGTGGAGGGCCGCGGATTCGCGGGCATCGCCGAGAAGCCGCCCGCCAAGCCGCTCATCGCCGCCATCGAGGGTTACGCCCTGGCCGGCGGGTGCGAGATCGCGCTGGCCTGCGACATGATCGTTGCGTCCAGGGAGGCCCAGTTCGGGCTGCCAGAGCCCAAGCGCGGCCTGGTCGCGGCGGGTGGCGGTCTGCTGCGGCTGCCACAGCGCATCCCGTTCCACATCGCCATGGAGATCGCCCTCACCGGCGACAAGTACCCGGCGGAGCGGATGGCCGAGCTCGGCTTCGTCAACCGGCTCGCTGAGCCGGGTGAGGCGCTGGCCGCGGCCAAGGAGCTGGCGCTGAAGGTCGCCGAGAACGCCCCGCTGGCGCTCGCCGCCACCAAGAAGGTCATCGTCGAGTCGGCCGACTGGGCGTCCGACGAGGCCTTCAAGAAGCAGGGCGAGATCACCATCCCGGTGTTCGTCTCCAAGGACGCCCAGGAGGGCCCGGCGGCCTTCGCCGAGAAGCGCAAGCCCGTCTGGAAGGGCGAATAGCCCACCCCGCAGCACCTGAACGACAGCACCCGTAGAACGACAGCAGCACCTGAACGACGGACGCCCGGAGCCCTCTGGCCCGGGCGTCTTCAGGTTTACGCGGAGGCCTGATGCGGCCAGGGATAAAGAGGACTTACCCGGAGGTAACCGTTCCCGTACTCTTTTGTCCCGCCTCGACTTGATCTTGGAGTGGACACATGCGAACGAAAGCGGTGCTCGCCGCGACCACGGCGGTCGTCTGCGGCGCGGGGGCGATCGCGATCGCGACGCCGGCGGAGGCCGCCTCCTGGCGGAACGTCGGCAGCAAGGCGCTCAGCTACAACGGCACCCTGGACCGGGTTGACTTCGCGGACAAGGGCGCCGGCTGGGCCATCGGAGCCCAGGGCTCGATCCTCAACCCCAAGACCATGATCGTTCGCTGGAACGGCAAGGCCTGGATCCGGCAGGCGAGCCCGGTCGGATTCGTGCCGACCGACGTGGCGGCCGCCGGTGCGAAGCGCGCCTGGATCGTCGGCTTCAACCTGAGCGACCGCACCGTGGGCCTCTATTGGAACGGCACCAAATGGAGCAAGGTCTCCTACCCCGTGGTCGGGATGCCGTTCCAGGTCGCAGCCTCTCGTGACGGCACGGCCTACTCCCTGGCGGGGATCGACTCCTCGGCTGGCGGCCTGAGCTCGGTGCTGCGCTGGAACGGCAAGGCTTGGATCAAGATCAACGTGCCGCTCCCGCCGAGCAGCAGCGTCACCGCGGTCGAGGTGCGCAGCAAGAACGACGTCTGGCTTGCCGGAACGACCTCCGACGGCATCGGGGTCACCGCGTTCATGCTGCGCTGGAACGGCAAGTCCTGGAAGCGCATCAACGTTCCCGGCTCGATGGGCACCCCCGCCTACCGAGCCGTCATGCACCGGATCGTCGTGGCCTCGCCCACCAACGTGTATCTGGACCGGGTCAGCCAGACCGCGCAGCTGCCGAACGCGCTGATGCGCTGGAACGGCAAGTCCTGGACGACCATCAACACCCCCTGGAACGCCGCCGGGCTCGCCATGTCGTCGGACGGCAGGTCCGGAGTGGTCATCATCCCCGTGACCAACGGCAACAGGTCCCAGTACCTGCACTACAACGGCTCGGCATGGCGCACCCTGTACGGCCCGGCCCGCAAGACCGGCAAGGTCCAGGGCGGCGATCTCGACCACCGGCCCGGCACCCCCGGGATCGCCGGTGTCGGAGCCGCGGCCGGGCAGAACAAGAGCACCCCATTCATCGAATACTTTGGCTGAGCCAAGCCGCAGCCCTGGGCTGAGCCAAGCCGCCTACCTCGGCTGAGCCAAGCCGCAGACCTGGGCCGATAGCGCCTGGTTGCGGTCTCATCCAACTCTCGGCGGACGTTCAGGATCCTTTCAGGTTCCTTTGAAAGCCTCTGGGATGATGGTGGAGGGGGAACGTGGCATTGGCTGAGCAGTCGCTGAACGCCGGGCTGAACGGCGAGACGGGCGGCAAGGCGCCGGAGGCGCTTCTGCTCGTCGTCGAGGATGAGCCCAACATTCTGGAGCTCCTGGCCGGGAGCCTGCGTTTCACCGGCTTCGCGGTGGTCACGGCCACCAACGGGGCGGACGCGGTGCAGGCCGCCCAGCGTCACCGTCCGGACCTGATCGTGCTGGACGTGATGTTGCCCGACATCGACGGCTTCGACGTCGTCCGGCGGCTCCGTTCGGGGGGAACGCACACACCGGTGCTCTTCCTCACCGCCCGCGACGCCCTCCAGGACCGGATCAAGGGACTCACGATCGGCGGCGACGACTATGTCACCAAGCCGTTCAGCTTGGAGGAGGTCGTCGCCCGCATCCGCGCCGTCCTCCGCCGCGTCGGAGGTGGCGCAGCAGAGCCGTCGCCGCGCATGGTCTTCGCCGACATCGAGCTGGACGAGGACAGCCACGAGGTCTGGCGGAACGGACGGCCCATCCAGCTCTCGCCCACCGAATTCAAACTGCTGCGCTACTTCATGGCGAACGCGGGCCGGGTGTTGTCCAAGGCCCAGATCCTCGACCACGTCTGGAACTACGACTTCCGCGGCGACGCAGGGATCGTCGAGTCCTATGTGTCGGCACTGCGACGCAAGGTCGACAACATGGAGCCGCGGCTCATCCACACCTTGCGCGGGGTCGGCTACATTCTCCGCTTGCCGCCGAATCCAAGCTGATGGCACGCACCGGGGGAACGAGCGCGCCTGGCCCAGAGCCCAGATGGGCTGATGTGCCAAAGCCAGGACCGGACGTCATAGGGCATGGCGTGCCAGGACCGGACGTGCTTGGACATGGCGTGCCGGGGCCGGGTGTTACGAGGTCGGACGTGCGAGGGCTGGGCGTTGCGAGGTCGGACGTGACAGGAGGACCGGGGGGCGTTCCAGGAGGGCCGGGCGTGCCAGGGGGTCCGACGCAGGCACCGGCCACGCCGAGCGCGGACTCACCACGGCCGGGGTTCGTGGCCGGGTTGCGGTCGATTCCGGGGCGCACCCCGATGAGCGTCAAGCTGATCTCGGGGACGCTGGTGCTGGTCATCGTCGGCCTGACCGTGATGGGTGTGGCCGGCGTCTGGGTGCTCCGCGACTACCTGCTCGACCGGGCGGACGATCAGTTGCGCACGACGGCGGACCGTGTTGCGGAACAGGTCGTCAGGCAGCTGAACGGCCCGGCCCCGAGCTTCACCATCCGGGTGCCGAGCCAGATTTACACACAGGTCTACACCCCGGACGGGCGGGCCATGCCGCCGGCTCCCGCGTCCGACCAGCCCGACGCCGCGCCGAAGCTGCCCGCCAAGGTGACCACTCGCACCAGCACGCCGTTCACCGTGCACGGCACCAAGGGTCGTACCCAGTGGCGCGTTTTGGCCGAGTCGTTGCCGGGCGGCGGCACCCTGGTCCTCGGGCTGAGCCTGGACGAGATGCAGCGGACGGTCGGCCAGCTCATCACCATCGACGTGATCGTGGGCTTGACCGTGGTCGCCGGCCTGACCGTGCTGGGTGTCTGGGTGGTACGGATCAGCCTGCGGCCGCTCAAGGCGATCGAGGAGACGGCCGGGGCCATCGCGGCCGGAGACCTCTCCCGGCGCGTGCCCGACGGGGACCCCGGCACCGAGGTGGGCCGGCTCGGCCGTTCGCTCAACAGCATGCTCGCCCAGATCGAGGCAGCGTTCGGGGCGCGGGCGGAGTCCGAGGCGGCGGCGCGCTGGTCGGAGGAGAGCGCGCGGCGTTCCGAGGAACGCATGCGCCGGTTCGTCGCGGACGCGAGCCACGAACTGCGAACGCCGCTGACCGCGATCCGCGGTTTCGCGGAGTTCTACCGGCAGGGTGCGGCACGTTCGCCTGAGGAACTCGACCGGTTGATCGGCCGCATCGAGGACGCCGCCGCCCGGATGGGCCTGCTGGTCGAGGACCTGCTGCTGCTGGCCAGGCTGGACCAGCAACGCCCGGTCGAGCGGCGCCCGGTGGACATCCTCGCCGTCGCGGCGGACGCGGTGCAGGAGGCCAAGGTCGTCGCCCCGGATCGTCCGGTCGAGCTGTCCGTCCGGGACGGCATCGCCTACCAGGTGCTCGGGGACGAGCCGCGGCTGCGCCAGGTGCTCGGCAACCTGCTGACCAACGCGCTCACCCATACCCCGGACGACACCCCGGTCGAGGTGCGGCTGCTGTCGGGGAGCCTGTACGGGCAGCCCGCGGTGGTGTGCGAGGTCGCAGACGAGGGGCCGGGGCTCTCACCCGAGCAGGCTGAACGGGTCTTCGAACGCTTCTATCGCGTCGACCCGGCGCGAACCGCGATTGGCCGTACCGGCAAGGACGGCGGCACCGGGCTCGGCCTGGCGATCGTCGCCGCGCTCGTGGCCGCGCACGACGGGAAGGTGGAGGTCGAGTCGGCCCCCGGCGAGGGCGCCGTCTTCCGGATCCTGCTGCCCTTGACCCCCGATTGAACGGTCCTTGGCCAACCTTGGGGATGGGTTCAGGATCCGTTCAGGTACGTGCGGTTGTCTGTGAGGCACAGGGCGCCCCCGGAACACCACGACGGGGACCGGGGCGCGCGCCCTGGCCAACGTCCCAGAGGCCGTGACCGATCTTCCGGTCACGGCCTTTCGCTTGTCCGCAAGGCGTTCAGGGGACTTTCAGGTTCGGTCCAGGGTGGTTGCAGGCCCGTTGGTCATTCTCTTGGTGAATGGACGACAGGGGGTCCGATGAGCACCGAAACGCCGAAGGGCGAGCAGGACGGGCGGCAGGAGCCGCAAGGCACCGGCTTCGGCCATGCCCCCACCTACGATCAGACCGGCGCGACCGACCAGCGAGTCTGGGGTCCCCCAGCCGACGCGTACCGCCAGGGCAGCGGAGGACAGACCGCGACCTTCACACAACCGGGTCTGTACGAGCAGCCGGGCGCGCACGGACAGCCAGGCACGTTCGAGCAGCCGGGCGCGCATGAGCAGTCAGGTGCGCATGAGCAGCCGGGCGCGCACGGGCAGTCCGCGCCGTACGGGCCGGCGGCTCCGCAGGGAGCGGGCTTTGGACAGCCGCCCCACGGCGGGGCTTTCCCCGGCCAAGGTCAGGTGTTTCCGCAGGGACAGCCGTTGGGGACGCCGGGCTGGTGGACGTTGCGCCGCAGGGTCATGGCCGTGGGGGCGGCGGTCGCGCTCGCGTTCGGCGCCGGGGGTGTGGGAGCGCTCGGGGCGGCGGTGCTCACGGGCAACGAGACCGTCTACGGGAGCCCGACGGCGGTGTCCGGGGCCTCCACGAAGCTCGGCTCCACGGCCCAAGTCGCGGCCGCGGTGCAGCCGAGCGTGGTGTCCATCGCCGCGCAGTCGGGCATGGGCACCGGCACCGGATCCGGGGTCGTGCTGCGCTCCGACGGCGTCATCATGACGAACGCCCACGTGGTGCAGGGCGCCACCCAGGTGTCGGTGAAGTTCAGCGACGGGAAGACCGCGCCGGCGCAGGTGCTCGGCCGCGACACGTCCAGCGACATCGCGGTGATCAAGGCACAGGGGGTGTCCGGGCTGAAACCCGTCACGCTCGGCGACAGCACGGCGCTCGCGGTCGGCGATCCGGTGCTGGCGGTCGGCAGCCCGCTCGGCCTCGACGGGTCGGTGACGTCCGGCATCGTCAGCGCGCTCGGCCGGGAGATCAAGGAGGGCTCGGACGAGGAGCAGCAGCTGCCGCCGGGCCTGCGCGGCCAGCTGACGGAGCAGCAGAGCACGGTGATCAAGAACGCGATCCAGACCGACGCGGCCATCAACCCGGGGAACTCGGGCGGCGCGCTGGTCAACGGTGCCGGGCAGCTGATCGGGGTCAACACCGCGATCGCCACGTCCGGCAGCAGCTCGGGCAACATCGGCGTCGGCTTCGCGATCCCGGTCAACGACGCGAAGAAGGCCGCCGACAAGATCATCAAGGGTTCGTCCCTGTGACGCGGCCCTGACGAGACTCATCGGGGACCGCCGCCTGGACACGGCTCTGGGGGGAGCGGGCGGTCGGCGGCGGTCCCCGGTGACACGGACGCCGACACGGCTCCGGTTCAGGGGGCGGCCGGTTCAGGGGAAGGGGGGCGGTTCAGGGGAAGAGGGCGGAATAGGGGATGGGAGCCGGAAGGGGATAGGGGCCCCAGGGGCCGGCTCCCGATGGGGAGAACGCGGCTGCGTGACCGCCGAGGGGGGTTGGTCACGCAGCCGTACCCGTCTGTCCGGGGCCGGTACGGTCGGCGGCCTTCACTGTCAGGACGGGGTTGCGCTGCTTGGCGAGCTTGGCCAGCGTCCGCCGGGTGGTCATGAGGTAGTACTCGCGGGGCATGGTGCGAAGGCGCGACGGCAGCCGCGGATAGACGGTGGCGAGGGCACCCATGAGCAGCCGGAAGCGCACCTCCCGGCCCGCGTTCCATGTCCACCCGTACTGCTCCCGGATCGGCGCGGGCATCATCCCAGCCGTGATCAGCCGGATCATTGCCAGCCCCGGCGCGCCGAGCGGCCCGACCGGCAGCCGCGGGTTGAGCACCTGGTCGGCGATCTGCCGCGAGGCGTCGGTGATCCGCAGGCTCTGGACCATGTTCGCGTAGTAGACGCGGAAGTCCGCGTAGGTGGCGGGCATGCGTTCCTCGGGACAACCCAGGATCGTCGCGTACACCTTCGTCTGCTCGTACAACTCCGCCAGCTCGCGGTCGCTGAACCGGCGCCGGAAGAGCGCCTGGTAGAACTGCGCGCCCACCGCGAACAGCGTCGCGGCGACCCACACCTGGAGTTCGGGGTCGTTGGCCTCGTAGTCCGGGCCGGTGATCTGCTCGTGCCCCTTGCGTACGAGCGCGCTGAACCGTTCGGCCTCGTCGCGGGTGCCGAACTGCACGACGTAGAGCCAGCCCATGGTGTTCTGGAGGCGACGCAGTGGGTTCTGGGCGGTGTAGCTGTGGTCGTACACGCCCTGGGCGACCTTGGGGTGCGCAGTCTGGAGCAGCGAGGCGACCCCGCCCGCCGCGATGAGCAGGCCCTCGCGCGTGACGACGCGGATGAGGTCGTCGTCCCGGAACAGTCCGTCGGTCATGACGGAAGATTGTAAGTAAGTGCTTGCTAAGACGCCAGGAGCGCCTCGACGAGGTCACGGATCGCGCTGCGATGGTCGTCAGGGCGCCACGCGAGCGCCAGTTCGCTCGGTGGCAGGCCCGTGACCGGGATGGCGTGGACGCCCGGACGCCGGTAGAGCGCCGCGTTC
This sequence comes from Actinomadura sp. 6N118, assembly GCF_044326415.1. Lineage (NCBI taxonomy): Bacteria > Bacillati > Actinomycetota > Actinomycetes > Streptosporangiales > Thermomonosporaceae > Actinomadura > Actinomadura sp. 6N118. The sequence continues at coordinate 225,541 of NZ_JBIRAZ010000016.1, read as the reverse complement.
CCGGAGGCGAGCAGGACGATCCCCGTGCCGCTTTCGATGGCGGCGAACGCCTCCTCGGCGTTGGTGACGACACCGCCGATCCGTGCCTCCCTCCCGCCGCGTTCGTCGAGGGCGAGCCAGTGGTCGCGGAGCGGCCCGGCGCTCTCGGGGAGCGCCAGGAACGGCTCGTCCAGGAGTTCGGCGAAGTCGACCTCGTCGCGGCCGGCGAGCCAGTGGTCTTCCGGGAACGCGACCCAGCGCGGCTCGCACGCGACCACGCACACCTTGAACATCTCCTGATTGGGGATCGGGAGCCAGATGAACGCGACGTCCACGTCCCCCTCCGCCAATCCGGCGGAGGTGTCGTCCCAATTCACCTGGCGCATTCGCAGTTGCCAGGTGGGTCGCCGTTCGGAGAACCGTGCCCGCATCGTCGACAACAGGCCCCGGCCCACGCTGGTCGATATGCCGACCGTGAGCCGGGCGGCGTCGATCGCCGCGGCGTCGCTCACCGCGCGCTGCGCCTCGTCCCACTTCAGTAAAATCTCGCGGGCTGCCGGCAACAGCGCCTTGCCGGGTGCCGTCAGCGCCACCGCGCGCCGGTCCCGGTCGAACAACTTCACCCGGAGCAGGTCTTCGAGCTGCCGGATCTGCTTGCTGAGCGCCGGCTGCGAGACGAACAGCCGCTCCGCCGCCCGGGTGAAGCTGAGCTCCTCGGCGACGGCCACGAAATAGCGCATGTCCCGCAGATGGGCATCCATAGCCGATAGCTATCACAGCGTGTATTGGACCTGCCAAGCCGATGCTCCCAAGATGACCACCATGAGCACCGTTGAAGATCGACTTGCCGTCATCGAGACCTGCACCCGGATGGCCTGGCATGCCGACCAGCGTGAGTGGGACCAGTTGGCCGGCATCTTCGCCGACACGGTCACCCTGGACTACACGAGCCTGAACGGAGGCGAGCCGGCCGAGCTCAGCCCCGAGCAGATCGTGGCGGGCTGGTCTGCGAGCCTCGGCTCGTTCGACGCGACCCAGCATCTGATCACCAACCATCTGGTGAAGGTCGACGGCGACACCGCGGTGTGCACCGCCTCGTTCCAGGCGACGCACCGGCTGGCCAACCCGCTCGGCGCACCGCTGTGGACCCTGGGCGGCACTTACCGCTTCGACCTCGTCCGCGCCGGCTCCGAATGGAAGATCAGCGGCGTCGTCATGACCGTGACCTGGGCCGACGGCAACAAGGATCTGCTCTCGCTCGCGGCGGCGGCGGGATCACGGTGATCGCGCTCGTCACCGGCGCCAATCGGGGCATCGGCCGTGAGGTGAGCCGCCAGCTCGCCGCCGCGGGCCACACCGTCCTGGTGACCGCCCGTTCGGCCAAGGCGGCGGAGGAGACGGCGCGCGAGCTGGGGCACGACACCGTCCCGCTGCTGCTCGATGTCACCGCCGCCGACCTGGCAGACGTGGCGGCCGAGGTCGACGAGCGGTACGGGCGCCTGGACACCCTGGTCAACAACGCCGCCATCACGTACGACACCTGGCAGCGGGCCGTCGAGGCCGACCTGGACGTCGTCCGCGAGGCGGCCGAGACCAACCTCTACGGGCCGTGGCGCCTGATCCAGACGTTGCTCCCGTTGTTGCGCCGCAGCGAGCACCCGCGGATCGTCAACGTCTCCAGCGAGGCGGCCTCGCTCACGAACATGGGCGGCGGCACGCCCGCGTACAACGCCTCCAAGGTCGGCTTGAACGCCCTGACCCGGATGCTGGCGGCCGAGCTGCGCGGCGACGGCATCCTCGTGAACGCGGTCTGCCCCGGCTGGGTGGCGACCGACATGGGCGGCCCCGGCGGCCGCCCGGTCACCGACGGCGCGGCCGGGATCGTCTGGGCCGCGACCCTTCCCGACGGCGGCCCGACAGGCGGGTTCTTCCGCGACGGCCGTCCCCTTCCCTGGTGAAATTCGACGAGAACGGACAGGTAAATGATCTTGGTAACCGGAGCCACCGGAAACATCGGCTCGGAAGTGGTCAAGGCGCTGGCCGCCGCAGGCGAGCCGACCCGCGCGCTGGTACGCAGGCCCGACGCCGTCACGTTGCCCGAAGGTGTCGAAGCGGTCGGCGGTGACCTCAACAAACCCGCCAGCCTGACCCAGGCGCTGGCCGGGGTGCGTGCGGTCTTCCTGCTCCCGGGGTACGAGGACATGCCCGGACTGCTCAGCGAAGCGAAGAAGGCCGGCGCGGAGAAGGTCGTCTTGCTGTCCGGCGGTTCGGCTGGACTCGATGACCTGACGAACGCGGTGACCCGCTACATGGCCGCCTCCGAGACGGCGGTGCGGGCGTCCGGACTGTCCTGGACGTTCCTGCGGCCGAGCGCGTTCATGTCGAACGCCCTGCGCTGGCTGCCGCAGCTCCAAGCGGGCGACGAGGTCCGCGTGTCGTTCCCGGCCGTCCGCACGGCGAGCCTCGACCCGTTCGACCTCGGTGCCGTCGCCGTCCGCGCGCTGCTCGTCGACGACTACGAGGGCGAGATCCTCTGGCCGACCGGTCCCGAGGCGCTGCTGCCCGCCGAGCAGGTCGCCGTGCTGGCCGAGGTGCTCGGGCGCGACCTGCGCGCCGTGGAACTGACGAACGAGCAGGCCCGCGCCGAGATGACCGCCACGATGCCGGTCGAGTACGTGAACGCCTTCTTCGACTTCTACGTGAAGGGGACACTCGACGAGTCGATCGTCCGCCAGACCGTTCGTGAGGTCACCGGCCGCGAGCCCCGCACGTTCGTCGAATGGTCGAACGCGCACGCCGACGACTTCCGCTGAATACAGCCGACTACGTACGGACAACTCGATAAGGCCCCCATGATTCAGAGATTGCGGCTCATCGCCGCGGCCTCCGCTGCCGCATGCGCTCTCACGCTGGTGGCAGGCTGCTCCAACGACAACGACGGCAAGGACACTGCAGGCGACCGTCCGTCGTCCTCCGCGTCCACCGCGTCCCCCTCATCCTCCGAATCCTCCGCCGCCTCCGTAGCCAAGGACCTGTTGCCGCCCGTCAGCGCGTACGTCAACGGCGTTAAGAACAAGGACCTGGACGGACTGGCCGGAGCGTTCGCCGAGAACGCCGAGCTCATCGATAGCGGCCGCCGCTTCAACGGCCGGGCCGCCATCCGTGACTGGGCGAAGGCCGAGGTCATCGGCGGAACCCTGACCGTCATCAAGGTCGCCGGCAACCGGCCCGGCTACCAGCGTCTCCTGGTGCGCTTCGCGCCCGGCGGTACGGGCGGTTTCGAGGCCTACTACGCCTTCACGGTCACCGGTTCGGCCATCACCAAGGCCGAGCTCACGTACGCCTAACCGGCCAGCCAGCTAACCGGCCATTGAGGAGTGCACGATGACATCAAGGCAGAAGGTCACCTTCGCCAGCGACAAGGCCACCTTGACCGGCAACCTCTTTCTTCCGGGCGGCGACGGGCCCGCGCCCGGCATCGTGGTCGCGGGAACGTGGACGAGCGTGAAGGAGCAGATGGCCGACCGGTACGCAGAGCGGCTGGCCGACCGCGGGTTCGCGGCGCTTTCGTTTGACTTCACCGGCTATGGCGAGTCAGAAGGGGCGCCGCGTGACTTCGAGTCGCCCGAGCAGAAGGTCCGCGACATCCACAACGCCGTGACGTTCCTGGAGACGCACGAGGCTGTGGACGGCGACCGGCTGGGTGCACTGGGAGTGTGCGCTGCGGCGATGTACATGAGCGCCAACGCTGTCGACGATCCGCGCATCACGTCGATGTCGCTGGTCGCACCGTGGTTGCACGATCCGGAGATCTGCCGGGGCGCGTACGGAGGCGCGGAGGGTGTCGCTCAACGCATCGAGGCGGCCGAGGCGGCACGCGCGAAGTACGAGGCGAGCGGTGAGGTCGAGTACGTGCCCGTGGTCAGCGGCACCGATCCCCGTGCCGCCATGCCGATGGAGGTCGATTTCTATCTCAACCCCGATCGCGGTGGCATCCCGCAGTGGCCCAACCGGTTCGCCGTGATGGCCTGGCCGGGGTGGCTCACGTTCGACTCGATCTCGCTCGCACCGCGCCTCACCCAGCCAGTGCTCCTGATTCACAGTGAGGACGCGGCCATCCCGGACGGCGCACGCCGGTTCCACGACGGGCTGGCGGGTCCCAAGAACTTCGTATGGACGACGGGCAGCCAGTTCGACTTCTACGACCAGGAGCCCAACGTGACCACGGCCGCCGATGCCGCGGCCGCGCACTTCACCGGCACGCTGGGCTGAAAATCACGCGACACGATCCACACCCGGTGGGGATAATCAGGGCATGCCCGCCGAGATCCACGTCCGCGACTCGGTCTCCATCCCGGAGACCGAGCTCGGCTGGCGTTTCTCCAGATCCTCCGGGCCGGGCGGGCAGAACGTGAACAAGACCTCGACGGCCGTGGAGTTGTCGTTCGACGTCGCCGAGTCGCCGTCGCTGCCAGACCCGCTCAAGCAGCGGGCGCTGCAACGGCTGTCGGGACGGCTCGTCCGGGGCGTCCTGACGATCCGCGCCGAGGACTATCGTTCGCAGGCGCGCAATCGCGACGCGGCACGCGACAGGCTCGCGGCCGTCCTGTCCGAGGCCATCGCCCCGCCGCCCAAGAAGCGGATCCCCAAGAAGATCCCGCGCGGCATCAACGAGCGCCGCTTGGAGAACAAGAAGCGCCGTTCAGGCGTGAAACGTGCCCGCTCCCGCCGCTGGGACTAGAGCGGCAGACTTCGTGGCGCGCCCAAGGACATCAGGTCTGGGGTCAGGGCTGGGCGGCTCGGATGGCGCGCATGGCCTCACGGCGAGCGTCGCCTGACAACACATCGATGTAGACGCCGCCACGCAGGTGGTAGCACTCGTGCTGGAGACAGCGGGCGAAGTAGCCGGTGCCCTCGATGCGCACGGGCTTGCCCTTCACGTCCACGCCTTCGACGACCGCGTGGGCGTAGCGCGGGGTCGGGAAGTTCAGGCCGGGGACCGACAGACACCCCTCCTGCTCGACGACCATCTCCCCGTCCTCGGCGACGAGCACGGGATTGACCACATGCCCGATGTGGCGGCGGTCCTCGTCGTCCGCGCAGTCGTAGACGAAGATCTGCTGGGAGACACCGATCTGGTTGGCGGCCAGCCCCGCGCCGTCCGCCTCGTACATCGTCGCGAACATGTCGTCCACAAGCCGTTCGAGCGCCGTGTCGAACGTCCGGACCGGGTCGCATTCGGTGCGCAGCACCGGGTCGCCCAGCCGCCGGATCGGGCGGACCGTGCCCTGCTGGTCGGCCTGCTTCTTGCCCCGCCTGCCGTCACGTCCCTGGGGTGCCCTCGCCATGTGGAAGATCCTATTCAAGCGACAACGGTGCCTCTGCCATGGATCGAAACCCATGGCAGAGGCACCGCTTTGCCCAGCCTGATTTATGCCTGCGTGACCTATGCCCTGCCTGATTCCCCGGACCTTGCTGGGGGACCGCCTCAGCCGGCGTCGCCTGGCTTGGGGCCTGGCTGCTTGGGGCCGGGCTGCGGCGGCATGCCGCCGGGACCGGGCCTGTCCTGGTCACTCGCCGGAGCGGACGCCTTGGCCTGCTGCGGAACCTGCGGCGTGGGCGTGTCGGCGCGGGTCATCTCGGGCTCCGGCTTTTTGATCGCGGGAGTCGGCGTCGCGACGGGGGCGGGCGGCACGGGCGGCGCAGGCGGCAGCGGGGCGGCCGGAACCGGCTTGGCCTGCGACGGCTGCGCGACCGGAGCCGCCGGTGCGCCGGTCGGGACCGGCTGCTTGCGCTGCGGCGCGGGCGACATCGGCTGCTTGACCGCGTCCGCGACCATCTTCTCCAGCGGACCGGCGTCGTTCTCGGACTTGAGCAGGCGGTTCAGGGTCTCGCTGATCTCGGTCAGCCGCTGCAGCGCCTGGGTGTGGTTCTTGGTGAGCTGGGTCAGGCGCGTCGTCGCACCCTCGTTGATCACACTGGCCCGGCGTTCGGACGCGGTCAGCGTGCGCTCGGCCTCAAGCCGGGCGCTGGTCACGGTCTGCTCGGCCTCCTGCTTGGCGGCCGTCAGCACGCTGTCGGACTCCTTCTTGGCCGAGGCGAGCACCTGGTCGGCCTTGTGCTTGGCCTGGGCGAGGTCCTCCTCGGCGTGACCCCTGGCCTCGTCGACGATCCGCTTGGACTCGTGCTCGGCCTCCTTGCGGATCTGCGAGCCCTTGGCCTCCGCCTCGGCGACCTTGTCCTTGGCCTCGTCCTCGGCCAGGTTGATGATCTGGCGGAGCCGGTCGCTCAGGTCGTCACCGGTGGGCTTGCGCGCCTCCCGGACCTCGGCCATCTCGCGGCGGGTCCGCTCGACGTCGTCGAGCGCGCGTGCGAGCCGGGCCTCGAGCTCGCGGATCTGGTTCTGGCTGCGGGCGATGAACTCGTCGACCTGGCGGCGGTTGTAGCCGCGCATGACGATCTCGAAGGATTCCTCGCGAAGGAGGTTCGGCAGGATTTCAGCTTCGTTGTTCATGATGCCTTGGGGGTCGTTGGCGGGGGGTGATCACCCCGTCAGGGTCGGAGAACGGCACAGGAGGACAACACGGGAAACGTCAGGATTGACTCTTGTCCGGTCCACCCCATTCGCGCAACCGGAACGGGTGTTGTCGCAGCCATTTCTTAACCTGGGGTGGGCAGGCAAGTTGTCCAATCTTAGGAAATATCGCGTCAATGTCCGCGCAGGGTGTCCGCGCAGGGTGCCACCTGCCCGGGGCGGCCCGCCGTCCCTTTTAACAGCCGCCGCCCTTATAACATCGTCGGCATGAGCAGCTATATCGGGTCCCTCGGCACGGATGAGCCGCGTATCCATCCGGAGGCATGGGTCGCGCCCGGCGCGGTCGTCGTGGGCAAGGTGACCCTCGGCCGCGAGTCCAGCGTCTGGTACGGCTCGGTGCTGCGCGGCGAGGACGAGGAGATCATCGTCGGTGACGCCTGCAACATCCAGGATCTGAGCTGCCTGCACGCCGACCCGGGACTGCCCGCCGTCCTTGAAGACCGTGTCAGCCTGGGGCACAAGGCCATGGTGCACGGCGCCCATGTGGAGACCGGTTCGCTCATCGGCATCGGAGCGATCGTGCTGAACGGCGCGCGCATCGGCGCCGGGACCCTGGTGGCGGCAGGCGCACTGGTGCCGCCGGGCAAGCAGATCCCCTCCGGCGTGCTGGTGGCCGGGATGCCCGGCAAGGTCGTCCGCGAGCTCACCGACGATGACCGCCTTGTCCTGGAGTACACCCCTGACGTGTACGTGAAGAAGTCGCAGCTTCACCGCAACGCCACCTGGAAGTAGCCGTCCGGGAGCGTCCAGCCGGTGGGAGATGGGCCGCCCGGGAGTGTCCGGCCGGTGGGAGATGGGCCGCCCGGGAGTGTCCAGCCGGTGGGAGATCGGCCGTCCAATAGTGCCTCCCTCCGGATGCTGACTACGATGACCATGTGGTGTGGGGACCGGGCTATGGCAGTGCTCCGCCGCCCAGCCCCCCGACGGGGGAAGATCCGTTCACGGCGGCAGAGCGTGACACGAAGGCGATGGTGGCCGCCGGATGGTGGGCGTCGGCGCCTCCACAACAGCGCCAGCACGCCATCGGGGGGCGCATGCTCATGCTCCCCGACGGCACATGGTGGCTGTTCGGGGCGTGGGCGCGCTGGTACCGCCTGCACCCGTCCGACGGCCAGTGGTACCTGTGCCCGCCGCCGCGTTCGCCCGGCGTCCGGATGGCCGCCCGGCCCGCCCAGCACGGCGGGGGACAGGTCCCGGCGCTGCCGCCACATGTCGTCCCGGCCGGGCCTGACTTCTCCTTCGCGCCGCCCGGGGCCCTGCCGTTCGTCGACCAGGGGTTCGCGCTCGAACTGACCGCCCGCGTCCGTTCGACCGTCGACTCCGCCTCCAACCTGCCCGCCGCGGAATACCCGCACTGGTGGTCGCTCTTCACGTCCGAGACGCCGTCCACGGTGGTCGCGTGCTGGGGCGTGATGTTGTGGTGCGGGGCCGCTCCGGTGTTCGACTCCCGGCTGGACGGGCAGATGCTCGACCTCTGGAAGCCGTACCGCGCCAAGCCGCTGCCGGAGGTGGACGGCCCGCGCTGGCTGACGCCGCCGCCGCTTGAGGCCCTCGTCGGGCTGTACGCCGAGCGGTTGCGCGCCAGCCGGGTGGACGCGGCCGTCGTCGTCCTGCGCACGATGTGGGCCGTGGCGAGCGTCCTCCGCGAGGACCCGCGGTTCCAGGTGCGCGCCGACGCGCTGCTGGAGATCCTCGGCTCAACCCTGAGCAACCCGACGGTGGACTACGACGCGCTGCCGTACGGAGACCCGGCGATCGTCCAGCAGTGGCTGACGCGCTGCCCGCCGCACCTGGTGCCCGCGCTGCGGAACGAGACGTCGCCGGGCGACAACTTCCGGCACGCCTACTACAGCCTCGCCGACGTGGTCGCGTCGCTGGTGGGCGACCCGGCCGACCCCGTCTACATCGAGCCGCGGCTGGTAGCGGCCGCTCTGGTCGCCGCCGACCTGGACGTGGTCCGCAAGGACGTCGCGGACGGCATCGTCCCGTGGCTCGATCCAGAGATCCGCTACACCGTTCAGGCCGTACGGAGCCAGCCTGGGCATCCGCTGCGTCGCCTCTGGCCGAGCGACATGCGCCTGCCCGAGCCGTTGCGCGGTTCGGTGGGACGAGGCGACGCCGCCTCCCGCCTGCTCGCGTCGATGTACGAGGTGGACCTCGCCTGGTGCCGGCTGGCCGGGATGCCCGCCAGACCGCGCGGCTTCCCCGTGCCGACGGCGATCGTCGCCGAGATCATCGGGTTGGACCGGGCACGGGCCGTCGCGACCGGCACGACGAGCACGCCGCAGCCTGTCCCGCCGTTCGCCCAGCCGCCCTCCCCGTTGAGCTCGCAGAGCCAGCCCGGGGTCAAGCCGGGTACCCCTCAGCAGGCCATGGGCATGCCCGGCGGCCCTGACAAGCCTTTCGTGCAGCCGCCCGCCAACGTTCATCCCCCTGCGTACGTGCCGCCGCCCGCGCAGCAGGCGGCCTTCGCATCTCCCGATCCGCAGATGGGCGGGACCTCCCCAGCGGAAGGACAGCAGGAGGCAGGCAACTTCGCGCCTCCGTACACAGAGCTCGGCTACCGCCCCCCGCAGCCGACGCCGCAGCAGCAGCCCCCGCAGCAGGCCGCGCAGCAGCAGGCCGCGCAACAGCAGGCTGCGCAGCAGGTGCCGCCCATCCCGGCTGGCCAGGCCGGTCGGCCCGGACCCTCCATCCCGCCTGTGCCGTCTGGAGCGCCTGCCCCGGCCGAGGAGAAGAGCCCTGCGGAAAACATCGCACCTCCCTACACCGAGCTCGGCTTCCAACGCCCTGGTTCGGTCCCAGGCCCGGCCCAGGTCCCGCAGCAGCCCGCCCAACAGCAACCGCAGCAACAATCGCAACCGCCGCAGCAAATCCGGCAGCCGCCGGTGACGCAGGTCGAGCAACCTGCGACTCCGACGCCGCAGTCTCCGCCGCCGCCTGTCGATCCGCACGCGACGAGGTTCGACGAGGGCGGCCAAGCGAAAGCCAGCCCGCAACCGGCAGCCTCGCCGAGCGCAGGTCCGCCGAACGCCGGTCCGCCGACGCCGGCCGCACCGCCCCGCACCCGGATCCTGGACCAGGGCGATATCGCAGCGGACGTCCCGTCTCCGCAGCCGGCTGGACCGCCGCCCGCCGGCGCGAGCGGGGGCGGGGGCAGGGGAGCGGGCACGCGGATCATGTCCGAGACCATGGTCGGCAACTTCGACTTCCTGGACGACACCCCGTCGCCGGAACGGCCTGTTCACGAGATCCCGCCGCCGGCCGACCGCGGTGATCGCCGGACCCTCGAACGTTTCGGCATCAGCTTCGTGTCCGGGGCGCAGGACGCCGGGGAACTGCTGGACACCGTGCGGCAGCGCGTCGCGGAGTGGAACGCCCCAGCCGGCGGGGGCCTGGAGGCGACCCGGGTCGACGGCCAGCCCGGCGACACCCCCGCTGTGCCGAGCGTGATGCTGGTCGGCAACCCGCACACCGGGCAGCGCAGGCTCGCCCGGATGATCGCCCTGACGGCCGCGGACGCCGGCCTCGGCGACGGCGCGATCCGCGCCGCCGACGCGGAGGACGTACGGGACGCGCCGGTCGAGGGAGTGTCGCGGATCCTGGAACAGGGGGGCGCGGCGGCCGTGCTCTTCGAGCGGCTCGACGTGGCGATCACCTCGGCGATGGATCCGGTGGCGGTCGCGGCGGCGGTACGGCGGGCCCGGAGGCATCCCGCCACCGGGACGGTCCTGATCGCAACCTGCGAGCCCCAGGCGTACAAGCGCCTGCTCAAAGACCATCCGCGGCTGATCGAGGTGTTCCGGGTCTACCGGATGCCCGACCTCACCGAGCTCGACAACCGCATGACGCTGCTGCACCTGCTGGCGGACGAACGCCGCGTCACGCTCGGCAACGCGGCGCTCGAAGTCGCCCGCGAGGACCTCGGCCGGTTGCGCGGGCCGGGTGACCTGGTCAACGCACGCCTGGTGGAGGCCTACCTCGACCAGGCGTGCCAGCGGCATCTCGAACGGGCCGGAGCCTCGCGCGACCGGCTCGTCCTGACGCCGGACGACCTCACCGGCGTCGCGGAGGGCATCGAGCCCGCACTGCGGCCGCCCGGCGACATCGACGGCTACCTGCGGCGGCTGGACGAGCTGATCGGGCTGACGAACGTCAAGACGGCCGTCCGCGAGCTGGTCGACGAGGCCGGGCTGGCCGCCGACCGGGCCCGTTACGGGGTGACGTCCGACACGTCCCGGCACCTGATCTTCACGGGACCGCCCGGGACCGGCAAGACCACGGTCGCGGGCCTGCTCGGCGGGATCTACGCGGCGCTGGGCCTGCTCGACTCGGGCCACGTGGTGGCGTGCCGGCCGGTCCACCTGTCGGGCCGCGACCCGATCGACACCGAGGGCCGCGTGGCGAGCATGATCGACCAGGCGCTCGGCGGGGTGCTGCTCATCCAGGAGGCCTACCGGCTGGACCGCAACCCGGCGGTGGTGAACGAGCTGCTGCGCCACATGCGGGGCCGGCCCGGCAAGTTCATGATCGTCTGCTCGAGTCCGGGCGCCGAGATGGAGGGCTTCCTGGCCGGCAACCCGGTGTTCCGCGGCGAGTTCGACCGGACCATGGAGTTCGAGGGCATCGGCGACCGCGATCTGGTCAAGCTGTTCCAGAGCTATGCCGAGCGCGATCTCTACATGCTCGACGAGGAGCTGCGGGTCGAGTTGCTGTCCCGCTTCGCCCGGATGCGCGACGACCCGGCGTTCGGCTACGCCCGTACCGTCCGGGCATTGTTCGAGCAGACCGTCGCCCGCCAGGCGGCCCGGCTCGCCGGAGCGGACGTCAACGCGGCCACCGTCGCGAGGCTCACCGCACGCGACCTGCCCGAATCACCTCTCGAACAGATGCTGGGCGACTTCCACCAGGGCCGCTAGCCACGCCTGAGCCCCCCGAGAGCGCTCCGCACGCCCGAGAGGTCCTCCTGCTGACTGGTGGCGTTTTCGAGGCCTAGGAGGGCCTTGAGAGCTTTGAGGGCCCTCCCGAAGATCGCGGGCCATATCTCTCGGGTGCCGCATGAAGTGGACGTACGGGGGAACGGTCGATCCAAGTGCGTGTCGGGCGTCGCCTGAGCGGACCTCTGAGAGTGGCCCTCGAATGGCCCTCTTGGGTCATGTCCCGCCGGGCGGCCGACGCGTAGCCTCGACAGTGGGTGTGGGGAACGAACGGAGGTGGACGCGGTGCGCCAGCAGTATGTCGATCTGCGCGTCCACGACCGTGTTGCGCTGGACGAGATCGAACTCTATGCCGAGATGCTCAGTGCGGTGGCGGCGGCCGAGCGGCCGCTGACGCTGGCTGAGATCGACATGGTGCTCGGAGTGCGTCCCGACGAAGCCGGTCGTCGCGAACTGACGTCACAGGAGCAGTAGCCCGTCAACGCGCCGGGGATGTCCGAGGGACCGCCCCGGCGCCACCACCTGGAACACCACCGTCCCACCTGTAACCAACGTCACTGCTGTTCGCCGTAACCGTCCGTAGCAGGACATAACGGAGACGAACACCCGTGAATCCCCGCAGATAGGGCTGTGTGTCGGGGGGTGTGCACCTCTTGATCTAGGGCAACCTTGTAGGTGAGAGGATGGTGGATACCAGCCGAAGCTGGGGCAACGGTTCTTTTTACGGCTGGTAACGCCTACGATCGCCTGCGGACCGTTCCGGCACTTCAGGAGTACGACGTGCGCTTGCGTCTCACGCCGCGTGAGGACAGCTTCTACGACATGTTCGCCGATTCGGCGAACAACCTGGTCACTGGTGCCAGGCTGCTCGTGGAGCTCATCAGCGACGGCGCCGACCGGGAAGCGATCGCGGAGAAGCTGCGCGCCTGCGAACACGCAGGCGACGAGTGCACTCACGCGATCATGCGCCGGCTGAACGAAACGTTCATCACGCCCTTCGACCGCGAGGACATCTACCGGCTCGCCTCCACCATCGACGACGTCATGGACGAGATGGAGGAGGCCGCCGATCTCGTCGTCCTCTACAAGATCGAAGAGTTTCCCAAGGGCATCGTCCACATGGTCGAGGTCCTGGAGCGCGCGGCCGAACTGACCGCCGAGGCGATGCCGCGGCTGCGTTCGATGAAGGAGCTCAACGAGTACTGGATCGAGATCAACCGGCTCGAGAACCAGGGCGACCAGATCTACCGGAAGCTGCTGGCCAGGCTGTTCAGCGGTGAGTACGACACGCTGACGGTCCTCAAGCTCAAGGAGGTGATCGACCGCCTCGAGGACGCGGCCGACGCCTTCGAGCACGTGGCCAACACGGTCGAGACGATCGCGGTCAAGGAATCATGATCGAGCCCTCCGACACGGGCACGACTCTCACCAAGGGGTCCGTGCCCGGGGCGGACCCGTCGCTCGCCGAACAGGCGCGGCGCGGGCCGAGCAAGTTCTGGTGGGCGCTGCTCGGCGGCGTGCTGCTGGTCATGCTGATGGGCGCGGTCGGGCTCCGGTCCGACGCGCAGGCGGCGGTGCTGGTTCTGGTCGTGGTCGTCGCGCTGATCTTCGACTACACCAACGGCTTCCACGACGCGGCCAACGCGATCGCCACGTCGGTCTCCACGCGGGCGCTCACGCCCCGTGCGGCGCTGCTGATGGCCGCCGTGATGAACCTCCTCGGCGCGCTGCTCGGCGTCGAGGTCGCCAAGACCGTCAGCGAGGTCATCACCCCGCCCAGCGGCCTGCACGGCCTCACCGTGGTCGCCGCCGGGGTGCTCGGAGCGATCACGTGGAACCTCGTCACCTGGTACTTCGGCCTTCCCTCGTCGTCCTCGCACGCGCTGATCGGCGGCATCGTGGGCGCCGGGCTGGCGTCCGCCTCCACGGTCAGCTGGAGCAAGGTGGTCGACAAGGTCGCCATCCCGATGGTGATCTCGCCGGTGGTCGGCTTCTTCCTGGCCTACTTCCTGATGGTGGCGCTGCTGTGGATCTTCCGCAGGGCGCATCCCGCCCGGGTCGGCCGCCGGTTCCGCATCGCGCAGTCGCTCTCGGCCGCCGCCATGGCGCTGGGCCACGGTCTGCAGGACGCCCAGAAGACGATGGGGATCATCGTCCTCGCCCTCGTCACCACCGGGCACTCGACCGGCGACTCGGTCCCGCTGTGGGTGATCATCTCCTGTGCGGGGGCGCTATCGCTGGGCACGTACGCGGGTGGCTGGCGCATCATGCGGACGCTCGGCCGGCGGGTGATCGAGCTCGATCCCCCGCGTGGCTTCGCCGCTGAAGCGACCGCCTCGATGGTGCTCTACGCGGCCGCGTACATCTGGCACGCTCCAATCTCGACCACCCACACGATCACCTCGGCGATCATGGGTGTCGGCGCGACCAAGCGGTTGTCCGCCGTCCGCTGGGGTGTCGCCGGCAACATCGTCGTCGCCTGGATCCTGACGATGCCGATGGCCGCCCTCGTGGCGGCCGTCGTCTACTGGATGGTCCACCTCTCCGGCGCGTGACGTTCGTGGACGGGGCGTACCGCCTAGGCTGAGCTCATGTCTGAGCTGCAGGTGCGCGCGACGCTGTCGGATGACGAGATCGAGAAGATCGTCCGACTCGTCGTGTCGGCCGCCGAGCATGACGGTGTCGGGCCGCTGTCCGAACGTTCACTGCTCTGGCTGCGCGGCGGTGGTGGCGGCGACGCGCGCGGCCTCCTGCGGCTGGACGACGCCGGTGACCTGGTCGGCTACGCCCACCTGGACGCGGCCACCACGGAGGAGACCGCTGCGGGGGAGCTCGTCGTGGCTCCCCAATGGCGCCGTCGCGGACACGGGCTCGCCCTGCTGAACGGGATGTGCCGGGAGGCCGACGGGCCTCTGCGCGTGTGGGCGCACGGTGATCTCCCGGCCGCCGCCGCGCTGGCCGAGTCGGAGGGCCTTGACCGTGTCCGTGCCCTCTTCCAGATGCGCCGCTCAGCCGATGACCCGCTCTCTGAGTTCACGGCGGCCGACGGAGTGCGGCTCCGCACGTTCGAGGTCGGCAAGGACGAGGAGGCGTGGCTTCAGGTCAACCGCCGGGCCTTCGCGGACCACCCCGAGCAGGGAGCCTGGACGCTCGACGACGTCCGGCTGCGCGAGCAGGAGCCGTGGTTCGACCCGGCGGGCCTCTTCCTCGCCGAAAGTGAACACGGCGGAAAGCTGCTGGGCTTCCACTGGACCAAGATCCACCCCGACGGGCTCGGCGAGGTCTACGTCGTCGGAGTCGACCCCGACGCGCAGGGTCTCGGGCTGGGCCGTACCCTCACGCTCAAGGGCCTCCACCACCTGCGTGAACGGGGCGTACCGGCGATCCTGCTGTATGTGGACGAGTCGAATCAGGCCGCCGTACGGCTGTACGAGGCCCTGGGATTCACCCGCTACGCCGTGGACGTGATGTACCAAAGCGGCTGTTAACCACACGTCCACGTCTAGTCGAGACATTCTTCGTGGCTCTGCCCGTCCCAGTTCATTTTCCGTTCACCTGGTTCAGGGTGACTGGTCACCTCTCCTGCCTAACGTCGATACCGACGGTGCCCCCCTTACCTGGACAAATGACTCCAGAGACCTGGTCGGGGGAACGACGGCAACCTGGTCTGGGCATCGCCCACCAACTATCGAGGAGACCCACCGGTGAAGAACGGATCTCGGCTGGCCGCCCTGGGCGGAGTGGTCGTCGCGGGCGCTCTCGCCCTCTCCGCTTGCGGAAGCGACGACAACACGGGTGGAAGCGGCGCCGCGGCCCCTACCGGCAACATTGACTGCGCGAAGGCGACCGTGAACGCGGCCGGTTCCAGCGCGCAGAAGAACGCCATCGAGGAGTGGACGAAGGCCTACGCCTCCAAGTGCACGGGGGCGAACCTGAACTACAACGCGAGCGGCTCGGGTGCGGGCATCACGTCGTTCAGCCAGGGGCAGGTGGCCTTCGCCGGCTCCGACTCTCCGCTCAAGGACGACGAGATGGCCCCGGCCAAGGCCCGCTGCCAGGGCGGTACTCCGCTGAACCTGCCGATGGTCGTCGGCCCGGTGGGTGTCGTCTACAACCTGCAGGGTGTCGACGGGCTGCAGGCCTCTCCGGAGCTGCTCGCCCAGATCTTCTCCGGCAAGGTCAAGACCTGGAACGATCCTGCGATCGCCAAGGAGAACTCCGGCGCCAAGCTGCCGTCCACCGCGATCAAGGTGATCTACCGCGCTGACGAGTCCGGCACCACGGACAACTTCACCAAGTACCTCGGCAAGACCGCGCCGAAGGCGTGGCCGCATGAGAACGCCAAGAAGTGGCCGGACGCCATCGCCAAGGCCGGCCAGGGCGCCAACAAGTCCGACGGTGTCTCCGCCCAGGTGAAGCAGACCACCGGCGCCATCTCCTACGTGGAGATGTCGTACGCGGAGAACAACCAGCTGCAGACCGCCAAGATCAAGAACGGTGCGGGCGAGTACGCCGAGCTGAACGCGGACAGCGCGTCCAAGGCGATCGCGGGCGCCAAGGTCGAGGGCACCGGCAACGACGTCGCGCTCAGCATCGACTACACCACCAAGGAGCCGGGCGCCTACCCGATCGTCCTGGTGACGTACGAGATCGCGTGCGAGAAGGGCCTGCCGGCCGAGCAGGCGAAGTTCGTGAAGTCCTTCCTGACCTACACCTCCAGCGCGGACGGCCAGCAGATCCTGTCCAAGCTGGGTTATGCCCCGCTGCCGCAGGCCGTGCTGACCAAGGTCCAGGCGTCGGTCAAGGCCCTGTCCTGACCTCCGACCCGAATTCCCGCCGCCCCACCGCCGAGGACCTCGGCGGTGGGGCCGGTGTGGGTTCCGGCCCATCCACCCGAGGAGGATCCCCCGTGAGCACCGAGACCGGCGTCGAGGCGAGCGTCGGCGCCAAGCACCGCGCGACCGGACGGCCCATGAGCACCGGCCGGGCCGGTGACAAGATCTTCGTATCCGCCGCGCGCGGTTCGGGGATCCTCGTGCTCGTCATCATGGCGGCCATCGCGGCCTTCCTTGTCTGGCAGGCGATACCGGCGCTGCAGAAGAACGAGGCCAGCTTCCTGACGGCGGAAGAGTGGAACCCGAACGGCGTCCCGGCCAGGTTCGGCATCGCGCAGCTCGCCTTCGGCACCCTGGTGGCCTCGTTCTTGGCCCTGCTGATGGCCACGCCGGTCGCGGTCGCGATCGCGCTGTTCATCGCGTTCTACACGCCACGGCGGCTGTCGTGGGGGCTCGGCTACATCGTGGACCTGCTGGCGGCCGTGCCCAGCATCGTGTATGGCCTGTGGGGTCTGCTGGTCCTCGCGCCGGCGATGCCGGACGTGAGCAAGTTCCTCAACAACGTGCTCGGCTGGATACCGCTCTTCGGCGGGGACGATCCCGGCAAGAACTCGATCTTCACCGCCTCGGTGGTGCTGGCGATCATGATCTTGCCGATCATCTCCTCGATCACCCGGGAGGTGTTCCTGCAGGTGCCGCAGGCCAACATGGAGGCCTCGCTGGCCCTGGGCGCCACCCGCTGGGAGATGATCCGGATGTCGGTGCTCCCTTACGGCCGGTCCGGCATGATCGGCGCCTCGATGCTCGGCCTCGGCCGGGCCATGGGCGAGACGATCGCGGTCGCCATGGTGCTGACCTCGGTGCCGGGGATCAACATCCACATCCTCGAGAACGGCGGCAACACCTTCGCCGCCAACATCGTCCGCAGCTTCAACGAGGCCACCGAGACAGGCCGCGGCGCGTTGATCGCCTCCGGTCTCGTCCTCTTCGTGATCACTCTTCTCGTCAACATGGCGGCCCGCGCTGTCGTGGCCCGCCGCAAGGAGTTCGTGTGACCACCCTGACCAAGCCCGCGGGGCGTTCATCGCTCGGTTCGGTCTCGATCGGGCGCAAGATCAAGGACCGGGTGGTCCAGGGCCTGGTGTACGTGGCGTTCGCGTTGGCCCTGATCCCGCTGATCTCCGTGCTGTACACCGTGATCAAGAACGGCGTCGCCCGGCTCGACGGCGACTTCTTCGCCTTCTCGATGAACGGTGTGACCGCCCGGGACACCGGTGGCGGCGCCTACCACGCCATCATCGGCACGCTGGAGCAGGTGGCGATCACCACGGTCATCGCGGTGCCGATCGCCGTCCTGACGGCGATCTATCTGATCGAGTACGGCCAGGGCCGCCGGCTGGCCCGAGTGATCAGCTTCTTTGTCGACGTCATGACCGGCATCCCGTCGATCGTCGCGGGTCTGTTCATCCTGGCCCTGTGGCTGCTGGCCTTCGGCTTCGAGTTCTCCGGGTTCGCCGGTTCGCTGGCCCTGGCGATCCTCATGATCCCCACGGTGGTCCGGGCGACCGAGGAGATGCTCAAACTGGTGCCCAACGACCTGCGCGAGGCCTCGTACGCCCTGGGTGTGCCGCGCTGGCGGACTGTGCTGTTCGTGGTGCTGCCCACCGCGATGACTGGGATCATCACGGGAATCATGCTGGCCGTCGCCCGCGTTATGGGCGAGACCGCCCCGCTGCTTCTCACGATCTTCATCACGAAGGCGATCAACACCAACCCGCTCGAAGGGCCGCAGGGTTCGCTCCCCACGTTCATCTGGGACCAGGCCTCCGACCCCAACCAGAACTCGATCAACCGCGCGTGGACGGGCGCCCTGGTGCTGATCCTGATCATCATGCTGCTCAACGTGGCCGCCCGGCTGGTGGCCAGCAGGCACCGTTCGCACAGCCGCTGACCGACATCAACGAAAGACCCGATAGGAGCATCGCCCCCATGGCCAAGCGGATCGAAGTCTCCGGGCTGCACGCCTACTACGGCGGCGTCCATGCCATCGAGGACATCTCGATGACGGTTGAGCCGCGCTCGGTGACCGCGTTCATCGGACCTTCGGGCTGCGGCAAGTCCACCTTCCTGCGGACCCTCAACCGGATGCACGAGGTGATCCCCAACGCCCGCGTGCAGGGCAAGGTGCTCCTCGACGACGAGGACCTGTACGCCAAGGACGTGGACCCGGTCGCGGTGCGCCGCGTCGTGGGCATGGTGTTCCAGCGGCCCAACCCGTTCCCCACCATGTCGATCTACGACAACGTCGCGGCGGGGCTCAAGCTCAACGGTGTGCGCCGCAAGGGGCAGCTCGACGAGCTCGTTGAGGAGTCGCTCAAGGGCGCGAACCTGTGGAACGAGGTCAAGGACCGGCTGAGCAAGCCCGGCGCGGGCCTGTCGGGCGGTCAGCAGCAGCGTCTCTGCATCGCCCGCGCGATCGCGGTCAAGCCGCAGGTGCTCCTGATGGACGAGCCCTGCTCGGCGCTCGACCCGATCTCCACGCTCGCGATCGAGGACCTCATCGCCAAGCTGAAGAGCCTCTACACGATCGTCATCGTGACCCACAACATGCAGCAGGCCGCCCGCGTCAGCGACCGCACGGCGTTCTTCAACATCGCCGGCACCGGCCAGCCCGGCAAGCTCATCGAGATCGACGAGACCAGCAAGATCTTCACCAACCCCGAGCAGAAGGCCACCGAGGACTACATCACCGGCCGCTTCGGCTAAGCTTCTGCGGCCTCGGGTCCTCGCCTGGCGGCTGTGTTCATGGCTTTCGCGGCCTCGGGTCCTCGCCTGGCGGCTCGGACCCGAACCGCAAAAGCGGCGGCCAAGCGAAGCTTGTCCGCTGAAAGGGCGGCTGGGTGGGGGGTGTAGCGGGAGGGAGCGCGGCATCGCTTCGCGATCTCTCGTGAAGCTTCGCCTTCGGCTCGCTTCACGACCCGTTAACGCGCTCGCGTGCGGGCCGGGGTTGTCGGGTGGAGACGAGAGCTTGGGTCTTTTGCGCCACCTGAGTGTGCCGACT
The DNA here is from genome assembly GCF_044326415.1 of Actinomadura sp. 6N118. NCBI lineage: Bacteria > Bacillati > Actinomycetota > Actinomycetes > Streptosporangiales > Thermomonosporaceae > Actinomadura > Actinomadura sp. 6N118. Next base: position 206,134 of record NZ_JBIRAZ010000016.1, on the reverse strand, counting down.
GGGCGCCGAAGTGACGCCGGTTTGCGTGGGCTGGGCGAGCAGGAATGGACGGCGGGGCGGACGCAAAGCGCCTGTCGCCCGGTGGGGGCGTGGGGGTCTCCTGGACCTCCGACCTCATGGGAGGAGGGTCCTCATGGTCCCTGCGAAGCCACGTCCGTCCGAGCCGCCGCACGATCAGGCGCTGGAGTTGCTCGCCGAGTTCACGTTGTTGTTGCGCAGGTCTGGGCAGGACGTTCTGCTGGCCGGTGGTGCGCTGGCGCTTGTTGTCGTCGGTCTGCTGCTGCAGTCCGGCGCTGTCGATGACCTTCACCGGCCGCTCGCGGGGGCGCGGCTGGTCGTGCTGATGGCGTTGGGCGTGGGGGCGCTGCGGTGTGCGGCGCTTCTCGCTCTTACGCACGGGGACGTCCTGCGTCCGCTGAGCGTGATCCGGCGGGCGACCAATGCGCCGGCGCGGGCTGGGTGGCGGCCTTATCTGCGGGCGCCGGGGCGGGTTCCGCCTGGGCGCTCGTTGTACGAGCACGTCCAGTTGCTGATCGCCGAGGCGCACGATCGGCATTTCCACGCCCACGCGGCGCTGAAGTGGTCGTTCGGCTGTGCCGGGGCGCTGGTGTTGTGGACGGTGCTCAACTCGGTGGCCGGAGCAGGGTGATGATTCGCGTCACATGTCATTGACCGGACGCGGGTCCGCGACTCCACTGGGTGGAGCGAGCGGGACGGAGTGCGTCGTGGACAACTTCTGGCAACTGCTGGACGCCACGGCGCAGGGCGCCCTGAGCGACCTCGGGCGCTACCGGATCGTCCCCGACACGCACTCGCTCATGTTGCAGGGCGACGCGCCGGAACGGGTGTACGTGATCATGGAGGGCCGGGTCAAGGTCTGCATGGTCACCGACCGGGGCAAGGAGACCGTGCTCGATGTGCTGGGTCCGGGCGACATCGTCGGCGAGCTGGAGGCGGTCGACCACCGGCCAAGACTGGCCAGTGTCGTGGCCAAGGGCATGATCAAGGTGCTGGAGCTGCCGGGCGAGCAGTTTCGCAAGGTGGCGTTGGCGTCGCCGGAGATCTCTACGGCGCTGCTGCAGGTGATGAGCGGGCGGCTGCGTGCGGCCAACGAGATCCGCGGAGCGCGGAGCGCACGCGACCGGGTCATCGAGTTGCTGCACCAGATCGCGCACCGCGAGAACCACGGTGGCGGGGCCGAGGTGGCGATCAATCCGGGCGTTACGAGCGAGGAGTTCGCCAACTGGGCGGGCACGTCACGCGGCGCGGCCGGCCGCGCGCTGAGCTGGCTCCAGGGCCGGGGCGTCATCCAGCGGCTGGGCCACGAGATCAAGGTCAATCTCGAAGAGCTCCACAAGTCGATGAGCACCCAAACCGACGATCCCGGCCACGCACGCGAGCGCGCTAACGGGTCGTGAAGCGAGCCGAAGGCGAAGCTTCACGAGAGATCGCGAAGCGATGTCGCGCTCGCCGCTTTTGCGGTTCGGGTCCGAGCCGCCAGGCGAGGTCCCGAGGCCGCGAAAGCTAGGTAGAAACGGGCACTTCTTCCGATTCACCGGGGCGGTGGTCGGGGACGAAGCGGTAGCCGACGTTTCGGACCGTTCCGATGAGCGATTCGTATTCGGCGCCCAGCTTGGCGCGGAGGCGGCGGACGTGGACGTCGACGGTCCGGGTGCCGCCGAAGTAGTCGTAGCCCCAGACCTCCTGGAGCAGCTGGGCGCGGGTGAAGACGCGCCCGGGGTGCTGGGCGAGGTACTTGAGGAGCTCGAACTCCTTGAACGTCAGGTCGAGCACGCGCCCGCGCAGGCGGGCGGTGTAGGTGGCCTCGTCGATGGTCAGCTCGCCGCTGCGGATCTCGCCGGGCACCTCGTCGGCCTCGGCGACCGACACGCGGCCCACCGAGAGGCGGAGACGTGCCTCGACCTCGGCCGGGCCCGCCGACTGGAGCAGGACGTCGTCCAGGCCCCATTCGGGGCTCAGGGCGGCCAGACCGCCCTCGGTCACGATCGCCAGCAGCGGGCAGTCGAGCCCGGTGGTCCGCAGCAGCCGGCACAGGCTCTTGGCCTGGACCAGGTCGCGGCGGGCGTCGACCAGGACCACGTCCGCTGGGGGTGCGTCGATCAGCGCGGACGCCTCGGCGGGCGCGACGCGTACCGAATGCAGGAGGAGCCCCAACGCAGGCAGCACCTCATCGGAAGGTTCCAATGCGTTGGTCAGCAGGAGCAAGCTGCTCAAGTGCCGCCTCCTCGCCCTAAAAGACGTCGAGGACCCAGGCGGTTCGTCCTCCAGCCCGGCAACAGGTCGCCGGCTCAAAGGAGAGGTGACCATGAAGGGGCTGTCGGATGAACTCCATGGCCTCGTCGCCCGGATCCCTCCACCTGAGCATATCCGAGTGGTCGAGCTGGGCAATGGGACGTTGACAACAGGTTTCCGAGGTTGCCGGGATGAGATCCTGGGTTTATGGCGAAGGGAACGATCAGATACTGGGCCGCTGCGAAGGCCGCAGCCGGGGTCGCCGAGGAACCGTACGAGGCGGACACGCTTGCCGAGGCGATCGCAGGTGCCGCCTTGCGGGACGGGCGAACCGGCGATTTCCGGCGTGTGGTGGAGCGCAGCTCGTTCCTGGTCGACGGCGACCCGGTGGGCACGCGCGCGCACGATTCGATCAAGCTGCCGGAGGGGGGCGTCGTCGAGGTCCTGCCGCCGTTCGCGGGTGGTTGACATCACAGTCCCGGATAGTCCCGCGAACCGATGGGCCCGTCCCGCGATCTCAATCCCTGAGGCGACTCGGTGGCGGTCTCCTGGCCACTATCGTGTGGCGATCGCGCCATTTGCCGCCTAGAGGAGAAACATGCGGAAAGTACTGCTGGTACTGCTCATCCTGCTGATCGGTGGCGTGATCGCCGCCGACCGCATCGGGGTGCGGGTCGCGCAGGACGAGATCGGCAAGCAGGTGGCGGCGCAGTACAACCTGCAACAGCGGCCCGAGGTGACGATCCACGGGTTCCCGTTCCTCACCCAGGCGATCGGCGGCGAGTACGACCAGATCGACGTGAAGCTCGGCCAGTGGACCGAGCGCGGCGTCACGGTCGGTGACGTCACGATCGAGATGCGCGGGGTGAACGCGCCGCTGGCCGACGTCACCTCCGGTAACGCCAACAGCGTCACCGCCGAGGAGGCGACCGCCTCCGCGGTGATCCCGTACGCCGTGATCAAGGCGCGGGCGCCCAAGGAGGTCAAGAACATAGCCGCCAAGGGCGACAACCTCCAGGTCGACCTGAACGGCACCATCGCGGGCTTCCCGCTCAGCGGCAGCGCGGTCGTCTCGGTCAAGCCGAGCGCCAAGGGCATCGTCATCACGCCGATCTCCGGCGGCCTGGCAGGCCTGCCGCAGCTGCCCGCCGTGGGCCAGCTCGTCAGCTGGACGGTCCCGGTCGCCAACCTGCCGGTCGGCTCCCGGATCAGCAAGATCGAGCCCACCCCGGACGGCCTGCGGGTCTCCGCGACCGCCAACAACGTCCGGCTGAACGACCTTCCGAACGCCTGATCGGCGTCCCGGGCAAAGAGCTGATCGGCGTCCGCCCTGGAAATAGTCAGGGACTTGTGAACCGGACGCGATCGGCGTACGTGTCTGTGGTGTGGGTCCAACCGCGGATGAAGGGTTGCTGCGCGCCCTCTATAGCGAGCATGGCGGTCCTCTCCTCGGTTACGTGCTGCGGCTGACGGGGGGTGACAAACCGCAGGCCGAGGACGTCGTCCAGGAGACGCTTCTGCGCGCCTGGAGGCATCCCGAGGCGCTGTCCGGGCGGCCCGTCCGGCCGTGGTTGTTCACGGTGGCCCGCAACCTCGTGGTCGACGCGCACCGGGCCCGGCGGGCACGGCCGCCCGAGACCGGGATCGACGACCAGGTCACGCAGACCGCCGGCGTCGACGACATCGACCGGGCGCTGGAATCGTGGACCGTCGCCGAGGCGCTGGCGGATCTCAGCCCGCCGCATCGGGCGGTGCTGGTGGAGACCTACTACCGCGGACGTTCGGTGGCGGAGACGGCCAAGACGCTCGGCATCCCGCCCGGCACGGTCAAGTCGCGGACCTACTACGCGCTGCGGGCGCTGAAACTCGCATTGGAGGAGCGGGGGTTGGCGCCATGACAGGCTGCGGGGAGCAGAAGAGCTCGCTCGGGGTGTACGTCCTCGGCGCGATCGACCCAGCCGAGCGGAGCCGGCTGGAGAGCCATCTGGAGTCGTGCCCGTCCTGCCGGGACGAGCTGGCCGGGCTGGCCGGGTTGCCGGCGCTGCTCGGACGGGTGACCGAGGCCCAGATCACCCAGGTCGCCGGGCCTCCCGAGGAGCTCCTTGACAGCCTGCTCGCGCGGGCGGCGGCGGAGCGGAAGGGCTCATGGGGACGGGTGTTCGGCGGGGGAGTGTCGCGCTGGGCGCCGCTCGCGGCCGCCGCCGCGGTGCTGCTGGTGATCGGGGCGCTGATCGGCATGGAGATGTCCGGCGCGCTGAGCGCGGGGGAACGGCCCACGGCCGTGCGGACGGTCACCCCGCCTCCGCCAACGCCCACCAAGCCCCCGAAGGCGGAGCAGATCAGCGCCAGATCGCCTGATCAGAAGGTCGACGCGCGCGTGATGTTGCTCAAGAAGAAGTGGGGCACCAGCGTGGAGATCTACCTGAGCGGGGCGCCGTACGGCGAGAGCTGCCGCTGGTACGCCGTCGCTAAGGACGGGCGGCGGGACATGCTCGGCAGCTGGCATGTCGCGTATCCGCGGGGTTACGGAAAGTACTTCGGATCCACGATGTTCCATCGGAACGAACTCTTCGCGTTCGAGGTCGTCACCGTAGGCGGCCAGCCGCTGATCACAATCCCTGCCTGAGATCCCGCCTGAGATCCCCGCCTAACAATCCACGCCTGAGCCGATCGGGCCGGGAATCTTTCGGCGGTCCGGGTACTTTCACTGACGATGGAAGGTGCACTCGTCGCGATCGCGGTCCTGACGGCGGCCACGGTGTTCGGGGTCGTCCGGCGGCGCCGTGACGGAGTGCTGCGTGGGCCAAAGGTGGGTTCGGGCGAGGCGGCTGGAGCGCATGGTGTGAGCGGGACCGGCGTAGACGGGACGAGCGTGAACGGGATGGGCGATCAGCTGGGCGCCGCCGATCTCGGTGGCGAGGAACTTGGCGAGCGGGCCACCCTCGTTCAGTTCTCCAGCGCGTTCTGCGCACCCTGCCGCGCGACCCGGCGCCTCCTCGGCGAGGTGGCCGACATGGTGGAAGGCGTCTCACATGTCGAGATCGACGCGGAGCATCACCTTGAGCTCGTACGCCGCCTGAATGTGATCCGTACCCCAACCGTGCTCGTGCTGGACGGCGCCGGGCGGATCATCCGGCGAGCCGCTGGACAGCCCCGGAAGGCCGATGTCATCGCCGCTCTGGGCGAGGCGATCACCCCGTGAGCGGCGGCCCGTTGACCTGCGTGAAGAGCGGCGCCGGTGTCTCGAAAGGCGAGACAGAGGTGACAGCCCGGCGAAACTCGGCTTACCATCGACCCGTGCGTTACTGGACAGAGCAGATGCTCACGAAGCGCCGCGCGGTGGACTTCTGCCGCCTGGCCGCTTCGCTCTGTCGCATGGCCTAGAGGCATTGAGCCCTTCTGTATTCCCAGGGGCTGCGCCCAGGCCTCCGGCGCGCTGAGCATTGACTGACTGCCGGTACGCACGTTCTCTCCGCACAGGAGCATCCCGATGCAGGTTGACCCGAGAGGGCAGCGCTTCGCCGCGGCCGTCACGACCGTCGTCCTGATCGGCGTTCTGGTGCAGGGAAGCTGGGTGCTGCTGGCCTGCCAGGCGCTGGTGTTCGCACTCGGCACCGTCTTCGGTCTGCGGTACGGCCCGTACGGGATGGTCTTCAAACTGCTGATCCGGCCCCGTCTAGCCCCGCCCAAGGACTACGAGGACGCCGCCCCTCCCCGGTTCGCCCAGGGAGTCGGGCTGGTCTTCGCCCTGGTGGGAACGGCCGGTTACGCCTTGGGGATCGAATGGCTCGGCATCGGTGCCACCGCCTTCGCGCTGGGGGCGGCGTTCCTGAACGCGGCGTTCGGGTTCTGCCTCGGCTGCGAGATGTATCTGCTGATCCGCCGCATTTCTCCGAAGAAGCATTCCGACTGGGAGGTTCCCGCATGAGCCGCTCCGACGTTCTGGTGGACGCTGACTGGGTGGAGTCCAACCTGGACGCCCCCGGCCTGGTTCTCGTCGAGGTCGACGAGGACGTGTCCGCGTACGACAAGGGCCACATCCGTGGCGCCGTGAAGATCGACTGGAAGACCGAACTGCAGGACCCGGTCCGCCGCGACTTCGTCGACAAGACCGGGTTCGAGCAGCTGCTGTCGGCCAAGGGCATCGCCAACGACGACCTGGTGATCCTTTACGGCGGTAACAACAACTGGTTCGCGGCCTACGCGTACTGGTACTTCAAGCTCTACGGCCACGAGAAGGTCCAGCTCCTCGACGGCGGCCGCAAGAAGTGGGAGCTGGAGTCCCGCGAGCTGGTCACCGACGTGCCGACCCGGCCCGCCACCGACTACAAGGCCAAGGACCAAGACCTCACCATCCGGGCCTTCCGCGACGAGGTCGTCGACGCCATCGGCACCAAGAACCTCATCGACGTGCGTTCTCCCGACGAGTTCAGCGGCAAGCTGCTCGCCCCCGCCCACCTGCCGCAGGAGCAGGCACAGCGGGCCGGCCACGTGCCGACCGCGCGCAGCATCCCGTGGTCCAAGGCGGCCAACGACGACGGCACGTTCAAGTCCGACGACGAGCTCCGCAAGATCTACAGCGAGGCCGGCGTGGACCTGGGCAAGTCGACCATCGCCTACTGCCGCATCGGCGAGCGCTCGTCGCACACGTGGTTCGCGCTGCGTGAGCTGCTCGGGCTCGACGACGTGAAGAACTACGACGGCTCGTGGACCGAGTACGGCTCGCTGGTCGGCGTCCCGATCGAGCTCGGCGAGGCGAAGTAAGGCCTGTCCGCCCCTCAGCGGAGTTGACCCCGCCTCGTGGCGGAGAAGGAGGAGAAATGACTCAGGGCTGCGCAGCACCCGAGCAGACGGCGCATCTTCCGGCGACCGTCGACCTGAACAACGAAGCCGTCATCCAGGGCACGGTCACCCGTGACGGTGCCCCGGTGTCCAGCGCCTACGCCCGGCTGCTCGACTCGACCGGTGAGTTCACCGCCGAGGTCGTCACCGGCGAGGAGGGCGTGTTCCGGTTCTTCGCCGCCGACGGCGACTGGACGGTCCGCGTGCTCGCCGCCGGCGGCGTGAGCGTGGACAACACCGTCAGCGCCAAGGTCGGCGAGGTCGCCGCCCTCGAGGTCGCGATCTGACCTGAAGCCGAAACCGGCCTGAGGGGCGCCGATGGCCGGCAGGCCGTCCGGTCCATCGCCGAACCCCGTCACCCGCGTTCCGTGGGCGGCGGGGTTCGTCGCGTTCGTGGCTGTTCGTCCCCTTGATGTCGCCGCTGCTCGATAGCATCTCCGGGATGTTCGAACTGTCGGCGCGCTCTCCGCTCGTACTGCCGTGGGCCACGCTCAAGCTCGCGGCACGCTTCGCGCTGCCGCTGGCCATGTGGTTCACGATTGGTGATCTGCTGCGCTACGGGGTGATGTACGGGGGATACAAGGCCGGGCAGATGAAGGGCGTCATCGCCACCGTCACACCCCTCCTCACCATCGGCGTGCTCGTGATGCTCAGCCTCGCCATCACTGTGGCGATGGTGCACTGCGTGCGCGAGGGCCTGGACGTGGTGCACGCCCGCGAGGCCGAGGGCGACCTGACGTCCTGGGCGGTCGGCAACGACGAGTCCGCGCTCGACGCCCTCAACCGCGCCGTCCTCCCGTTCGTGATCTTCTATCTCGCGTGGGGCATGTTGCGCGAGGACGCCCTCGACTTCGCCGGGGCGGCGGCGAGCCGCGGGATCGCCGAGGGGGGCCTCAAAGGCTCCGCCAAGGGACTGGGGCTGGCCCTTGAGGTCGGCAAGCACATGGAGCTGGCGATCGGGCTCACGGTCGGCTTCATCGTGCTCAAGATCCTCGGTGAGTGGCTGCTGCGGGACCGGTTGCCGCGCGTGTCCGGGCTGCTGCTGGCGTTCATCGAGATCAACTTCGCGCTGGCGGCCCTGTTCACCATCGAGGACCTGCGCCGCAAGGTCGGTGACTGGATCACCCAGCGTGAGGTCTGGCGATGGATCAACGAGGTCGCCGGCGACGTCCTGGCGTTGTGGCCGTCCTTCAAGCACGCGGTGCTGGGCGGCCTGATCTGGCTCGTGATCGCCGGTGTGGTCCTGGGCCTGGACGCGAGCGACGAGCAGGTCGTGCTCGGCCGGAGCCGGGCGGCCCAGCGGCTGGCCCGGGCCAGCGGACTGGCACGCACCAACAGCTTCCGCGAGCTCGTCACCCGCGGTTTCCGCGAGATGTGGCTGCCCGCCTGGTACGGGCTCCGGCTGGTCCGGCGGTCAGGCCTCGTCCCGTTCGCGACGTTCGCCGCGATGTTCACGGGCCTGAACGTGGTGGAGGTCATGACCCGGCGGTTGGTCTACGAGCTGCTGGGCCCGCACGACGCGGCCTGGTGGGCGGTCGCCCTGCCGATCGTCGGCTTCGGTGTCGGGATGGTCTTCGAGGCGCTGCGGATCTGCTTGCTGGCCGCCGCGTTCAACCTCGTGGTGACCAGGGTCATGGTGCAAACCGCAGCGAAGGCCGGGGCGCCCCCCGCCGCTCATCGTCCCGCGGAGCCAGTACCTCAAGTGCCAGCGAGTCAGCCTTGGAGCGGGGCACCGTCGCCCGGACGGTGACCTGGTACGGCGTGCCCGGGCGTGGCAGGCCCGAGGCGTCCCACTCCCGCCCCTCGGCGTCGAGGACCCGGTAGCCGATCCCGTAGCTCTTGATCGCCTTCATCCCGGCGGCGTTCAGCGGCCGTGCCGCCAGCGTCACCCGCAGCTCCGCCACCTCGGGGTCCTGCGCGCCGAGCGCCCGCCCGGCCGTACGGCCCGTCACGCGCCACTCGATGTCGGCCAGCACGCCCGGAGCCCCGCGGGCCACGGAGGTCACCCGCTCGGGCGGTTGGAACGTCTTGCGGACGGCGTCCTTCGAATCCACCCACCGGACGCCGAGCAACAACGAGGCCAGGCAGACCAGCACGATCACCTCGATGAACCGCCGCTCGCCGCGCCGCAGCCACTCCCGCCGCGGCGGGGTCTCCCCGCCCTCGTCGCCCTCGCCGGCCTCCTCGCGCTCGTCCTGCCGGGGGTCGGGCCGGGTCTGCTCATATGGATCGCGCTCAGGCCGGGTTTGCTCGTACGGATCCTGCTCAGCCCGGCGGATGCCCCGGTACGCCCCACTCTGGCCGTACGAGCCGTCTCCGGGCGGCTGTGGGGCGTTCCCCGGCTGGCGGTGCCTGCCGGGCGGTGGCTCGGTCGGCCAGGGAGGCTGCGCGCTCATGGGCGTCTCCCGGAGAGGTCATAGTTCTGGACGGCGCCGCGGATCATTTCCTCCGCCCGCGACTCGCTGATGCCGAGGTCGACCTCGGTCGCGGCGTTCGGGGCTAGGAACAGGCTGCTCTGGCTGACCACGACGCGGGCTCCGGCCAGGCGTTCCTTCGGTATCTCGAAGTAGAAGGTGAGCTTGCCCCAGAGCAGGGGCGCGAGGTCCGACGGGTCGACGGCGTACACGCCGGGGCGCTGTGCCTTCTTGTACTTGTAGCCGTCACGGGTCTCCAGGACCGCTGTGTTGAGGCTGATCGGCTTCTTCTGGCTCATCGCGCGGCCCGACACCACCACGAAGACCCCGTCGGTGCCGACGGGCGGCTGGGTGCTGCTGGAGAGGCCCTGCTTGAGCGAGCGCGCCACGACGACCCGTTCGAGCTGGAGCTTGAAGTCGCGGTTGGTGATCACCTTGCCGACCTTGCCGGAGGCGCGGATCGGGTCGATCACGTCCGCCTCGACCTTGGGCTTCAGCGAGTGGAACCACATGGCGGCCGCGAGCAACGCGCAGCCGACCACCCCGGCGCCGCCCCGGACGAGCACGATCTGCGCCCTCATGGTGCCGCCACCGGAAGTGTCAGGAGGCCCGCGAGTTTGCCCCCGGTGCTGTCGACCACACGCCACTTGTATTCCTTGTCGGTGAAGCCGGTGCCGAACTCCCAGGTGAGCACCCCCACCGTGAACTTCGTGGGTGCGTCCGCAGGTCCCATCCGCCACATGGCCGACGCCTCGACGGGCAGGCCCGGCTCGATGGCGTTGACCTTGCCGCCGGTCGCGGTCCCGTTGACATCATCCGGCGGGACCCACTTGCCGGTCTTGGTACGGGCTGCGATGCCGTCCCTGAGCCCGCCCACCCCCAGCGACACGGTCTCCTTGTCGTTGTTGACCACGCGCACGCGCACCACGACGTACCGTTGCGGGTTCTCGTCGAAGATGGTTTTCGCGGTCTGGATGCGCGCTTCGTGAACCGTGACGGTGAACTTGCCGGAGTCCATTGCCTCACCTGGCGACCGCTCCGGTTGCTGAGGGGTCTGGTTCAGTCCTCCGGTCAGCCACAACACCGGAAGCAGCACGGCGACCACGCCGGCCACGACTGCGGGCACCAGGAAACGCCGCCGCGTCGGTTCGTCGACCTGTTGGGAAGCCGGGGGGAGCGGCGCAACCGGAGGAGAGGGCTGCATGCCGCCAGATGGTAACGCCTATGGGCCGATTGTGGTCATTGAGAGAACGCGCCCGCCGGATTCGGCGGTGGCGGCGAGAATTGTGTTCTGACCGGTTCTGTCTGAGGTGCGTGTAGCTCCGCCGGGGAGTGGCATTGACGAGGCGTTCACATGTGGCGTTCGTGACTCTCGTGAGCGTCCTGTCAGGGTGCGGGGGGACCGGGCCCAGCGACGTCGACTACGCGGTCGACGCGCTCGCGGGTGCGTGCGCCGACCAGAAGACGGTCGTGGTCGACTGCGACGACGACAAGGCGAGATGGCGCGTCCTCGGCAAGCGCAACAGCGGGCAGCGGCCCCCCGGGAACGGGGACCCGGTGTCCGGCGCGGCCGCCACGACCTACTGCGGGGACTTTCCAGGAGCGACCGCCATCGCGTGGACGGACCGGTACACCCAGCTGGGCGACGACGCCGAGAGATTCAAGATCGTTTGTATGAGCTCCCTCTGACGACCAGGCCGAAGGCAGGAACATGGGCAACCAGATCCACGTCAACCCCGAACGCATCGCCAAGCACGGCAAGGACCTCCAGGAGACCGTGAGCACGACGCTGAAGGGTGGGCTGGACAAGCTCAACGCCGGCGGCACGATCGAGGGCGGCGACTTCAGCATCACCGGGACGATGGCGTCGATGGCCTATCCCGGCGCCCTGCAGTTCGCGTTCGAGGACATGAAGACGCATCTGGAGATGCTCGCCGACATGGCGAAGAAGATCGACGCCACCGCGCGGAACTATGCCGCGTCCGAGCAGAGCAGCAAGGTCTGAGGGGACGGGGTCATGGGTGCGTTCAACTCGTACAACACGCTGATGGGCACCGCCCAGCTCGAGTGCGGGCTGGCCATGTTCATCCTGCCGCCCGCGGTGATGATCAACTTCCAGTTCAAGTCGAGCCAGGGGAACCCGGTCAACCTGGAGCTGGCGTCCAAGGCCTGGGACGACGCGGTCAAGGGCATCGAGAAGTCCGCGACCGAGCTCCAGCAGTCGGTGTCGAGCATCACGGCGACGGACTGGACCGCCGACGACAGGGCGGCCTACGAGAAGAAGGTGCAGGAGTTCATCGCGCAGCTGGAGGTGCTGGGCACCTTCGTACAGGCGGTGGGCATCGCGCTCGAGGTCTACGCGTGGGCGATGATGGTCTACGCGATCTTCGCGATCGCGATGGGGACCTTCCTCGCCGTGCTCGCCGCCGTCGCCGCGGCGGCCCTCGCCGGGATCATCACCGCCCCCATCGCCGCCACCTGCCAGACGATCGCGGCGACGTGCCTGACCATCACGATCGTGGCGACCGGCATCCAGGCGTTCATGGCGCAGCTGGCCGCCATGGTCTTCCAGGGCGGCGCGCTGCTCGCCGCGGCCGGGTCCGCGGCCCACGGCAACGACCAGGCGATGGCTGACTACAAGCAGGCCCAGGCGGTCGGAGCCGCCGCCGCTGCCGCCAACCTGGCGCAGAACGCGGTCAACGCGGGCCTCAACCTGGCCGGTGCGCGGGCACCCATTGGCGGCAGTTCCTCGCCGCTCAAGGCGGTCGACCTCGACGCCGACCGCAACGCCAACCAGACCTGGAACGTCGGCGGTGGCGCGACGTTCTCCGCCGGAGGCATCGACCACACGGTGGGCGGCCACGTGAAGTACGGCGACCAGGGCTTCGCCGGCGGCGATCTGTCGTACAAGGGCAAGCACAGCGCCAGCGGCGTGACAGCGGGCGGGAACGTCGAGTACACCGACGAGGACGGCATCGGGCAGGGTAAGGACGGCAGCGTCAAGTACGGCGCCAACGCGGGCGTGGAGACCCCCGGCTCGTACAAGACCAATCCGTCGAACCCCGGCCAGGGCTACAGCGTTCCGCTCCCGACCGGCGGCATCAGCGGCGGGATCAGCGGCTCGCACGACTTCGAGACGGGCAAGGGCAAGGTGGAGGGCAACGTCGGCGGCACGGTCAACGGAGGCGACGTCGGCAGGGCCACCGGTTCGCACCAGTACGACGGCCAGGGCAACTCCTACAACAGCGGCAAGGTCGACACCCCGTTCGGCACCTTCGACGACCAGGACGACAAGCCGCCGTGGGAGAAGTAGGTGGACCTCCTCAACTCCCCGACGTTGCGCATCGAGCAGCGGTCATCGCAGCTCGACTACGAGATCAGCGCCGGGGACACCCTGGTCGGCCGGGCCACGCAGGTGGCCGGGCCCAAGCCGCGCAAGGGACCGCTCAGCCTGTTCGGCTCGGGCCTCCAGGGTGCCCGGGTCGTCGTTCAGGTCTCCCACCTGGACGGGACGCCGCTCTTCTACGTTGACCGCCAGGACGCGGCGCCCGTGGCGATCGTCGCTCCCGACGGCACGCTGATCGGCAGGCTCGTCGAGGCCCGCGCGCAACACACACCCGGCGCCGGCTTCCGTGCGGCCGTCCACGCCGTCCTGTCCCAGGCTGGCCCGGCCCAGGCGCACCACCTGATGGACGCCTACGACCGGCCGCAGGCGATGGTCAACTGGGACATGCGGGTGGAAGGCGGCTCCGAAAACCGCCGCTGGGTCGCCGTCGGCGGCACGTTCTCCGTCCCGAACGGGCAGCAGATAGCCCGCATCGACATCCGTGAGGCCGCCTTCAAGGACCAGTACACCCTGCACGTCTACGACCAGTTCCTCGATCCCCTCAGGACCCTGGTCGTAGCCGCCCCACTGGCCTTCGACCTGATCCGCACCTGACCGCGTCTCATCCATGGTCGGCTGACGGCGGCCGCCACACGCAGGCCGACCGGGTGGGGCCAGCGGACGCGGCGGGTGGATCAGCGGACGCAGCGGGTGGACGCGGCTGGTGAGTCAGCGGACGCAGCGGGTGGACGCGGCTGGTGAGTCAGCGGACGCGGCGGGTGGACGCGGCAGGTTGGTCAGCGGACGCGGCGGCTGGAGGTGGGGTCCTCGCTGGAGAAGGTGACCTGCCCGGGCTTCCATCCGCGGCGGCGGCCTGCCGGGATCACCATGCCGGCGGCCACGACCAGCCCTGCCAGGGCGAGACCGCCCGCGCCGATGCCGAGAGCGACGTTGCGGGTGACCGGGTCGACCTTCTCGCGCCTGGGCAGGGTGAGCGAGCCCGGCTCGGAGACCGGGGCGGCGGGCGCGTTCAGGTCGACGACCTGAGTGACGGCGGTCAGGGGGTTGATCGCTCCGAAGCCGCTGCCCGGGCCCTTGCTGCCGAGGGCGGTCGCCTCGATGCGCCGCTTGATCTGCACGGCGGTCAGCTTGGGGTGGGCCTGCTTGACGAGGGCCGCGACCCCGGCGACGAACGGGGCGGCGAAGCTCGTCCCCTCACCCTTGACGATGTAGCCGCCGTCCGGCGCGATCGTGATGATGTCCTTGCCGGGCGCGATGACCGAGACCCGGGTCTGCGCGTTCGAGAACTGGGTCACGTCGCCACCCTGGGCGAACGCGCCGACGGAGATGACGCCGTTGTACTGCGCCGGGAACGCGGGAGTCGGACGGCCCTTGCGTTCGGGGTCGATGTTGCCCGCCGCGGCGACGACCACGATGTCGCGGGACAGCGCCTCCCTGATGACGGCCCGCAGTTGCGGGTTGTCCGTGTGGCTCTCCGACGAGATATTGATGACGTCGGCGCGAGCGTTGATCGCTGCCCGGACGCCCTTGACGAGCAGGCCGTCATCGTTATTGGTCGCGCCCGCCGCGTACTTGATCGGGATGATCGTGGCGTCGGGGGCGACTCCGACGAAGAGACTGTGGCCCTTCTTGGCGCCGATGATGGCCGCGACCTCGGTGCCGTGGCCCACGCAGTCGGCCTTGCCCGTCTTGGTGATATCGATGGTGGGTTCGAACTTCAGCTGGGGGTTCCTGGCGTCGGAGCCACTGTCGATCACCGCGACCCGGACGCCGCGCCCGGTGGCGTGCTCGTGGGCCTTGTCCAGGGGCAGGATGTCCTGGGGCCAGGGCTGCTGGACGATCTGGTTTTTCGGAAGGTTGCCGCGTTCGGGCTCGCACCGTTCAGGGGCCGCCTCCGCCGCGGTGGCCAGGGCGAGTTGTGACATAAGACACACGGCCACGGCCGAGACCGCCGTCCACCTCATGTCGAGCCTCCCATCGGAATCCCATCGATCCCAAGAAACTCTAAAGGATCCGGACCGCGATTCGGGTGCCGGACCGTGATTCGGGTGTAGGCCCCCGGAACAGGCGCATTCGACATGCGCGTGAACATTCGATCACTCTCGTGAACATTCAGTGGGTCATGCCATATCCTGCTTTTCGGTTCGGAGTGATCTTCCGCGACATGGGGTGCGGTTGACCCCGGGCAGGCACCGAGCGAAGGGCACAGGGTGGGCGGCGACCTACAGATCGACTCGCAGCGGATCGCGCAGCACGGCAAGGACCTGAAGGACACCTTCGTCCCCGCGCTGGAGAAGATCGGCGAAGACATGAGCAAGGACGGCGTCTTCAACCTCGAAGGCGGCGCCTTCAGCGTGACCTGCACGATGGCATCGGTGACCTACCCCGGCGCCGTCCAGTTCCTCTTCGAGGACCTCAAGACCCACATCGAGATGCTGGGCGGCTACGCCGCCAACATCGAGACCACGGCGAAGAACTACCAGGGCGCGGAAGACGGCAGCAAGGTCGTCTGACCTGGTTCCCGCACGTCCTCGACACGACCCGCCACGTACGGAGGAGACTGAACCATGGGAGCCGGAAGAGCGCTCGGAGCCGTCGAGACCATGATGGACACGGCCACCACCGAGGCCGGGACCGCGGCGTTCGTGCTGCCGCCGGCCGCCTTGATCACGTTCGAGTTCAAGATCTCCACCGGTGACGCGCCCGCGCTGGACGTCGCCGGCCAGGCCTGGCGCGACGCCTCGGCGGCGATCCAGCAGCTCATCTCCGAGCTGCCGCAGAACGTGCAGGGCATCCCGGCCAACGCCTGGACCGACACCGCCCGGCCGCAGTACGAGGCGAAGGTCCAGGAGTTCTGCTCCCAACTGGAGGCCCTGCAGGCCTACTGCCAGGCCGTCGGCATCGCGCTGACCACGGTGGCCTACGCGCTCTTCACCTACGCGATCTTCGCGATCGCCATGGGAACGTTCCTGGCGGCTCTCGCGATCGCGGTGATCGCGGCCGCCGCCTCGGTCGTCGGCTCCCCGGCCATCGCGGGCATGCAGACCGCCGCCGCCACCTGCCTCACCGTCACCCACGTCGCCACCGCGATCCTCGCGATGTGCGGGCAGATCGTCGCCACCGTCCTGGCCGGCGGCGCGCTGCTCACCGCCATCACCGAGAAGGGCCGCGGCAACGACCAGGCCATCGGCGACTTCTTCCAGGCGCAGGCGACCGGTGCGGCGGGCGCCGCGGCCAACCTCGCCCAGAACGTCGCCAACGCGGGCCTGTCGTTCGTCAACCGCTACCAGGACGCGGCGACCATCCCGGGCAGCAAGGTCAAGCCGCCGAAGGGCACCCCGCTCCAGGAGATCGACCTCGACGCCGACCGCAGCTTCGACAACACCTGGAACGTCGGCGCGGGCGCGACCATCGAGACCGGCGCCGGCGGCACCCACGAGGTCGGCGTCAACGGCAAGAAGGGTGATGGGCAGGCCTGGGGCGTCGGCGGCGAGTACAAGTACGAGGGCCCGCTGGGCAACTCTGGCGGCGTCAAGGGCGGCTACGAACAGGACCAGAACGGCAAGCCGACCTGGAACGTCGAAGCGGAGGGCCAGAACAAGGCGGGCGTCGGCGGCAACGTCGGCTACGAGCACGACGACAAGGGCCACGACAAGGTCAAGGGCGGCGTGAGCGTCGAGGACCCCACCGGCAGCGTCAAGGGCGGTGTCGAGGGCAACGTCAACGCCGACACCGGCGATTGGGGCGGCAAGGCCAGCGGCGAGTACTCTCCTGGCGGGGCCCAGGTCGCCCAGGGTTCCGGTGAGGTGTCCGGTCAGGGCTGGAACGTGAACGACGCCAACGGCGACTTCCAACCGCCTTGGGAGGTCCAGTAAGTGGGCGACATCTACAACTCTCCCGTCCTGCTGGTCGATCAGCCGAAGGACGAGAACACCTACGTCATCACCGATCCGGACGGCGGCCCGCTGGGCCACGGCACCCGGGTGATGGGCGAACAGCCCAAGAAGAGCTGGTTGCGCCGCAACATCGAAGGCCCGCAGGCCATGGGCCGCGCGGTCGTACGGGTCGACCGCCCAGACGGCACTCCGCTGTTCTTCGCGGACCGGGCGGCGACTTCCAACGACCCGACCGACCTGCAAGGACCGCCGTGCGCGGTCGTAGCGCCGGACGGTCAGCTCATCGGCCGGTTCGAGTTCAATCTCCAGTCGACCGCGGAGAGCTATCTCGAGGGCGTGCGCGGTCCGCTGGCCGGGGGCGGTGGATCGGTCACCGAGTCGCACCGGGTCTTCGATGCCGCAGGGGAGCTCGTCTGCGACGTCGTCTGGGAGGAACTGCAGTACGGGACCGCGCGGGTCAGCAGATTCCGTTACGAAGACCTGGAACGCCCCTTGGGTGGCCGCTTCTGCACGTTCTACGACATGAACAGGACGGCACTGGCCCGTCTCGACAGCCATCAGCCGACCTGGTCGAACAAGGACAGGTATGAGCTGGAACTCAGCTACCAGCTCCCTGAGCCGCTCCGTACCCTGATCCTCGCCGCCCCCATCGCCCTCGACCTGCTGAGAAGCTCGGAGTAGACGACCATGGGCAGCCCACCGCAGGAGCCCTACCCCGGCTTCGACGACAACGTCCACGCCCAGTACGACGAACGCACCCGCCGACGCGAACAGCAGGCCGCAGCTCAGGCAAGTCAGCCCGCCCAGCGAGTCACTCCGATGGACCTCATGCGCGGGGACCTGCCAGGACAGTCCGCCCATGCCCAGAGCAAACTGCGCCAGAGGTTTGTCGCCCTGGGCGCCTTCTTCGCCATCCTCCTTCTCCTCGGGATCGCCGCACTCATCGGCATGCTGATCTGACCCTCCTCCGCGCCTGACCGCGCGTAGGGTGCCGTGTCATGACCGATCTGTACGGTTCACCCGTCCTCAAGATCGAGCAGCGATCGTCGCAGCTGGAGTATCAGTTCGCCGACGCGAACGACCAGGTCATCGCGGTGGCCGGGCAGGTGTCCGGCCCCAAACCGCGCAAGGGCCTGCGCGCGCTGCTGGGCTCGGGCCTCAAGAACGCCCGCGTCGTCGTCCAGGTCAGCGGCCCGGACCAGACCCCGTTCTTCTTTGTCGACCACCAGACGGGTGCGCCGGTCGCGATCGTCGCCGCGGACGGAACGCTCGTCGGCCGATACGACCACCAACCGGTCACCGAGATGCACCAGATGGCCGCCGCGCGCCTGACCGGCCAGACACCGGCCATGACCCACCGGCTCGTCGACGCCCATGACCGCCCGGTGTGCGAGATCGCCTGGACGCTGAGACCCGGCGGCGGCGAATACCGGGGATGGGCCCCGGTCGCCTGCGACTTCACGACCCTCGACGGCAACCGCGTCGCTCACGTCGACGTCCACGCGGCCACCTTCAAGGACCGCTACGACCTCCGGCTGATGCTCCAGCTCAGCGAACCGCTCCGCACGCTCGTCATCGCCGCCCCGCTCGCCTACGACCTGACGAGGAGCTGAGCATGACGCACCTATACGAAGCACTGAGCTGGACGATCGACGAACCCGAGCGCCCGTTGGAGTTCGTCATTCATAATGACGGCGAAGTGCTCGCCAACGTCACACGTGTGGCCGTTCGCCGCCCCGACGATACGGGGCTGCCTTACGCCGACCCGCACGCACAGAACGATCTGTCACGGACGTTGCTGTGCGTGATGGACCCACACGCGACCCCGTACTTCTACGTTGAACATTTTTCGAGCATGTCGGGCGGCTACAGTCCCGCGGTCGTCGTGGCGCCGGACGGTGGGCGCATCGGCGTGGTGGCCGTCAAGTCGGGTGGGTTGAAGGGTGCGTTCGAGCTGCTCACTCATCGACACCGGCCCAAGTTCTCACTGAGAGACGCCGAGGGCCGGGAGGTCGTCCTCATGGTGGGCCCACCCATGGACAACCCGTTCGCGGAGGGGGAACTCCGCGGTCCGAAGGGTTCGGAGATCGGGCGGTTCGCCACTCGTCGATCTCCTCACAACGAGCGCAGGCGCCAGCACACCATGCGCGTTCACCAGGCGCTTCCGGAGCCTGCGCGTACCCTCGTCCTCGCCTCGCTGCTCGGCATGGAGATCGTCATACCGAGGTGACACGTCCGGCCGGCATCGAAAGTCACGGAAGAGACAACTTGGAGACGCCTCACCCCTATGCTTCCGGGCCACAGATCCCAAAGCAGGCATCTCCGGCCTTGTCGCTCCCTGCCGACCTGTGCTGAAGAAACTCCGGAAGGACGTTCTTCATGACCCTCGAAATCAACACCAAAGTGATCGCCGATCACGCGAAAGACCTGGAAACCGACGTCAAGACCCACGTCAAGAAGGCCGGGGACGAGCTCGGCAAGGACGGCGTCTTCAACCTCGAAGGAGGCGACTTCAGCATCACCTGCACCATGGCCGCCGTGGCCTACCCGGGCGGGGTCCAGTTCGCTTTCGAGGATCTGAAGACGCACCTGGGCATGCTCGAGGACTTCGTCACGAATGTGAACGCCACGGCCAAGAGGTATGCCGCGGCCGAGCAGAACAACAAGATCTGATGGGCGAGTTCAGCGTACTGGGCAGCGCGGAGAGCCTGATGACCGCGGCCGTGCCCATGGCGGCGGTGGCGGGGCTGGTGCTTCCTCCGGCCCTGATCATTTCGTTCGAGTTCAAGCTGAGTTCCGGCAAGCCCGCCAACCTGGACGCGGCGGGCCAGGCGTGGCGCAAGGCGGCGCAGGAACTCCAGGAGGCAAGCTCTACGATCAAGCAACTCGCCACCGGGGTGCCGCAGCAGTCGTGGTCGTCCAAGGATCGGCCGGCCTATGAGAAGAAGGTCCAGGAATGGGCCTCCCAGATCGACGTGCTCAACACCTACTGCGAAGCGGCGGGCATGACTCTGACGGCGCTCGCCTACGCCCTCATGGCGTACGCGGTCTTCGCAATGGGCATGGCGGTCTTTCTGGACGGTCTCACGATCGCAGCAGCGGCCGCGCTTGCCGGGGTCGTCAGCGCCCCTGCATACGGGGTCATGTTGACCACTGCCACTACCGCCGCGACCGTGACCCATGTCGCCACCGGAATCCTTGCCGCCGCGGGCAGCATCGCGGGAGCCGTCATCGGGGGCGGCACGTTGGTGAGTGCGCTGGCGGAGCGGTCGCGGGGGAATGAGAAGGCGCTGGGCGACTTCATGAAGGCGCAGGCCACGGGTGCCGCGGGGGCGGCGGCGAACCTGAGCCAGAACGCGGCGAACGCGGGTCTCGCCTGGATCAACCGGTTCGACCCGTCGGGTTATGTGCCGACCGGGCACAAGGGCAGCCCGCTCAAGGAGATCGATCTGGACGCCGACCGGGGGATCGACAACACCTGGAACGTCGGGGCCGGTGCGAAGGTCCAGACCGGGCCCGTCGGTCCCGAGCACGAGATCGGCATCCGTGGCAAGTACGGGGACAAGGGCTTCCAGGGGATCGAAGGCGAATACAACCAGAAGCGGAATCTGCCGGGGGCGGCGGGTGCCGCGGGAGGGCAGGGCACGTTCGGCGGGAAGCTCGGCTGGGAGGCGGACGACGACGGTCGCGGCGGGGACTTCTATGCCGGCGGCAAGGCCGGGGCCGAGCACGCGCCCACGGGGAGCAAGGGAAGCCTGGAAGGCCAGGTTAACGACGACGGCGACTGGAAGGGCAAGGGCGAAGGGACGACCTGGGGAGGCCAGGGAAAGGTGCAGGGCGGCAAGAAGGACGAGGCACCGCCCTGGGACAGCGACGGCAACTGAGAACGTGAAGGCCCCGGAACGTGCCTGGCGTTCCGGGGCCCTTGCCGTTGGCTTCCGCTAGCCGTTGGCCACCGCTGGTAGTCGCCAGGTTGGCTACCGCTGGTAGTCGCCGGGGTGGCCGGGGCCCTTGTAGTTCTCCATGGCCTCCTTGGCGCGCTGCTGCTGGAGGCCGAGCTCGCGGGCCAGGTCCTTCATCTGACCGGCGAAGCCGTTGGCGATCTTGTCGAGGGACGCGAGCGCCGCTGAGGGGTCGATGGCCTTGTCCGGGTCGTTCGACATCGTGAACATCGTCTCGCTGGCCTCCCGCACCTTGGTCTGGAAGTCGGCGGACGCGGCGTTGACGGCGGCCTTGATCTCCTCGGTCAGTTCGAACGAGGGCAGCCGCAGCGCACGCGGGTCGATGTCCAGACGGGTGAGGCCGCCCTTGGCCGTGAACTCGGCGTAGATCCGGCCGTCGGCCGCCTCGCCCTTGCCCACGGCCTCGTCGATGCGCTCCTTCATCTTGGTGAAGTCGCCCATGTTCTGTTCCATGTCGCGCTGGAACTGCTCGAAGCCGTTGCCGAGGCTGAAATCGGCCATCTGACCAAACCTTTCTAGGGAGCTTGCGGAAGGTTGCGAGTTTTTGGAGGAGCCGTATCACTCCTGGTGGACGGTTTGCACGAGCCGGGTGCCGCCGCGGCGGTCGATGAAGTAGCCGCGGCCCGGCGGCAGCGCGTGGGCCTTGATGTTGCCCAGGACCACGCCCTCGTCCTTGTTGCCGGACATGAGCAGGCCCGGTGAGCCCATCTCCTTGATGCGTTGCATGATCGGGTCGTACATGCCGCGGCCGGCGCCGCCGAACGCGCGGGACACGATCACGTGCAGGCCGATGTCGCGCGCCTGCGGGAGCAGCTCGGCGAGCTGGGTGACCGGGTTGTTGGACGTGGCCACCAGGTCGTAGTCGTCGATGATCAGGTAGAGGTCCGGGCCGCTCCACCACGACCGGTCCCGGAGCTGGTCCGGGGTGAGGTCGGCCGGTGGGAGCCGGTTCTTGAGGGCGCCGACGATGTCCTTGACCAGTGACGCCGCGGCGGTCGAGGACGCGGCGTACCCGATGCGGTGCTCGGAGTTGGCGTGGTCCAGCAACGACCGGCGGTAGTCCAGGAAGATCATCCGGGCCTGTTCCGGCGTGTGCCGGTCGATGAGGCCCTGGATGATCGTCTTGAGCATGTTGGACTTGCCGCTCTCGGTGTCGCCGATGACGAGGAAGTGCGACTCCTGCGCGAAGTCCAGGTAGACCGGCGACAGCGAGTCCTCGTCGATCGCGAACGGGATGCGGTTGCCGCTCTCGGCCGCGGCGGGCAGCTGGCTCACGGGGAGCACGGACGGAAGCATCCGGACCTTCGGTGCCCCGGGGCCCTGCCAGTTGCCGGCGACGGCGCCGACGAACTTGCGGACGCCGTCGGAGAGGTTCTCGCCGTTCGGCTCGCCGTCCAACCGCGGCAGCGCCGACAGGAAGTGCAGCTTGTCGCGGGTCAGACCGCGGCCCGGCCGCCCCTCCGGCACGTTGACCGCGAGTTTGCGGTCGACCTCGGACTCGTACGGGTCACCCATCCGCAGTTCGAGCTTGCTGCCGAACAGGTCACGGATCGTGGTGCGGAACTCCGACCACTTGTTGACCGTCGCGACCACGTGGATGCCGTAGCCCAGGCCGCGCGCGGCCAGGTCGGTGATCACGGGTTCGAGGTTCTCGTAGTCCTGGCGGACCGTCATCCAGCCGTCCACCACGAGGAACACGTCGCCGTAGCCGTCGCCGGTGATCTCGCCCGCGTTGCGCATCCGGCGGTAGGTCGCCATGCCGTCGATGCCGCGCTCGGCGAACTCCCGCTCGCGGCGTTCGAGCAGCGAGGTGACCTCGGCGACGGTCCGGCGCACCCGGTCGGCGTCCAGGCGGTTGGCGACACCGCCGACGTGCGGCAGCTCCTCGAACGCGGCGAGCGTGCCGCCACCGAAGTCGAGGCAGTAGAACTGCACCTGCTGCGGCGTGTGCAGCATCGCCAGCGAAGCGATGAGCGTGCGCAGCATGGTCGACTTGCCGCTCTGCGGGGCGCCGGCGAGGCCGACGGTGCCGGCCGCGCCGGACAGATCGACGTACATCGGGTCGCGGCGCTGGTGGAACGGCCGGTCGATGATGCCGACGATCGCGTGCAGCTTGTTGCGCCACGCGTCGTTCTGCGTGGTCAGCCCGAGGCCAGGGACCACCGCCAGCGTCGGCAGCAGCTCGTCGAGCGTCGGTGGCGCGTCCAGCGGCGGCAGCCAGATCTCGTGCGCGGGCGGGCCGTGCCCCTCCAGCTGCTTGACCACGACGTCGAACAGCGAGGCCGTCGGCTCGTTGGTCTCGTTCTCCTGCTGCTCCTCCGGCTCCTCGATGATCTGCGGCCGGATGTAGTCGGGGATGTACGGCACGATCTGCCGGACCTGCTGCTTGCTGCCCTTCTTGGCGGCGGGCGCGAGGTCCTCGGTGGCCGGGCCGGAGACGTAGGCGGCGCGGAACCGGGTCAGCGACTCGGTGCCGAACTTCATGTAGCCGTGGCCGGGTGCGGAGGGCAGCTCGTACGCGTCCGGGGAACCCAGGACGACGCGCGACTCCTGCGCCGAGAACGTACGGAGGCCGATGCGGTACGACAGGTGCGTGTCGAGGCCGCGCAGCTTGCCCTCTTCGAGGCGCTGCGAGGCCAGCAGGATGTGCACGCCGAGCGACCGGCCCAGGCGTCCGATCATGACGAACAGGTCGGCGAACTCGGGCTTGGCGCTCAGGAGCTCGGAGAACTCGTCCAGCACCAGGAACAGCGTCGGCATCGGCGGCAGCTCCGCGCCCTGCTCACGCGCCTTGTTGTAGTCGCGCAGCGAGGCGTAGTTGCCGGACGCGCGCAGGTATTCCTGGCGGCGCACCATCTCGCCCTCCAGCGCCGCGTACATACGGTCGACCAGAGGGAGCTCGTCTTCGAGGTTGGTGATGACGGCCGAGACATGGTGGAGGTTGTCCATGCCGAGGAACGTCGCGCCACCCTTGAAGTCGACGAGCACGAAGTTGAGCTCTTCGGACGAGTGCGTGACGGCGAGGCCCAGCACCAGGGTGCGCAGCAGCTCGGACTTACCGGAACCGGTGGCCCCGATGCACAGGCCGTGCGGCCCCATGCCGCCCTGTGCCGACTCCTTGATGTCCAGGGAGACAGGCCGGCCGTCGGGGTCGATGCCGATGGGGACACGCAGCCGGTTGCGCGGCGCGCGCGGCCGCCAGACATCCCGGACGTCGACGGTGAACGGGTTGTCGATGCCGAGCAGCGAGGTCATCGTCGTCGCGGACGACAGCACGTCTTCCTCGAAGCCGCCCTGGGCGGCGCTGGACCGCAGCGGGGAGAGCTGGCGTGCGAGGGCCTCGGCCTGCTGCAGCGTCATCGAGTCGGGCTTGCCGAGGCGGGTGCCCACGTCCTTGCCGGTGCGGTCCTTGGTGAGGCGGGCGATGCGCTCCTTCTGCACCGCGAGCCGCAGCGTGATCGACTCGTGCACCTGGGCCGACGACCCGGTCAGGTCGATGATGCAGACGCCCTCGATGGCGTCGGCGGCGAGCTGGGAGTCGTAGGAGGCCTGGCCGCCGTCCATGATGATGATGTGGTACGGCAGGTCGTCGGCGGAGAGTCCGGGCTGGAACCGAGGCCTGTCCTTGACCGACTGGCCGAACATCGCCTCAAGTGAGGTCATGCTCTCGCTCATGAGCCGGACCTGGCCGGCGGCGTCGTGCTCGGTGGGGTGCTGGCTGTGCGGCAGCCACTTGACCCACTGCCACCAGGGCATGCGCTCGCGCGAGGCGCACACCGAGATGTGCACGTCGTCGGGGGAGTGGAACGACGCGATCTGCATGAGCATGGCGCGGACCATGCCGTAGACGGCCTCGGGGTCGCCTTGCGGGACGACTCGTGCGAACGACCGGATGTTGGCCGCGATCGGCAGGTTGGGCACGTTGGCGTGCGTGCGCATGAACCGGCGGAGCGCACCGGCGCTCATCGGCTCCAGGTCCTCGACCGGCTTGGTCTCGGGTGCGATCAGCTCCACGGCGAGCTTCTGGGAGCCGGTGCCGAGGCGGACCTGCCCGAAGTCGTCGTCGGAGGGACGGCGCTCCCAGAGCCGGGCGCTCATCACCAGCGACCACAGGCCGCTGGGGTCGGGGCTGCCCCATTCGAGGGACTCGCGCTGCTGCTTCGCCGCGTTCCGCACCTTGCGCCGTACCTGGCCCAGGTAGCGCAGGTAGTCGCGGCGCTCGTTGTTCAGCTTGACCTTGCGCTCGCCGCCGGTCCTGCCGACCTGGCCGAGCATCATGCCGAACATGGAGATCGCGAACATGCCGCCCGCCGCGTACTGCAGCGGGCCGCCGCCGCGGCCGACCATCATGAACACCATGGCGCCCGAGCCCGCGAGCATGGGCAGGTACGTCATGACCGCAGAGAACCCCTGCGGGACCACCTCGGGGAGTTCGGGCGGAGACTCCAGCAAAATCTCGCCACGCGGCATCGCAGGGGGTTTCCGCCGGTCACGACGGCGGACGAGAACCGTGCTCACGCTTCGTTTCCTTCCACCGGGGACCCGGAGTGGGAGCCTTGCCCGCCTCCCGCCCGGCGGTGACCGGGCGGTCGCGACGCCGGCGTCTCCGGGTCACCTGCTTGCGCACGCTGTAAACAATCGAGCAAACCAAATCATCCAAATCGTAGTGGTCCTGGGCCGCCGGTGAGAGCCCGATTCGTCACGTTCGAAGTCGATCATGAACGGTTTCAGCCGTGGAATCGTCGGATCAGGACGGTTTTGTGCTGTGCCGCTGTTCATTGCGTAATCTTGCCCTGATCACATCCCCGGGTGTGATCAGGGGTCGACGGGATGTGATGAGCTGCATCTCCCGGCCCGCTGGCGCCACTTGCATGCCACCATGCAAAGTGGTCGTCCCCCGCCCATCGGTGGTCTCCCCTGTCCACCCGTCCCGGACAACTGCGAGGAAGTCGTGAGCGCGCCCCCTGGAGCCGACATCTGCAGGATCACGGTCGTCGGACCGAAACGGCGAGTCGACATCGCCGTTCCTGCGGATGCCACGTTCGCCGAGCTCTACCCGACGATGCTGCGTTACGCCGGCCAGGACCTCGCCGACGCGGGCCTGGCGCATGGCGGCTGGATCCTGCAGAAGCTGGACCAGGCGCCCTTCGATCCGTCGGCCACACCTGGCCAAGCCGGGCTGCGGGACGGTGACCTTATTTACTTGCGGCCGCGAATGTCGCAGCTGCCAGACCTCGCGTTCGATGACGTCCCGGACGTCGTCGCCACGGCGGTCAACGACCGGCCGGGCCGGTGGCGTCCAGAGAACGCTCGGACGTTCGCCCTGGGATGGGGCGCGACGGGCCTGGGTGTCGGTGCGGTCACCCTGCTCCTGACCGGGCCCAACTGGATCGTGCCGGCCGCTGCCGCGGGCGGTATCGCCGTGCTCCTCATCATCGGCGCGATCGCCCTGTCGCGAGCGCTCGGTGACGCGGGAGCCGGGGCGACGCTCGGCTACGGGGCGGTCCCGTACGCATTCCTCGCCGGTGTGCTGGCGCCCGCACGTGACGACGCGCTGTCCGACCTGGGAGCGCTGCACCTGACGGCCGGCTTCGGCGCCGCGGTGCTGGCGGCCACGATCTGCGCCTTCGCGATTTCCGACGGCCTGCCGGTCTTCTACGGGACCGCGCTGGCGACTCTCCTGGGCGCGATCACCACGGGATTGGCGCTGGTCTTCGACTACGACGCAGCCGGGGTCGCCGCGGTCACCATCGCGGTCTCGCTGGCCCTGACCCCGCTGCTGCCCGGCATCGCGTTCAAGCTCGCGCGGGTGACGCTCCCGCCGGTCCCGAGCAGCGCCGAAGACCTGCGGCGCGACACCTTGATGGTGGACGGCCAGCAGGTCCTGACCCGGTCGGGCGCCGCCGACCGTTTCGTCACCGGCGGCGTCTCCGGCATGGGCCTGATCGCCCTCGGCGGCTCGATCCCGCTGGCGCTGGAGAGCGGATGGGTCGCCCCCACGATGGCGGTGGTGGTCGCGCTGGCGATGTTGCTGCGGGCCCGGATGTTCCGCGGGCGGGCGCAGAAGCTCTGGATGCTCGTGCCCGGCATCACCGTGCTGGCCGTGCTGGCCGTCGGCACCGCGTTCACGACGGAGTCCGAGGTGATCCTGCTGGTCGGCGTGCTGGCCCCGGCGCTCGTCGTGTCGGGGATCGCGGTCGGCGTCGGCATCTGGCTGCCCAAGAACCGGCTCACCCCGTTCTGGGGCCGGGCCGGCGACATCATCGAGATCATGCTGGTGGTCGCACTGATCCCGCTCGCGCTGGGTGTCAGCGGCGTCTTCGAGTGGGTCCGCGGCCTCGCGGGCTGAGGGGGCAGGGTAGATGCAGACCAAACGCGATCTGCTGCAGGCGCACCAGCTGATGACCCAGCGCGCCTCGCAGGCACTGATCCTGGGCGAGCCGGACAACCCTGAGCAGCCCCTCAAGCGGCTGAACATCGGCACGTTCTCCGGTGTCATGGCGGCCGTGCTGGTCGCGGCCGGGTTCGGCATCGCCGGCTTGCTCATGGGCGGCGGCGGCAAGGGCCTCGACGACCCGCAGATGCTCCTGATTGAGAAGCAGACCGGCACCCGGTACGTGTGGTGCCTGCCGCAGGGGCAGAAGGAAAAGGCCCTCTGCCCGGTGGCCAACTACGCCTCCGCCAAGCTGGCGGTCGGCGGCCAGGGCAAGCAGAAGTCCGTGTCGTCCAAGTCGTTGTCGAAGTTCCCGCGCGGACCGGTGATCGGCATCGCCGGTGCACCCGACAGCATCCCCGACCGCAAGCGCCTGGTGGGCGGCCCGTGGTCGGTGTGCGTGCGCACCACCACCGGACAGTCCGGCCAGCCCCGGCCGGCCGTCTCCCTGGTCGGTGGCAAGAACGTGGGCGGCCGCCCGCTCGACGCCACCGCCGCGGTGGTCGTCACCTCCGCCGGATCCGACTGGCTCGTCTACAACAACCAGCGGCTGAAGGTCAGCGAAGGCGGCCGTACGGTCCTCGGCAACACCGAGCCGGTGCCCGTCTCGCCGGTCTTCATCAACGCGATGCCCGAGGGGCCCGCGTTCGGCCCGCCCAACGAGATCCGGAGCGGCTTCGGCCGTGCGGTCAACGCCCAGGGCGGCGCGACCGGCAAGCAAGGTCAGGTCTTCCACGACCAGTCCAACGACCGCTACTACGTGCTGATGCCTGACGGCTACGCCTCCATCACCAAGACTCAGGCCCAGCTGATCCAGGCGATGCCCGAGTACCGGACCATGCCGCCGCAGGCGCCCGTCCAGCCTGCCCAGGTCACTGCGAACCCGTCGCAGACCCAACTCTCCGCGCGGGGTCTCCCGGACAAGCAGCTCCAGCCGGTCAGGTATGACGCCAAGGAAGCCCTCTGCGTGGTCTACAAGAACCTCGGGACCGGCATCGCCGCGCCGCAACTGACCGTCGGCGGCGGCACCGACCTGCCCCTGCCCACGACGCAGGGCAACGGCGGTGTCGACAACGTCGTGCTCCCACCGGGCAGCGCGGTGCTTGCGGGCGCGCTGGTCACCACCGAGCAGGCAATCAGCAGCTACTACTTCGTGGCCGACAGCGGCCGTAAGTACGCGGTGAAGAACGCCGACGCCGCCAAGGCCCTCGGTTACACGATCTCGGCCGACAAGAGCAGCGACGTGGAGCCGGTTCCGGCCGCGTTGCTGGACCTGCTCCCGGACGGGCCGGCACTGGCTCTCCTCGATCCGAACAACCCACCACAACTCAATACGCAAGGAAACATGGGCCAATGACATGGACGGCGTCCGCCTCGGCGGGCGCCGTTCGTCGGTGTGACCGGTAGCGGGCATGGCCGGAAGTGGCATCGGGCGGCAGGTCGACTTGCTCTAGCGACTGCACGTTCACGCCGGCCTCCGGTTTGTGTGGAAACTCGCAGGTAGCCGTACGTTTGCCGGTACGTAGCAAAATAGATCACATCGTCCCGGGCGGGCTTGGTAGGTTTGCCAGCCTTGTTCCACCGGGCTTGACACGACGGAGGTGTAGAGCGTGGGTCAGGCGTTCAGCACGACGTACGCGAGCATGCAGCAGGCGGAAGCTCTCTTCAAGAGCAAGCACAAGGAGCTGACTTCGCTGCTGGACTCTCTGGAGGCCGACCTGAAGAGCAGGCTGTCCCGGTGGGAGGACGACGCGCGCGACGCCTACTTCGAGGAGCAGGCCAAGTGGGACAAGGCTGCCCGGGACGCGGCGAAAGCCGTGGAAGAGTTCTCGACGGTGATCAAGACGGCGCACGGCAACTACAAGAAGGCCGAGAACTACAACACCGACATGTGGGCGTGAGCGGTTCCGGCCTGTTTTGCACCGAGCTTGTCACCATGTGTGATTTGGTGACAGAGGCCCCTCTGGGGTAGATCGACAGTGATGCGGACGTTGCCGTAATCTGGTAATGCCCTGGCGGTGTTGACCGCCGGGCACGCCGGGCAAGGTGTGGCTCCCCAAGATTTGATCAGCTCGGTGAAACCAACGGGGCTCGCGCCGCATCCAAGACGTATCAGAGACACGAGGAAGGGTGACTGATGACTCAGAAGTCTTCGGTCGACAGAGCAGAAATGGCTCAGGCGGCCCAACGGGTCGAGTCTGCGGCGCAAGACCTTAAGAAGATCAGGGGCGACCTGAGCTCGGAGCAGCAGCAGCTGCAGGGACAGTGGATCGGCGACGCCTCCAGCGCCTTCACCAAGGTCTACACCGAGTTCGACGGCGAGCTGGGCAAGGTTCTCCAGGCCCTCGAGACGCTGCACGAGAAGATGACGCAGGCCAAGATCAACTACGAGGCCAGCGAGCAGGAGCAGACCGAGAGCGTCAACCGGCTCAACTCCCTGCTCAACGGCTGACGCGCCGACCTGAGCAAACAGACCTGAGGCTACGGAGGAACCCGCGATGGGTCAGAGCTTTAGCTCAATGAACTTTGGCGCTATGCAGCAGGCATACGCCGCGTTCCAGCAGAAGTACACCGCCATGCAGGGTGAGCTCGACGACCTCGAGAAGTCGGTCGAGCAGAAGCTGGCGCAGTGGGAGGACGACGCCAAGAACGCCTACATGGACGCCAAGCGTCAGTGGGAGGCCTCGGCGGCGGAGGTCGGCAAGATCATGAACGCGCTCGGCACGGTCATCAACTCCTCGTCGGAGACCGGCCAGGCCACTATGCGTTCCAACACCCAGATGATCGGCGGCTGACCCGTTCGACATCCCCGGCCGCCCGTCCCGGTTCGCCGGGCGGGCGGCCCGGAACGGGACCGTCCCGGGGTCAGCGGACGGTCCAAGACAGAGCAAGCAAGTAAATAGAAGCGGGCATGTTCGGCCCGCAGGAGGCTGACATGGTTTTGGACGGCGGCGGCGGAGGCGGCTACGGGGGCTTCTACCTGGACGCCTCTTGGCCTGGGCTCGAAGCGACCAAAGACATCGACATCGACAAGGCCGAAGTCGAGCGGATCCTGAAGGAACTGCGGGCCGACTACGAGAGCTTCTCCAGCGGGAGCGGCACCGTCAACGACCTGCAGTCCAAGGGCAACATCAACACCGCGCACCTGGGCAACTACCCTGCGGCCCAGAGCCTGCAGGCGAGCACCCAGGCCACGTACAACCAGTTCACCGCTCAGTACAACAGCTTCCTGAACAGCTACGAAGCGATCATCACGGCCCTTGAGAACGCAGTGAAGGGCTACAAGGACATGGAGACCAACAACTCGGCTACGGCCAACGGGGTGACGACGGGTAACTCCACCTCCAAGCCCACGACCGGCAATACGCAGTCGTACGCCTAGCCCTTCGTAGCGGGCTTTCGCAGCACCAGGAAGTGAGACCAGAGCGATGACCGATAGCAGGCCGCAGACTACTCCGCTGCGTGTCGAAGCCACCCCACCGGGCGAGTGGGACGGTGGCCTCGACGAGATGAAGCAGATCCTCCAGAACATGCAGCCCCAAAGGGTCAAGGAGGCGGGGACCGCGTACACCAACGCGGCCGCCAAGTTCGAGACAACCGCTGGGCTGCTGCGCTCCCGTGCCGACGCGCTGTCCAAGGTCTGGAAGGGCGAGGACGCCGCTGCCGCGCAGAAGCAGATGCAGCGTCTGAACGCCACCTCCAAGGAGATGGACGCCAAGCTCGCCGAGGCCGGTAGGGCGCTCGACCACCACGCCAACCAGCAGATCGAGTTCCAGCGGACTGCTCCCGGCGGCGGCGCCATCCCCAACTTCACTTACACCGACGCCACGGTCTTCGCGGCCGGCGCGGTCATCGCCGGCCCCGCGGGCGGCGCCCTGGCGGTCGGCGGCAAGAAGGTCGCCGACGTCGTCGGTGACCTCACCGGCTGGTGGGACAGCGAGGAGAAGGCCCTCGCCAAGGAGCACATGAAGAGGCTCCAGGACTCCACCATCCAGACGAACAACCTCCGGATGCCCAAGGATGTCACCACCGACCTTCCTTACGGTGGCGGCAACAACCAGTACACGCAGCCGCCCCGCACGGACACCGGTGGTGGCATTCCGGGGGGTGGCATCCCCGGCGGCGGTATCCCTGGTGGTGGTGTCCCCGGTGGTGGAATTCCGGGTGGCGGCACCCCTGGCGGCGGCATCCCGGGCGGCGGTGTCCCCGGTGGCGGCATCCCGGGTGGCGGCACCCCTGGTGGCGGCATTCCGGGTGGGGGCACTCCGGGCGGCGGCATTCCCGGCGGTGGCATTCCCGGCGGTGGCGGCGGCGGTGGCGGCAGTGACCTCGCCGGTATCCCCAAGGGCGGCGGCGGTGGCGGTATCCCCGGCGGCGGCGGCCTCGGCGGCGACCCGTTCGGCCGTAGTGGCCTGGGCGGCGGCGGTGGCGGTATCCCCGGTGGCGGCGCTGGCGGTGGCGGTATCCCCGGCGGTGGTATGGCCGGCATGCCCGGCGCGGGCATGGGCGGCGGTGCAGCAGGCCGTGGTGGTGCCGGAACAGGCAAGGGCAGCGGACTCGGCAAGGGCGGCATGCGTGCGGGCGGCATGGGCGCAGGTCCGATGGGCGGTGCCGGTGGTCGCGGCGGCGGCAGCGAGGACGAGAACGAGCGTTCCACCTGGCTGACCGAAGACGAGGACATCTGGGGTGGCAGCGACGGCGACGCCGCGCCCCCGGTCATCGGCTGAGCCGTAGCACAGTTTCCGTGAAGATGGACGAGGCGGTGTGAACGGCCCGGTATGCTCCGGGCCGTTCACACCGCTTCCGCGTTAGTGAGGTTGTTGTGCGACGGATGACACGGTTCCTGGCCGCCGCCGGGGCGAGCTCGCTGCTCGCGCTGACAGTCGCGACCCCGGCCGGGGCGGCGGTCCCAGGCCCGCGAAGCGAACAGTGGTGGTTCTCCGCGTGGGAGGTTCAAAAGAAGGTCTGGCCCGTCAGCCAGGGCGCGGGTGTCACCGTCGCGGTCATCGATACCGGTGTGAACGCTCAGCTGCCTGAGTTCCGGGGCGGTGTCGTAGTTCCGGGGACCGATATCGACCATGGTTCCGGTGACGGGCGTACGGACACCGACAATCAGGACGGCGGCCACGGCACGGGTATGGCGGCACTGATCGCCAGCCAGGGTGGGCGAACGGGATTCGTCGGCGTCGCGCCCCAAGCGAAGATCATGCCCTTGGTGGCCAGGGGATTCGTGCAGATGCCCCAGGGCATCCGGTACGCGGTGGATCACGGCGCCAAAGTGATCAGCATCTCCCAGGGGTTCCCCGCGTCTCGCGGTTGTGATCCCAACCTTCAAAAGGCGATCGGCTACGCGGTCCAGAAGGATGCCGTGGTCGTGGTGTCCGCAGGCAACGAGGGGAACAAGGGCAATCCGTCGTTCTCCCCGGCCAACTGCGCGGGTGTGCTGGCCGTCGGTGCGGTGGACAACCAGAAGAAGGCGTGGATCGGCACTCAGCGGCAGCCGTACGTGGCGGTCGCGGCCCCCGGGGCCCCGGTCACCACCGTTGGTAAGGCGGGCACGTTGGTCGGGGATGTGATCGGTACCAGTCAGTCCGCCGCGCTCACGTCCGCCGTCGCGGCTCTGGTGAGGTCAAAGCATCCGCAGATGTCGAACCGTGAAGTCGTACAGCGGATCATCGCGTCGACCGTGGACGCCGGACCGCCCGGCAGGGACAACATGACCGGCACCGGTGTGATCATTCCGGAGCGGGCTCTGACCGCCAACGTGCCGAAGAGCGCGCCGAACCCCGTCTTCGCGAAGTATGACCAATGGGCAAAGACTCAGCCTCAGGGGCAGGGCGGCCAGGCGGGGACCCAGACTCCCGGCCTCACCGAGCCGAAGAACAACGACGACCGGAACAGCATCATCACGCTCATCATCGCCCTGGGCGGGATCCTCGGTGTCTTGCTGCTGGCGGTCGTGATCTTCGTGTTCTCCAGGCGAGGCGGTAAGGGCGGTCCTCCGTCCGGTGGCTTCGGTGGTGGGCCCGGCGCGGGTCCGGGGCAGCAGGCAGGTGGTCCGCCGCCAGGCTGGGGCGCCGGAGCACCTGGCCAGAGCGGTGGGTTCCCGACGCCGCCCCAGGGGCCGCCCGGACAGCAGGGTCCACCGCCCGGATACCGGGGCTGAGGGGCCGACTGCGGTCAATGCCACTAGTCGGACATCGTTCGCGGACGGCGAGCGATGGTGGTTAGCATGCAGGTTCTGTCAGAGGACAGGCTCCCCAGAGAGGCAATGCGTTGAAGAAGCTGTTGGTCGTGCCTGCGGCCGTTCTGGCGCTCGCGCTGAGCGTGAGCGCGTGTGGCTCCGACGACAAGGACAAGGCGGGCGCGTCAGGCAGCCCGTCGACCTCCGCGGCGCCGAGTGCTCCGGGTGTCGTCACGCCGAACAACACCGTGGCACCCGGTAGCGGTACGGGCGCAGGCAACGGCACCGGCGGTGGCGCTGGCAAGCTCACGCCGGCGCAGCAGAAGCAGCTCGCCAACCTGGTCAAGGTGGCCAACTGCATGCGCACCAGGGGTTACACGGTCGATAACCCCAAGCCCGGCGACTTCGGCGTGACGCCCAAGAACGTCAAGGACGCGGACAAGGCCAACAAGGACGCCGCGGATTGCGCCAAGCAGGCCAGCTCCGGCGGCTGAGCCCGCCAGCGCAACATAACGCTCGAGCGAAAGTAATCACCCTTGTGATGCCCTTTCGCTCGAGCGTTATTTGTGTTCTCCCATGAGAAGCATGGGAGCAGTCCTCTTGATGGCCGCCGGTGGGTTCGCCCCGTCAACCACGATCGCCGGTACCAGTGTCTTCGTCGGCTGTGCGGCCATCTCGCCCGGCGCGAGCATAGGACCCCATGGACGATTCGGCTGAATTGCACGATATCCGCGACAAAGAGGGTTCGGAGATGCTCGACCGGCTCCAGGCCATGTGGGATTCTGGCGAGCTTCCGCAGATGCTCACTCCCAAGTCCCGCTGAACGGGGCCTTGGCCTCGGCCAGTGCCTTGAGGAAGGCGTCCTCTGTCGACCTTTCCATCAGCACTTCTTCCAGCAGGTCGAAACGGAAACGTCAACGCTCTCCTTTGCCGTGCACGGCCTCGAGCAGCCGGGCGATGAGTTCTTCGACGTGTTCGTTGGCGGCGATCATCTCCTCTTGGTCGTCGCGCACGACGAAGAATTCCGCGAAATTGTGCGGCCCGGAATAAATTGCGTCCACCATGGCGGCGGCGATGGTGAGAATCTCCTCCGGAGACTTGCTCGTATCGGCAAGGGAGTCCCGGATGTCGAGGAGCATGAGATACGACCCGAGAGTGCGTCGGCCCTGGCTGTGCACGATTTCCACCAACTCGTC
This sequence comes from Actinomadura sp. 6N118, assembly GCF_044326415.1. Taxonomy (NCBI): domain Bacteria; kingdom Bacillati; phylum Actinomycetota; class Actinomycetes; order Streptosporangiales; family Thermomonosporaceae; genus Actinomadura; species Actinomadura sp. 6N118. Next base: position 171,608 of record NZ_JBIRAZ010000016.1, on the reverse strand, counting down.
CATGACCTGGCGTGCGCTGGTGAGCCGGTCGGTGGGGGCGTCTTCGGTCATGGTCGTGGCTCCGGGCGATAAGGCGGGGGCCTCGCTCATGGGCGCGTTGGCCGGGGTTGCCCTGCCGGACTGCCCATGTGGGCGGCGTATGGGGTATTTGTGCCGTTATGCTCTTCACTGGACGATGATCAGGTTGGGCCGGCGAGGTGGTCGATGGGTCTGCAACTGCCCGGTGAGTTGATCGGGTTGCTGGGGATGTTGGGGTATACCTGGCCGGAAGCGGACGAGAGCAAGCTTTTTGAGCTGGGTTCTACCTGGATGGGTTTTTCGGGGACGGTCCAGGGTGTGGCTGCGGATGCCGGGAGTGCGGCTCAGCAGGTGTGGTCGGGTAATCAGGGTGAGGACATCCAGGCGTTCCAGAAGGCCTGGGGTGAAGAGGACTCGCCTGCGGCGATCCTGCAGGATGCGGCGACCGGGGCGATGGCGGTGGGGGCTGCGTTCTTTGTGTGCGCGGGCATCGTCCTGGCATTGAAGATCAGCGTGATCGTCCAGTTGGTCATCCTGGCGATCCAGATCGCCCAGGCGATCGCTACTGCACCGGTCACCTTCGGCGCCTCCCTGCTCGAGATCCCCATCTTCAAGACGATCACAGGCATCATCATCGACGTCCTGATCGACCAGGCCATCGGAGCTCTCCTTGGGTAAGGGCGGCAAGGGGGCTACGGGCAAGGTCGCGGGCGAGGTCGGCGGCATCTTCGGCAAGGCCGGGAGCAAGCTCTTCCGGTTCAAACATTCGCCGGACGGCAAGGTCCTCGGGCTCGATCCCAAGAACATCGATCCCAAGACCCGGGAAAGATGGCGGAACGACCGGAAGTCACAGAAGCCGGGGCCCGGCGACAAGGTGACCTCGCGGAAACTCGATCCCGACGACCCGAATCTCGATCCCAAGGATCGGGAGATGATGGACGCGGTCGAGAAATCGCGGCAGGAACGCGGTGACTCCAGCGGCAACAACTACGCGGCCATCCGATATGTCGACAGCGACGGCAAGGAACGCATCCTCGTCACCAACAGCGATGGCGTCCACTCCGAACGAATGGGCGGCAACTATCTGCTGGACAACGGAATCGATCCCAAGAACATTCGGGGAATTTATACGGAGAGATCTCCGTGTGACATCAATTCTTCGTATTGTGATCAATGGATCAAGAAACACGCGCCCGATGCGGACGTCTCCCATAGGTTCAACTATGGTATAGATGGGACCAGTAAGTATCAGGCCAATACTCAGCACAGGAAATACCGTGAGGGACTCTTCTAGGGGTGAGCGAACGTGCCAGATCTGACCAGGGGGCAACTGGTCGAGGCGTTCGGTGACGACGGGGTGCGACGGTTCGGCGCCCTGCCCGACGGCGTGCCCCATGAGGAGACGCGCCGCTTCCTCATCGACGTGGGCCTGCCGGAGAACCTCCGCGACAACTTCCTCTATCTGCCGCATTTCAAGCCGCTCCCGGAGCGCTACGCCGAGGTCGGCGACTGGACCTGGGATATGCCCGGCGACGCGGCGAACTGGTACGTCCTGGGCGGATTCTTCGGCGGCGACCTCGCGGTCAACGGCACCGACGGCCGCGTGTTCTTCCTGCCGGAATGGGACGAGCCGCCACAGCCGCTGCACAGCGGAGTCGACTCGCTCGCCTATTTCATGTACGTGTTCCAGCGTGACCGCTATTACTACAGCCAGGGTTACGCCAAGACCGTCGAAGACGACCCCGGCGACCAGCGGGAAGAAATCGACGTCTTCGTCGACACCGCCCGGCGCATCGCCACCGAGTTGATGGAGGTCGACAGCACCCCCTTCACGGTCGACGCGCTGCCTCCGTTCACCCATGGCGACATGGACAGCGAGCCCTTCCCCGATGACTTCGCCGGTCCATGGACCCTGGCGTTCGAGGACATCGCCGGAGGCATGTGGTCCGGCTGACACGGTAGACATGGCGGAGACCGCGAACGCTGAGGAACGTGACGAATGACGACGGACATCGCCCGACAGGTGGCGGCTCATTTCGGCCCCGAAGGGCTGCGGAGGATAGAGCCCACAGAACTGCAGGCCCTGGCGCTCTCGCCGGAGTCCGCCGAGCAGCTCGTCCGGCTCGGGCTGCCCGTTCAGGTGGGGCCCTACTTCGTGGCCACGTCCGGTGAGCCCCTGGCGCTGGGGGAGTACGCCGCGACCATCGGGTTCCCGGACGTCGAGCAGGACAAGGCGCAGTGGTGCAGGCTCGGCACCGATCACGGAGCGGAGATCTGCGTCGGTCCGGCGGGCACTGTCGAGGCGGTGTTCGTCAAAGCCGACGAACGGCCGATGCGGGTCAACTCCAGCGTGACCGCCTTCGTGTCCTCGCTCCTCGCCCTGGACACGCACCTGCCCGTGATCGCCTCGCCCGGTGACCAGGACCCCGTGGCTGTGTTCCGCCGTCTCCGGCAACGCCTGCTCGACCTCGACGATGCCTCCCTGCAGGATGCCGAGGCCTGGTGGCCGCGGGTCTTGGAGGAGATCCGGCATGCCCTGAGCTTCCGGTTCTCGGCCGCGTTCAAAGTCGAGGACGATCGCGGCGGTTCGCGGATCGAGACCGAGCAGGCCCAAGTCGGGCTGCCGCATCCGGAACGGGTGCTCTGGTCCCGGCTGTCGGCCCAAGGCGTTCGTCCGGCACAGGTGACCAGGATCTACACCGAGCTCGAGCCCTGCTTCCTGCCGGGCAACTACTGCGCGATGTGGCTCACCCAGTTCACCAACGCCGAGTTCACCCACAGCTTCGACTACGGCGCGACCGCCGAGGAACGCGAGGCCGGAATGGTGGCACTGATGAAGCACGCCGCGAGCCGGCGTTGAGTTTGAGAACACGCTGGCAGAACGCGCTGGCAGAACGTGCCGGCCGACGCGTCCGTGAGCACGCTCCCGGACGCCGGACGCGCCGGGATTTGACAGTGGGCCAGACCGTGCGCGCGGGCCTGGCCTGAGGAAGAAGGACGTATGGGCAGCCCTGTGGAGCCCCGGCTCCCGCCCGTGGGTGCGGGTCGCGAACGTGCCGCCGCGGCGATCAGAGCGTGGCTGGGCGATTTGCTGCGGCCCCGGCTGTGCGTGGTGACCGGGTCGCCGGGTGCCGGTAAGAGCCGGCTGGTCGCCTGGGTCGGGGCCGCCGACGCCGTGACGGATCGTGCCGTGAACGGGATGATCGGCGCGCGGGGCATGACGGCGCGTTCGATGGCGTGGGCGCTGGCCGACCAGCTCACCCTGCCCGGCGGCGAGCCCGGCGAGGTGGTGGCGCGGATCGCCGCGGACCGGCGGCGGGCCACCGTGATCATCGGTGAGCTGGACGAGTCCGGCGTGGGCTGTGACGGCGGCGGCGCCGCGGAGATCATCAAGACGCTGCTCAATCCGGTGCTGGAACTCCAGCACATCCGGCTCCTGGTGGACGGTCGTCCGGAGACGGTCAACCACTTCGACGCTCCTGCCGAGGTCATCCATCTGGACGCGCCGGAGTGGACCGACCAGGCGGCGTTCATGGCGTGGCTGCGCGTCGATCAGGGCGGCGCCGGCGCGATGTTCCCGAACGCCGGTCTGGCCGAGATCGCACTCCGCTGCGGGGCGGGGCCGGACGTACCCGGGCGGTGGCTCGCGATGGTGTCGCCCGTGGCGAGGCCGGCGATCGAGGCGCTGGCGTCGGCGTACGAGCCGATTGACGGCGCCATGTGGGAAGCGTGGACCACCGCGCTGACGGGCAATCCGGAGACCGCTCGGCAGGCGCTCGCCGCCGCGGCGCCGCTGACCGTCCAGAGCGAGGGCCGCTACCTGCTCGCCCGGGTGCTGCGGGAAAGGGTCCTGGCGGCGCGTCAAGGCCAGCTGGCGGCGCAGATCGGCAACGCCATCGGTTACGCCCTGTACAGCGGCGTGCCCAAGGGTCAGAGCGGGATGCCGGATTGGAGCCGGTCCACCGCGTACGTGCGCCGGCATCTGCTCCGGCACGCCGTCGCCTCCGGTACCGCTGACCGGATGCTCGCCGATCTCGGATGCGTCGTGCATTCGGACCCGCTCGCGGTCACCGCGGTGATCGAAGCTGCCGGCGGTGACCTGACGCGGCGACTGGCAGCGGCGTGGGATGCCGCCGGCCCGGCGCTGGCCGCCACGCAGGAGCCCGCTGAACGTGCCGCGCTGCTCCGGCTCTGCGCGCTACAACGTCAGGACAACGCCCTCGCCGAGGGGCTGGCGCCGCATGCGGCCCGTTCACCATGGTCCGTACGATGGGCCGCCGCCCGGCCGGCGGACCCCGCCGCCGCCCGGCCGGCGGACCCAACCGCCGGCCAGTCGGCAGGCCCCGCCTCCGAGCGGGCGGACCCCGCCACCGCCGAGCCGGCAGGCCCCGCCGCCGAGTCGGCGGACCGCGCCGCCGGCCGCTGGACAGGTCCGGTCACCGCGCTGACGTCCGGTCCCGGCGAGGGCGCGGCACCGCTCCTCGCGGCCTCCGCAGACGGGACTCTGCACGTCCTCGCGCGAGACGGGTCGCCGATCGGGCGCATCCCCAACTCCACTCCTGCGCTGTGGGGGCTCGTCGCGTTCGACGACGGCGCCGTCATGCACCTGGACCCGCACGGCGTCCTGGAGTTGAGCACTCGCCGCAAGGCACAGAGCCGTGCCGAGGAGATCGGCAACCTGCTCAACCTCGGGGGCGACACGGCCACCGAGACCGCTGTTCAACCCGGCGCCGTCCACGCACTGATCACCTCCCAGGAGGCGGAGCTCACCGCGCTCGGTGCCGACCGGGAGATCACCAGGCTCCTGCTCGGCGAACGGAACGGCACTGTGCAGTCGTGGCTGCTGGACGACGGGCCGCCGACGGTGGTCACGACCAAGCTCCACGACGGCCCGGTGACCGCCGTGACCTGCCTGCGCGGGCCGTACGGAGGGCATCTGGTCATCAGCGGCGGCGCCGACGGGGCCGTGCGGTTCTGGAGCCCCGGCGAGGCCCCGCCGCCCGACCCCGCTGACCTCCGGGAGGGCGCGGTCACGGCTCTGACGGCGGCCCTCGCCGACTCGCGCCCGGTGGTCGTGGTGGGCTGGAACGACGGCGACATCCATCTCTGGGACCTGGCTACCGGCAACGACGCGTTCCTGCGCCTGGGTTTCGCGGCCACCGCCCTGCTCCTGGACGCCGACGGCACGCTCTTCGTTGGCGGTGCCGAGGGGATCGTCGCCCTCACCCTGGACTTCGGCTCCCTCCTGGGACCGCCCTACGAAGGCACCGAGTGACGTAGGCGCGATCCGGTCGGGCGCGATCCGGTCAGCAGGTTTCGCAGAAGAGGACGTCGCGTATGGTCGCCGGTGCGCCGTCCATTTCTGTTTCCTTTCCCTCGGCCATCTGGCCGAGGGTGTCCTCGTCCACGAGGGTCAGTCCCTTGCCGCGCATGAAGTCGTTGATGGTGGCGAGTAGGGCAGGATCTGGGAGCCCGGTCAGCGAGCAAGGGTGCCACACCAGAACGCCCTCTTGACTGCAGTGCAGCATGCGGGTCCACAGCGGGCCCTTGGATGAGATCCAGATCCCCAAGGAGTAGACGGCCGCTCGTGGGTCCGTGGTGGGAGAGCCGTTGGGCAGCAGGAGCAGACCGAGCTTCTGGCCCGCGCTGTAGTTCATGTCATCGTCGTGCGACAAGTCCGTCGACAGCACATCGGAGAGCTCTGCGCCCATCCGGCTCACGCGGTCGGTGAACGACTGGGAGTAGTCGGGTGCGGCGTCCAGATAGCGGTTGAGCTCGTCCATGCGGTCTTTATACCGGGAACTGGGTCACGACCTCGTCGGGCGCGTACGTGGACCAACTGGGAGGGTTCTGGCCCTCGACAATGACGCGGCCACCGTAGACGCGGTTGCCGTGCCGATCCCACCCGGTGAAGCCGCGGTTCAGGTTGGGGACCTCGTACTTGACGCGTCCGTTCGCCTGGTGGGTCACCTGCACATTCGGGTGGTTGACGATCTCATCGGTGAACTTCTTGCCGCCCTCGGTGACGCGGAAACGGCTCTTACCGGGAATCTGTGGGGAGTTCGCGGCGTGCCCGTGCGAGTAGACGTGCCGCCGTGACTGTGCGGAGTAGTACGGGGCGAGGCCGAGCAGGTCGATCTCGGCCAGCGGGTTGCGTACGTAGGCATAGGGATTGAACGCCGGCGCCAGCCCCAGTGGATCGCTGCTCTCGTAACGAGCCGTACTGGCGTCGTAGTAGCGGTGGAAGTTGTAGTTCAGCCCGGTTTCGGGATCGTGGTACTGCCCTGGGAATCTGAGCGGGCAGGTAGCGGGACCAGGCGTACTCGCCAGATGCTCGCCCCACAACGTCGTGATCGGGTGCCACGCGACGTCGCCCTCGGGGGCGATGAGTTCAGTCGGGGTGCCCACCAGGTCGGTGACGATGGCATAGAACTGCTGATCGACCCACTGCTGCGGCGCGTCCCTGGCCGGGATTCGCTCAGTCTGGGCGACCGGTCTCAGTGTCTCAGGTTCGTACTCCCAGACGGTGCCCCGTCCGATGTACGCGCCATGTTCCGGAGACCACGTCCGGTGCACCTGTTCGGCGAGGACGGCCCCGTCCCAGACGAAGTCGAGCTGTTCGGCCACTCCGCTTCCGTCGGGGAGGATCCTGAGCTTGGCGATCCTCCGGCCCAGAGCGTCGTACTGATAGCGCCAGCGCTGACCGTCGGGCGTCTGGACCGCGACGAGCCGGTCCTCGGCGTCCCACTCGTACCGCCAGTTCGCCGGCTTCGATGACAGCCGCGTGTGCTGGCGAAGCACGACGCGGCCTTGCTGGTCGTACTCGAATCTGGCGGTGCCGGCCTGCCGCAGCAACGTGCCGGAATACTCGCGCCGGCCGGCGGCTTCGGGGGTCTCGCTCTGTCGTCCGGGCCAGGTCGCTTCGATGAGGTCGCCTGCCGCGTCGTAGACGTAGTGCTCGCTCCAACCGCGCGCGTTCACCGTCGTCACCCGGCCTCGGGCGTCGAGGTCGAAAACGCGGTCTCCGGTGAGCCGATCCCCAGTGGCCGTGACCACGCCGTCGGCGCGATAGGCATATGTACGGTGCTGAAGTAGCCGTGCCTGGCTGGACGCGGTCTGCGGCAGCAGCCGTGCCTGGCTGGACGGGGTCTGCGGTGTCCCTGCGGGGGCTCCCCACACGGTCTGGGCGGTCAGCCGATGGGCGGAGTCCCATTGCTGGGAGAGGACCGCGCCGCCACCGATCCGGCGCTGGACCTCGCGCCCGGCGTGGTCGTGCTCGAAGCCGATGTACTGGCCCGCCGTGGCGAGCCCGGCCGGCTGTCCGGCCGCGTCGTAGGCCCAGACGCTCTCGGCGCCAGACGGGGTGCGCCTCACGGTTCGCCGGCCGACGGCGTCATAACCCGAGGTCACCGCGTGCCCGTTGCAGACCTCGGCGATGACCCTGCCGAGCGGGTCACGTTCGAACCTCAGGTCGGCCCCCGGAGCGGCCGCGCGTTCCAGACGCCCGTCCGCGTCGTAGGCGAAGGTCGTGACGACCTCGCCGGCCCTGCGTTCTGTCACACGGCCCGTCACGTCACGGGTGAACGAAACGGTCTGACCGGCACCGTTCGTCCGCTCGGTCAGCCGGCCGGCCACATCGTAGGCGTACTCGACGAGCCGGCCGTTGAAGTCGGTCTCCTTGACGAGATTGCCGGCCGCGTCGTACTCGTACCGCCAGCTCAGGCCCAATTCGTTCGTAACGGATGTCAGCCGCAACTCGGCGTCGTGCGCGAACTCCAGCCGGTCTCCGTCCGGTCCCACCTGGGCCGTGGGGACGTCAAACGCACCCACTTCCGTGCGGGTCACCTGACCGGCGGCATCGGTGTAGGACGTCAGGTTGCCCTCGGGATCGTGCGACCAGTGTTCGGTCGAGCCGTCGGGCAGCGTCCGCCAGGCCGGTTTCCCTTCGAGCGTCCAACCGAATCGGGTGATCCCGCCCAGGGGGTCGGTTGCGGCGGTGATCCTGCCGAACGCGTCGTACGCGTAGAGCGCTCTGGAACCGAGAGGATCGGTGACCGTGACAGGGAGCCCGGCGGTGTTGTACTCGATGTGCGTTGTCTGACCGAGCGCGTCCGTCAGGGCGGTCAGGTTGCCCTGATCGTCTCGGGCATAGGCGGTGACCGCGCCGGACGGATCAGTGCCCTGAACGAGGTTTCCGCGGTCGTCCCAGGTGCGCAGCCAGGTCGCCCCGGACGCCTCGACGATCTCGACGGGAAGGTTCAACTCGTTGTAGCGCGCAGTCCGCCGGGTTCCGTCGGGATTGGTGACGGAGGTGAGATTTCCCTGCTCGTCGTAGCCGTACCGGGTAGTCGCGCCGAGAGGGTCGGTGCGCGAGAGCAGGCGGTCGTAGCGGTCCCACTCGGACCGGGTGGTCGCCCCAAGGGAGTCCGTCTCAGCGATGATCTGGAACGCCTCGTCGTAGCGATAGGTGGTGGGGCGGCCGAGCGCGTCGGTGACCACCGTCGTCCGGGTGTCCGGCGAGTACGCGAGGGTGGAGTTCAGGAAGTCGCCAGAGCCGAAACCGCGGATGGCGCGGCCGTCCGTGTCGTAGTCGTAGCGGTACCAGAAGTCGTTGCGGTCGTGCCAGCCGGTGAGCCGGCCATCGTCGTCGTAGCTGAACCGCAGCGGCCGGCCGGAAGAGTTGACCACTTCGGTGAGCCGGCCGTTCTCGTCGTAGCCATAGCGAATGAGCCGTACGCCTTCTGCCTGGCCGTCGGCGGCATCGGTGAGCAGGCGCAGCGACATCAGCCGCCGGCCCCCGTCCCCCACGTCGGCGTCCTCGACGTCGGCGGTGTCGACGGCGATCCGGTAGCCGCCGGAGTGCCGGATCTCCACAAGGACCTGGTCCTCGTAGATCAGGTCAATGCGGTTGCCATTGCGGTCGCTGATACGGGTCAGAGGCAGGCGGGACCAGCCGAGCTCCTCACCTGGCGCGGGGAAGTGAAGGATGCGGCCGAGGTAAGGATCGGTGACCGTATAACCGCCGTCCGCGGTCAGGACGAGGGGCCACTGCGGGCCCTCGACCGGCCGGAACTGAACGTTCGGCAACATCGCCTGGGGATACTTCAGGGTGATCGCATCGGCGGCCAGGAAATATACGCCTTCCGGATCCAGCTCTAGGCGTTGGTCCAATGTCGAGGCCCAGGAATCCCCGAACAGGCCGCCGTCGCGATACGTGGAGATGTGGGTGCGCTCCAAGAGCAGCGGGAGGGCGCCGGGCAGATCCAGATCGGTCTGGCTGAGGAGGACCTCGCCGGTGACCACATCGATCGGGTCGTTGGTCGTGGTGCGCCCGTTCGGTTGCCTGCTCGTGGCGCGCGGGTCCTGACCGCTCCTGCTCCGGTTTCCACCCGGCCGGTTCCGGCCACCCGGAGACTGCCCCCTGCCGCCGGGTCCTCGCCCGCCCGGGCCACCGCCGGCACGGCCGCGGGGGGTGCGGAAGGAATGCCCGGCCATCCGGCCGAACGCGCCACCGGCTGAGCCGGGTCCGCCGCGGCGCCCGCCACGGCGGCCACCGCCCCGTCTACCCACGGCGGCCACCGGCCCGTCTACCCAAGGAGAGCTCCAATGGCCTGGTCGATCAGGACATCGATGATGATTCCTGTGATCGTCTTGAAGATGGGGATCTCGGCCAGGGAGGCGCCGAAGGTGACCGGTGCGGTGGCGATCGCCTGGGCGATCTGGATCGCCAGGATGATCAGCTGAACGATCACGCTGATCTTCAGCGCGAGGACGATGCCTGCGCAAACGAAGAACGCGGCGCCCACGGCCATGGCGCCGGTCGCCGCGTCCTGCAGGATGGCCGCGGGAGAGTCCTCCTCTCCCCACGCCTTCTGGAACGCCTGGATGTCCTCGCCCTGATTGCCCGACCACACTTGCTGCGCGGCGCTGTTGGCGTCGGCGCTCACACCCTGGACAGTCCCGGAGAAGCTCATCCAGGTGGAGCCCAGCTCGAAGAGCTTGCTCTCGTCCGCCTCCGGCCAGGTGTAGCCCAGCATTCCGAGTAGTCCGATGAGCTCGCCGGGTAGTTGGAGCCCCATGGGCGGTCAGCCGTTCAGCGCGGCGGAGATCGACGTGACCTCGCCGACCATCTGTTGCTCGGCCTTCTCGTAGTTGTCGGCGACGGCGGTCAGCTTCTCCGCGAAGGCGGTCATGTCCTCAGCGGCTCCGGTGAACGACTCGTTCGCCTGCTCCTGGATCGCCGTGTAGGACATGCCGATCAGCATGCCGATGTCGTCGCCGCCCCACGGTTCACCCATGCCCTGGACGGTGGACATCAGGTTCGACCACTCCTGCGACAGCCGGTCGCCGGCGTCGGTCAGACCGCTCGCCGCGGTGCGCAACGTCTCCGGCTGGATGGTGTAGCCGTTGGTCATCGACGCCCCCTGATCCGGTGCTTCCGTGCTTGATCATGTGGGATGGAAAGAGCATAACGGTGCGGAACGGTGGAAAAAAGAACGATATTGTACGCGCAACGTCTCCGCCCCCCTGTCGAGGAAGCCAAGTTGAGCACACCACCACCGCCTGGAGGGCCCTACCCGCCGCCGCAGCCCGGTGTGCCTGGAGGCCCGCCCCCCGTTTATCCGTCCTTCCCGCCGGGAGCGCAGGCTCCGCCGCCCTACCTGCCGCCCCCCGGGATGCCGGGCGGGCCGCCGCGGCACAAGGCGAACCCGGCCGCGTTCCTGGTCATCCTGCTGATGGGCGTGCTGGTCCTCGGCGGCTGCGGGGTCGGCGGCTTCATCCTGCTGTCCGACGGCGATGACGATTCCCGCGACAGGACGATTTCCGGGTCCAGGCCGCTGTTCCCGACCTCGGTGCCCACGCCGACGTACTCCGCGCCCTCGTTCCGCCCGAGCACGCCCTCCATCCCCCGGAAGCCCGTGGTCGGGCTGTCCTTCTTCGCGAGGTCGGTCTCGACGAGCAGCGGCACGTACCTGCAGTCCAGTTCGTGGAACAAGAGCTGCACGGCCGGCGTCAAGCCGCGGCTGGCCACGCTGAACCGGCAGGAGAACTGCAAGGGCCGCCTGTACGGAGCCATGTACCAGGGGCCGAACAAGCGCACCTATGTCCAGATGACGCTCCTCCAGTTCCCCGACTCGTCGACCGCCCGGTCGGTGTCGCGGCGCATCAACAGCTCCACCGCGCCGGTCATCCGCGTCGCGTACGGGAACGAGCCTGGCCACTGGTGGTCGAGCTCGTCGGTGGGCGAGTACGTCCTGATCCGGCAGTCGTTCAACAACGAGGCCCGGCTCGCCGGTCCCCGGAGCGGTCCGGCGCAGGTCCTCGGTGACGTTCTCATCCGCCGTTTCCAGGCGGAGCTCACCAACGTCTACACCTGGTCCAACTGACGCCGGTCCAGGATCAGCGGCGGGTGTTGCCGATCTTGGAGATGGTGTCGTTGAGCGCCTGGGTGATGAGCTCCATCTGGCGGAGGCTCTGGTTCTGGATCTCCTCCACCTGCTTGCCGAGGGCGGCGGTGTCGACCACCTCGTCGGTCGGAGCGGCGGCGGCCTTGGTCCGGAGGTCGTCCAGGGCCGCGTTCACCGCGACCACGATCTGCTCGCCGAGTTCCGCCGACGCGAGGCGCATGGCGCGCGGGTCCATATCGACGCTCTTGAGCCGCCCGCCGGCCACGACCGTGGCGCGGACCCTGCCGTCGGCGGCCAGCCCGACGCCCTCGATCGGCTCGCCACCGCGCGCGGGCGTGCCCGAGTCGGAGGTACGGGGCGTCGCGGCAGGCTGACCGGCGCTGTCGCCCTTGCGCATCGACTCAAGGGTCTTGCGCGCGTCCGTCAGCATGCGATCCAGGTCCGCGCCCGAGAAGTCCGCCACACCCCGGTCCTTTCATGATCATGAACAGTCCCTGTAGGGAGAATAACGAGATTCCGGACGGCGGGGGTATGGCGCGGCACGCCACGCCTGTAATCATCATGGGTTGCGAGTGTCAGCGGCGCAGAGGGGACCCGGGGATACCCAGCGTCTCGTAGGCTTGCGAGAGAGGAAAGGGAGGCAGGTGTCCGACTCGAGCTGGCAGCACGCCGTACTGCGTGAACTTGGCGCGTCCCAACGTGGGCTCGCAACGCTCGAGCCCACTTCAGAGGGCACCGCGCAGGGTGCCTGGGGCGCGGAGGCCGCGCCACAGCCTGCCCCCGAGCCCGCCCAGCCGATGGCCGCGCCGGCGGTGATCCCCGGCACCGGACAGCCGGATGTGATCCAGGGCACCGGGCCCGCGGTGATTCAGGGCACAGGGCCGGTACTGCCGGAGAACGACCCGGCGATGGTCCAAGGGACCGGTCCGGTCCCGCCCGTGACACCTTCAGCTCCGCCCGTCTCCCAGCCGCATCCCGCCCCGCAGCCGCATGCCGCTCCGATTCCGCAGCAGGCGCACGCCTCCCAGCCGCAGACGTACGAGCCGCAGACCCACGAGCCACAGACGTACGAGCCGCATCCCGAGGCGGAGACCGAGCCCGCCGAGGAGGCGCTGGCCGCGCCGCTCGTCAACGAGGAGTTCAGCTGGGACGCGGCCATCTCCCCGGTCCTGAGCGGTCAGGCACCGGGCGCACCGGGCGCACCCGGCGCGCCCGGTGCCGTCTCCGAGGAGGAGCCCGAGCAGGGACACTCGAGCGGTTCGTACGACCAGCCCGCCGCCTCGTCCGGTCCCGCGGCTCCGCATGCCGCTTCCGCGGCGAATCCGCAGCACGCCGCGGGTGGCGTGCCCATGGCCAACGAGTTCGTCCGCAAGAACGTCCACGGTGACCCCTTGATGCGCCGGGTCGGGCGTGGCATGCGCAAGGCCGTCGGAGCCTCCGGTTCCGCGGGAGTGAAGACCCAAGCCGAGATCATCGAGCTGTTGCAGCGTCCGGTGTCGAGCTACCGCCAGCTCGCCGTGGCCAGTGTCCGCGGCGGGGCGGGCAAGACCACCATGGCCGCGATGCTGGCGACGCAGCTGGCGCGGCACCGCACCGACCGGGTGCTCGCCATGGACGCCGACGCGGAGCTGGGCTCGTTGCCGCTGCGCCTCGGGGTCCGTTCGGAGCTCTCGTTGTTCGACCTGGCGGCGCAGCAGCCGCGGACGTTCGAAGAGGCCGTGCAGTACCTGATGCGCACGAACGATGGCCTGTGGGTGTTGTCCTCCACCCGGGGTGGACGGATCGCCGGCGAGTTCAACCTGGAGACCTTCCAGGCCGCGCTCTCCTCACTCGCCCGCTACATCTCCACCGCGGTGATCGACTGTGGCGCCGGCATCCTGACCGAGCTGCATCGGGGCATCCTGTCCACCACGCATGGCCTGGTGCTCGTCACGCCCGGCACGGTCGACGGCGCGCTGAGCGCGCGCGGTGCGCTGGAGTGGTTCGCGAACAGCGGCCAGCAGGCGCTCATGTCCCGTACGGTGATCGCGATGGTGATGCATGCTCCCCAAGTCGGTGCAGACCTCGAACGCGCGACCCAGATGCTCGGCGCCTGGGGGCTGCCGGTCGTCCGCGTGCCGTACGACCGGCACGTGGCGGCGGGGGCTGCGCTCGACCTGAGCAGGATCGGTGAAGCGACGCGGTCGGCCGTCGACCGGGTGGCGTACGAGGCGTTCGGGCGTGCGCTCGGCATGCCGGGGGTGGCCCGGTGAGCTGCGACCTGGTCGTGCTGGCCCGGCGGCAGCCCGATGTGCACGCCGTCATCGACGGCATGGTGGCGCTGGGCGAGGCCGTGCACATCCGCGGCGGCGACCCCAAGCCGACGTTGTTGTTCGACGCCGACCGGCGGCTGCTGGTCTCGATCGAGGACCCGGTGCTCGTCGCGGTGCCGGGCGAGGTCGGGCGCCTGCTCGGCCCCGAGTTCGGTGCCCGCGCTCCGGCCCCGGTGTGGTGGGTCGACGTACGCGTCGTCGCCGACGTGCCGGACGCCGAGCGGGTCGCACGCAAGTTCGCCGAGGCCCTTGTGCACTGGGTCGGCGGGACGGTCTATCCGGACGGCGCCCCCGAGGCCCAGGTCCGCAGCTGGAAGGCCACCGACCAGCCAACCGGCGGGGCCGCCTCCTACTCCGGCGGAGTGATCCAGAGCTAACCCGCCGCGGGCGGAACTTCACTTGCCGCCGTGGTGCGGGGTTCACTTGGCACCGTGGTGTGCGAGGACGCGTGCCAGCAGCTCGGCGAGCTGGTCGCGTTCGGCGGACGACAGCGGCGCGAGCAGGTCGTCTTGGACGCCGGCCAGCACCTTGTCGAGCCGCCGGAACTGCTCGCTCCCGGCCGGCGTGACCGTGACGATGTTGCGGCGCCGGTCCGAAGGGTCGGGCGAACGTTCGATGAGCCCGCGGTCGGCGAGATCGTTGAGCGCCGCCACCACGTCGCTGCGGTCGATCCCGGTGCGGCGGCCCAGCGTCGCCTGGCTGGCGGGCCCGAACTCCTCCAGCGCTGCCAGCAGGCGATAGTGGTAGCCACGGGAGTCGATGGCGGCGAACGCCTCCGAAAGCAACCGGTGGGCCTGCACGGACGTCTGGCTGATCAGCCAGGTCGGCAGCTCCATCAACCGCGACGGCGTCTCGTCAGTCATGCGCGACAGTCTATGTTGGTGCAGCCCACGAATCATCGCCAGTACACGAAACGGCGCTGGCCGAGAAGCGAAACGGCGCCCGCTGGGTGGCGGGCGCCGCTCGTTCGGTTCAGGTGTCTAGTTTGACCAGCTGATGACGTTGGAGATCTCGATGCCGAGCTCGCCGGAGGTGTTGTAGACGGTGCCGTTGCGCTCGCCCGCGTCGCTGCCGCTCGCCCAGTAGCCCTGCGAGTAGACGACGAACTGGCCGCGGGTCCAGCTCCGGGTCCAGGAGCTGGGGTTGCGGGACAGGGTCGGCAGGCCGCTGCCCGACGGCGGCAGGAGCAGCGTCGGGTCGGCGCCCTCGCTGGTGTCGTCGTTGACCGCGGCGGCGGCCGACGAGTCGGCGAAGCGCAGGATCGAGACCACGGTGACGACCGTGCGGGACGGGTTGGCGTAGAGCGCGGACTGCATGTCCTGGGTGCAGGAGTTGGCCCGCAGCGCCTTCTGCAGCTCCGCACCGGCGCGGCTGACGCAGCTGCCAGAACGGATGCCGCCGGCACGGGTGAAGGTGCTCCCGCCGGCGGTGGTCACCGTGGGCTTGAGGATGGTGCTCAGGTCCTGGGTGGTGGCCGACTGCGACGCCGTGGGCGCGAGAGGAGAACTGGACGTCGGCGACAGTGTGATGGGCTCGTCCCTCTTGTCGTCATCGCTCAGCACGACGAACGCGCCCACGGCGGCGACGATCACGACGAGGACCGCCCCGATGATCAGCAGCGGGATCAGCGGGCCGCCACCGCTCGGCGGGCGCTGCGGCGGCATCGGCGGCGGGAAACCGCCAGGGCCGGGACCGTAGGGCGGCGGCTGTCCATAGGGCGGAGGGCCCTGCATCGGGCCTTGCGGAGGAAATCCCGGCTGGCCGGGCGGGGGGTTCTGGCCAGGCCATTCAGGAGGGTTCATCACTGCTCCAGGCCGGTAGTCATGAAATAAGCATAGAAGGTCGGGCAAGACTACCGAGGACCCAGCCTAGGGCACACCAGAGATCGTTCATCTCACAGCGTGGAACGTCTTTCCGAGTGGCTTACTTATAGGAAACGCTCAGCTCACGTGGAGGCCAGGCTCGGCCAGCGACTGGGAAAGGGCCTTATTCGCCGTCGGCGGCAAGCACAGGGAACGACGCCTTTGGTCCACGTTTAGCGTCGATCTTGATGGGCCGTACGAGGCCACGTCCAGATTGTGGACGGACAGCGACAAGACAGAGTGGACAGGACCCGAGGAGAAGGCACTCCGTAATTGCGGAGTCGCTCGGTGCGGTCCCTACGCCTGGCTGCCCGACTGCAGGTGTTGCATCAGGTGGCGGTGGCGCTGCCAGCCGTCCGGCGAACGGCCGTCGCCCAGCGGGAAAAGGGTCAGCGGAGTGCGCGGCGGCCCGACCTGCTGGCCCGGAACGCCGGTCGGGCCGGTCACGTGGCCGCTCACCGCGAGGGCCACGGGGGCGGGCGCGCCGGTCCAGCGCGGCTCGGTGGTGAGGTCGGCGCGGCCGGGCGTGAGCTGGACGAAGAGCGAGGAGACGGGCTGGTCGGCCGCCATCCCGCCGACCAGCGACGGCAGGTGCTGGAGCGGTGGCGGGTCTTCGGGGGCGTAACCGACTGTGACAGTGCTCACTTCGGCGACCCCGCCCGCACCGCTCGCGGAGTATTCGCAGATGGCCTGCGCGGCGCGCGGGCCGTCGCCCCCGACGATGAGGCGGGCGCTCGAACGGCCCCGCACGTATTCGGTGAACCGGTCGTTCTGCCAGCGGTGCTCCAGCGGCTCCGCCGGGCCCCAGCCCGCTGGGGTCTTGCCGGTGAGCAACTGCAGGAGCCGTTCGACCGGACCGCCGAGATCGCCTTCGCCGCCGTGCCGCATGCGGTAGACGAGGGTGAGCTGCGCTCCGATCGGCGCGCTCGGCCGGCTGGTGAAGCCGGGCGCGTAGTCGCGCGCCTCGGGCACCGGGGTGAACGCGCCGCCGCCCCAATGCAGGGGACGCCCCGTCAGGCCCTCGTAATAGCCGTTCCCGTCGCGCACGACCCACTGCACCCCGGTCCCGGCGGCGGCGGTCCGGAGGGGCAGGGACAGGCGCGAGTCCAGGGGTGTGACCAATTGCAAGATGCGTCCGGAATCGGCGCTGGCATCGATGGCCTCGGCCAGCCATGGGTGCAGCGCGACCACAGGCCGGTCCTGCAGTACGACCATGGCCTGATCGGTCAGCGCGTCGACAGTGCTCATCCTGTGACCGAGTCTAGTGGGGATCGACTTTGGTGTGATGGCCGTGGCAGGTGTCCCGAGTGTGCTGAAATGTAACGGATGCAGCGATTGGCCGAGCCAGACAACGCGTTCTGGGGAGACGACCCGGCTCCGCAGCCGCCGCGACAACCGCGGCCGCCGACGCGGGGGCGGGGCTGGCGCGTGCTCGGATGGGTGTCGATCGTGATGTCGGTGCTCATGGTCGTCGGCAGCCTCGGCGCGTACATGACCTGGCGCAGCCTCGACGGGCAGATCGACCGCGAGAACGTGGACGACAAGCTCGGGGACAAACGCCCGGCCAAGCTCAACAACTCGATGAACATCCTGATGATGGGGTCGGACACGCGGGCCGGCGAGAACGCCCGCTACGGCGCCGAGGGCGGGGAACGCTCCGACACCACGATCCTGCTGCACATCTCGCCGGGCGGTGAACGCGCCATCGGCATCAGCTTCCCGCGCGACACGATGGTGCAGATGCCGTCATGCACGAAGCGCGACGGCAGCAAGTCGCCCCCGCAGCTCGCCATGATGAACGCCGCGTACTCCGTCGGCGGCCCGGCCTGCACCTGGAAGACGATCGAGGCGACCACCGACATCCGCATCGACCACTACGTCGAGGTGGACTTCTCGGGCTTCAAGCGGGTGGTGGACGCCCTCGACGGCGTCGAGATCTGCGTGCCCAGGGCGATCAACGACCCGAAGGCCGAACTCGTCCTCAAGAAGGGACGCCAGACCGTCCGCGGCGACGCGGCGCTGGGTTACGTGCGGACCCGCACCGGCGGGCTGGGCGACGGCTCGGACCTGTCGCGCATCCAGCGGCAGCAGGCGTTCATGGCCTCGGTCGTCAAGAAGGCCACCGCCAAGGGCATGCTCACCGACCCGGGCAAGGCGTACGGCTTCCTCTCCGCGGCCACCAAGTCGATCAAGGCTGACGACCGGCTGACGCTCTCGGTCATGCAGAAGCTCGCGGGCAGCCTCAAGGGCATGAGCGCCGGCAAGGTGAGGTTCGTCACCGTTCCGGTGCAGGCCTATCCGCAGGACAAGAACCGCGTGCAGTTCAACATGGCGTTGGCGACGCCCCTCTTCCAGGCGGTCAAGCAGGACAACACCCTGCCCGAGCCCGCACCGCCCCCCATCCCCGCGCAGCAGCCGGGCTCGAAGGTGCCGGTGCGGCCGGTCAAGCCCAGCAAGGTCCAGGTCGCGGTCTACAACGCGACCAAGGCCGACGGGCTCGGCCAGCGCACCGCCGAGCAGCTGGAGGAGAAGGGCTTCAAGATCGCCAAGGTCGGGACGAAGAAGGCGCCCGCCGGCTTCAAGACCCAGATCCTGTACGGCGCGGGCGCCGAGCGGCAGGCGGCCGCTCTCGCCGCGGCCCTGCCCGGCCATCCGCCCCGGCCGTACGCGGCCGGCAAGGCGGGGCTCGTCTATCTGGTCATCGGCAAGGACGGCGCCGTCATGCCCGGCGCCGGCAAACCTCTCCCCAAGATCGCCGGAGAGCTCCGCGCCGACCGCGACGTCTGCGCCCAGACGTGAGCCGGACGTGAGGGTGCCGATGGCCGGGTGTGGCCGCGACGGCGTAAGGCCCGCCCGACCAGATGAAAAGCAGATGAAGATACCCGACAAGCAGGGCAGATCCGCCGACGCCACATTCAGCCCACGGGTATCTTGGCGACACGCAAACCAATAAGACCTCCAAAGCGTCATAAGTAGGACAGGTACCACTGGCTCAGCCAGCTCCCCTCGTGTCGTCCTTCAGAGCGCCGCCCCCCGGCCCTGTGACCCCCGCAGACGACCCCTCCCGGAAATGGACCGCATGCAGCCCGAACCCTTCGCCCTGCTGATGACCGTGTACGGCGGTGATCGGGAGGAGTACGTCCGGGCGGCGTTCCGAAGTGCGGTGGATGCGCAGGAACTCCGTCCAAGCCAGGTGGTGCTGGTCCAGGACGGCCCGATCTCGGCCGAGCTGGCGGTGTGCCTCAAGGAGCTCGTGGCGACGAGCCCGGTCGAGGTGACCTTTCTCTCCCTGGAGGCCAACCGGGGGCTCGGTCCCGCCCTGGACGCCGGTCTCCAGGCCAGCCGCTACGACATCGTGGCCCGCATGGACGCCGACGACGTGGCGATGCCGCAGCGGTTCCGGCTCCAGGTGCCGCTCGTCCAGGCGGGCGCCGACCTGGTCGGCGCCGGCCTGCTGGAGTTCGGCGCCGACATCCACGACGTGGTCGGCCAGCGCATCCCGCCCAGCGACCCGCTCGACATCGCCCGCTACTCGCGGCTGCACGACCCGTTCAACCACCCCACCGTCGTCTACCGCCGCAGTGCGGTGATCGCCGCGGGTGGCTACGGAGACCTCCCGCTGATGGAGGACTACTGGTTGTTCGCCCGCATGATCGCGAACGGCGCGCAGGTGGTGAACGTGGCCGAGCCGCTGGTCTACTACCGCGTCGGTGACGGCGCGTACGAACGCCGCGGCGGCCGCGACCTGCTGCGCTCCGAGATGCGGCTCCAGCGCGCGATGCTCCGCGAAGGGTTCATCTCACGGCCCCAGTACTGGCGGAACGTCGTGGTCCGAGGTGGCTACCGGCTGGTCCCCACGCCGATCCGCCGTCCCGTGTACCGGCTGCTGGTGGCCCCGTACGGGGCTCGCCGCAACAAGAACCGCGACAAGCTCGAAGCGCCCGCGCCCCTACTTGAGCAGCCCGCCTACGTTCCCCGGCACGCCGCTCCTCCCCACGACGCGCCCTCAGCGGGGCACCAGTTCCCGCCGCACGCCTGAGCCCGTAGCGCTGCTGAAGTAGCGCTGCTGAAGTAGCGGTCCCCAAGCAGCGGTGCCGTGCCGAAGTAGTGCTGCTGAATCAACTCTGGCGAATCAACTCCGCCAACCCGTCGCAGGGCCGCCTTCCAATGCCGAACGCCCCGATCCCCGCGGAGGGATCGGGGCGCTGTGTTCGGGGCGCTGTGTTCGTGGCGTCAGGGGACGGAACGGGTCCAGAGGACGGGCTGTTCGTCCGATCGGGTGACGGTGCGGCCCACGCCGAGGAGGGTGTCGCTGAGGGCCGCCAGTCCGGTGATCTGCTGGTCACCGTCGCCGTCGAGGCCGTCGCCGCCGGGCTTGGAGGGGGTCCAGGAGACGCCGTCGGCTGAGGTCCAGGAGACCACGTCCGTGGCGCCTTGGCGGCCGGTGACCCCGGTTGCGGTGAAGCCCTTGGAGGTCTCGGTCAGCGCCGTCACGTCGATGCCGGCGACCCCGTCCGGGGCGGGCATCTTGGACTCGCGCCACGTCTTGCCGCCGTCCGTGGAGACGTAGGCGAGGGGCATGTTGGCCGAGCCGGTCGTCGCCGTGCCCGCCGCCACCAGGGTGTTGCCCTTGGCTGCGACGTGGGACAGGAAACCCTCACGCAGACCGCCTGGCAACTGCGGCTGCTGGAGCGTCCACTGCTTGCCGTCGGCCGAGGTCCACACTGCGGGACGGTCGGCGGGGGCGTCGCCCACATTGGGGTCGCGTACGCCGCCCACCGCGACGTAGCCGAACGAGCCGCCGGCGGCGGATCGCATCCAGCGGTTGGAGTTCGGCTGTGCGGCCAGCGCGTTCGAGCCGATGCCCTTGCCGCGTTCCCACTTCTTGAGGTCAGCGGAGAACCAGGTCGTGGCGGAGAGGCCCTCGTCGCCCACGATCACGTAGCCCGCCGGTCCTGAGGCCGCCGCGAACGTGGTCAGTGCGTCCTTCTCGGGTTTGAACTGCGCGTCACCGTCCATGGCCTGCCATGTGGCGCCGTCGGCGGAGGTGAGGACGATCGGCCGACGCGGAACCGAGTCGTCGAACCCGACCGTGAGCCAGCCGGACTTGCCGCCGGTCACGTCCAGGAGCATCTGGAAGCCGGGCCGGGCCAACGCAGTCCCGGAACCCTTGCCCGCCGTCCAGGACTTGCCGTCCTGCGTGCTCCACAGCGCCGCGTCACCGCCAGCGCTGCCGACCGCCACCGCGCGGCCGTCGGCGGCGGCCACGGTGGCGACATTGTGGTCGGGGCGCTTGGCACCGGGGACCTTGGCGGGGTCGACCGGCAGCTGGCTGCCGCGCGCGTTCCAGACCGACAGCAGCGCGTCGCCGTCGCCCACCCCCGTGGCCCGGCCGACCAGGATGGTCTGATCGCCGGACAAGGCGGCGCTCTGCAACGTCTGCCCGGACTTGTTGGGGAGGAAGCCCGCGTCCTGCCAGGACTTGCCGTCCTGTGTGCGTGAGATCAGGACGTCGCGCCCCCGGACCACAAGGGCGGCGTAGCCGGAGTCGGTGGCGAGGATCTGCGAGACCTGCTGGTAGCCGGGGCTCTCCAGCTTGCCGGCCGTGGTCCACGCCTGGCCGTCTGTGGACGTGTACGCCTGCCCGTACGCCGGCTTGTCGCCGTCCTTGACCTCGCGGATCACCAGGAGCCCCGGCTTGCCACCGCCGACCATGAGGCCGCGAGCACCCTTGGGCGCGGGGACCTTCGCCGGTACCCAGGTGCGGCCGCCGTCGTCGGAACGCCAGACGCGCCGGAACGTGGTCTGGGGCTTCTTCGGGTCAGGGGTGTGCTGGCTGCTGAGCAGGATGGCGTTGCCGCTGGCTGCGGCCCTGATGAGTGAGACCTTGCCCTTGCGTGCCGGGGCCGGGATGGCGAACTTGTCACCGATGAGCGCCTCCCAGCGCTGTCCGTCCGTGGACAGCCAGAGCGCGGGTTGCGAGTCGCTGAAGTCGCCCTTCTCGGAGTTCTCTCCGATGGCGGCGAAGCCGCTGCCGGTGGTGATGACCTGCTTCACCTGGTTGCCGGGGCGGAACACGTCACCGACCGCGTCGGGCTGGCGCTGCCAGTCCTTGCCGTCCCGGCTGGTCCACACCGCGCCGCCGCCGGCCCGCGAACCGATCGCGATCCAGCCGCGCTCGGAACCGACGACCTGCTGCGGCACATCGCCCGAAGCGGGGCCGGCGCCCTCCAGGCCGCCGACGGAGGCCTGCTTGAACGTCTTGCCGCCGTCGCCGGAGACCAGGAACACACCGCGTTGCTGGTCCGGGTCGGACTCGCCGCCGACCGCGACGACGGTGGAGCCGACCGAGGCCACGTCGGTGAGCTGCTGGATCCGGCCGTCCGCGCGGACGGCCGGATCGATCGCGAAGACGTTCTTGGCGAGCGTGACGGTGCCGTCGTCACTCTCGTCGCCCCCGCCCAGCACGAAGAAGCCACCGGCGGCGACGAGAGCGGCGGCGGCAAGCCCGCCGATGCCGATGAGCAGCGGCTTCTTGCCGACCTTGAGCTTGCGCTTGCGCTTGCCGGCTGAGGGGGTGCGCCACGGCTCGTCGATCTGGGGAGGGGGAGCCGCAGGAGCCGCGGGAGCGGGCCCGGCCTGGCCCGCGCCCGGGATTTCCTGGGCGTACGGGAAGGGTGGGGGAGCGGCCGCCGCGTTGGGCGACGGGACGCCGGGAATCTCCTGCGCGTAAGGGAACGGCTCAGGGGCCGACGGAGCGGCGGGACGGGTCTGACCCGGGATTTCCTGCGCGTAGGGGAACGGCTCAGGTGCAGATGGTTGCGCCGGAGGCTGCGGCTGCTGCGCCGGGGGAACCTGCTGCGCCGGCGGAATCTGCTGGGCGTACGGGAACGGCTCAGGCGGCGGCGGTGGCGCGGGCGGCTGTGCCTGCTGCGGGCCCGGCATGTACCGCGAGAAATCCGACACGGTCATGTCGGTCGGAGGGTTCGCCGCAGGAGGGCCTGCCGCAGGAGGACTTGCTGCAGGTGGGCTTGCCGCAGGAGGGTTCGCAGGAGCAGGCGGCGTGGCACCCGGCGCGGGCGTTCCGGCCTGGCCGGGGGCGATGAACGTTGTGGCTTCCGTGTCGATCCGCTCGCCCGCTCCAGCCTGATCGGCGGCTGGAGCCTGGCCGGCGGCACGAGCCTGCTCGCCGGTGCCGGGCTGCTTGGCAGGGACGACCTGCGTCTGCATCGCGTCGCCGACGTCGGCATCCATGATCGTCTGATCCTGGGCGGGGGGCGGCTCGGCGGGGTCCGGTGGCAACTGTGGCGGTTCCGGGGGCAACTGTGGCGGATCCGGGGGCAGCTGTGGCGGTTCCGGGGGCAGGTGGGAGCCAGGGGTCGCCTGGCCCTCGTCGAGCCACTGGGGCGGTGGGGGCGCCGACGGCTGGTCGAAGGAGTCAGCCCGCGTCTGGTCGTCGCCCGGCTCGTCGTCCGGAGTCCTCGGTGTGGTCACGCCGGTCTCCCGTGGTCGTCTGCGTCGCCAAGGATGATAGCGACGCATTGAGGATGGAAGCACAGGCTGAGCTGCGCTTCGGGTCACACGGCGTGCTCAGGGCGATTTCACGTCGCGCAGCAGCTCCTCGGTGGGCCGGGGACCGTTGCGCACCCCGTCCCACAGCCCCTTCTTGAGGCCGCGGCGCAGCGTCGTGCGGTCCGCGGAGCCGGCGTATGTCCGGGCCCAGCGGCGCAGGGTCGAGGCCGCGTAAAGCGAGCGCTCCACGGGCGCGAGGCCGCGGCTGCGCGTGAACAGCCAGACCTTGTTGCGCACCTCGAAGTAGAACCGGTCACCGGGGTCGACGTCGGTGCCGCCGAAGGTCTTCGTCTTGTGCACGACCACGCTTGCGGGGCAGTAGAGGCCCACCCGGCCACGCAGCAGCCGAGTGGTGAACTCGAAGTCGTCGTTCCACAGGAAGTAGTCGGCGATCGGCAGCCCGCGTTCCCGTACCGCCTCCGCGTCGACGAGGACCGACACAAACGAGGCGGACCGGATGGGCGTGCAGCCCGCGGCGGCCGCAGCGGAGAGCTCCGCACGACCGGCGCCCGGCTTGGTCCGCGGGGTGTTCATCGGGTGCTCACGGCCGTCCGTCCAGACGACCCGGCTGGCCACCAGCGCCGGGGGTGCCGGCGACCGTTCCCGGGCGGACAGCAGTGCCGCGAGCGCCGCCGGCTCGGGGACGGTGTCGTCGTCCATCAACCAGATCAGGTTCGCGTCCTGGTCGAGCGCCTGGGCGATGCCCACCGCGAAGCCGCCGGCGCCGCCGGTGTTGTCGGTCAGCTCCACCAGCTCGACGTCGCCGAACCGCTCCCGGACGAGGTCGGCCGTGCCGTCGCTTGAAGCGTTGTCCACGACGACGACGGCGTCCGGGCGCCGGGTCTGCGCCGCCAGCGCGGTGAGCGCCTCGGTCAGCAGCTCCCGCCGGTTGTAGGTCACCACGACGGCGACGACACGCGGGGTCATCGGCTTGCGGTGGTGTTCGCCGTACGGCTGGAGAGGGCGGGGCCGGTCTCCTCCTCCGTGGCTTCGGTGTCGTCGGCGGCCTCCGCATCCCCGGGGGCCGGGAGGGCGGGAGGCTCGACGCCCTTGATCCGTTCGACCAGGTGCCAGTAGCCCACACGCATCTTCCACACCGCCTGGCTGCGCTCGCTCATATGGCGCGCCATGAGCTTCGGCAGTGCGGTCGTCCGCTGCTCGCTGCGTTCCTTGTGCAAGTCACCGATCTCCGTGCGCAACATCGAGATCCGGTCCAGCAGCCCGAGGATGGTGTGGGTCGCGGCGTCCAGCAGCTCCGGATCACCCGGCGCCGCGGCCGGCTCGGTGGCCGGTACGGGTGCGGCCAGCAGCTCGTCGAGATCGCCGACCACGTCGTAGCCCCCGTCCCGCACGGCTGTGACGAGGCTCTCGGACTTCCGCGCGGCCCATTCGCGGCGGTCCGCCGGCAGCGGCACCCGCCCCGGCGCGCCGCGACCCGGCAGGACCTTCAGGGCGAGCACATCGGTGACCAGCTGGTGGTACAGCCACATCGGCGCATCCTCATCGATGGCCTGGTTGAGGCGCCGCAGCAGCTCGGTCTCGGTCCAGCTCAGCGAGGAATTGGTGCGGGCCTCGGACAGATCGACCAGCTCGGGGTCGACGCCGATCAGCGAGGCGAAACGTTCCCAGAGCAGGGTGGGCGGGCTGCCCGGCCGCGGCATGGTGAGGACGTGGATCCTGTCGGGCGGGACGACCGCGGCCCAGCGGCCGAGCACCTCGGGGATGTCGTGCACACGCCAGAACCATTCACCGGCGGCCTCGTCGCGCGGACCGTCCACGACTTCGGACAGCCACTTCTCGAAGGCGAAGTGGAACCGGTGCTTGACGTACTCCTGCCACTCCGACGGCAGCAGGCTGCCCAGGTCGCGGGCCGAGTAGATCACGTGCACCTCGGCCGGCGCGAGGGAGTCCACCGCCCGCTTGACCTGGTCGGCGTTGGTCGCCGCCAGCACCTCGTTGGAGATGACCGCGACCCGGCCGGCGGATTCCTTGATCTTGTCCACCAGCCCGTCCCAGGCGCCGTCCCAGTCGGGCGCCGGGTCGTCCGGCTCGGGCCGCAGGCCGCGAAGGTCTCGGGTGGCCGCCACGTGTGCGCCGAACGAACCGCCGGGCATGACCACGCCGTGTTCGGCGAGGAGCTCGGCGTTGCGCCAGAGGACTCCCTGGACGAAGGTGGTGCCGCTCTTCGGGGCGCCGATGTGCAGGAAGACGGTCTGGGGCGGGGGGGCGGGTGCGTCGGGCACCTGGGTACTCCCGGGGTCGGTCTCGTGATCTGGCGCAGGACACCTGGAACGGCAGCGCGGTTTACAAACCAGGAAAATACCGGCCAAGTGTTTCAACCTGGTCATCCAGGCCTGGTGGCGCAGGTATCTTAGCGACCCAACGCCCTCAATCGTCCCAGAGTCCGCCGAAGTGGACTCCTGCTGGAGCAGGGCGCAGCTCCCCTCGTCAACACAGAAGGACGTCCGTGAACGTTGATCTCGTGGTGGTCGGCTCCGGATTCTTCGGGCTGACCGTCGCCGAACGCTGTGCGACCGACCTGGGGCTGAGGGTGCTCGTCCTGGAACGCCGTGACCACCTCGGCGGCAACGCCTACAGCGAGGCCGAGCCCGAGACCGGTATCGAGATCCACCGGTACGGCGCGCATCTCTTCCACACCTCCAACGAGAGGGTGTGGGAGTACGTGAACAAATTCACCTCGTTCACCGGCTACCAGCACCGGGTGTACTCGACCTTCAAGGACCGGGTCTACTCGATGCCGATCAACCTCGCGACGATCTGCGAGTACTTCGGCCGGGCGTTCTCCCCGGACGCGGCGCGGGCCCTGGTCGCCGAGCAAGCCGGGGAGATCACCGACGCGCGGAACCTGGAGGAGAAGGCGATCTCCCTCATCGGGCGGCCGCTGTACGAGGCGTTCATCCGGGGTTACACGGCCAAGCAGTGGCAGACCGACCCCAAGGACCTGCCCGCCGAGATCATCGCGCGGCTCCCGGTGCGCTACACGTTCGACAACCGGTACTTCAACGACAAGTACGAGGGGCTGCCGGTCGACGGTTACACCGCCTGGCTGGAGCGCATGGCCGACCACCCCAACATCGAGGTGCGGCTGAACACCGACTTCTTCGAGGTACGCGGCGACCTCGCGGGGCAGGTCCCGGTCATCTACACCGGCCCGCTGGACCGCTACTTCGACTTCGCCGAAGGCGAGCTCGGCTGGCGCACGCTGGACTTCGAGATGGAGGTCAAGCCGACCGGCGACTTCCAGGGCACCCCGGTGATGAACTACGCCGACGAGGACGTGCCCTACACCCGGATCCACGAGTTCCGGCACTTCCACCCGGAACGGGACTGGTACCCGGCCGACAAAACTGTGATCATGAGGGAGTACTCGCGTTCCGCCGTGCGTGGCGACGAGCCGTACTACCCGATCAACACCCCCGAGGACCGGGCCAAGCTGCTCGCCTACCGTGAGCTGGCCAAGGGCGAGGACAGCGTGCTCTTCGGCGGCCGCCTCGGCACCTACAAGTACCTCGACATGCACATGGCGATCGCGAGCGCTCTCAGCATGGTCGACAACCGGCTGCGGCCCCACTTCGCGCAGGGCGAGCGGCTCATCTCTGGAGGAGTGGACGAATGAGTGCCGATCAGCTGCGCGTGCTGCACCGCGTGATCATGCCCGCGGAGCGGGACTTCGACGTCCTGAAGCTCTACGTGGACGGCAACGCCGTCTTCGGCCGCAAGGCCGCGGACCTGCAGAGCGCCGCCGAGCAGGTGCTGGCCGAGCAGGACCAGCCGAGCTCCGGCAGTGGCAAGGCCTACCGGCCGGCGACCAAGGAAGACCAGGCTGAGATCGTCGGCCGCCGGAGCATCGTCGTGCCGTCGGGTGCCCGCGTGTCGTTCTGCAGCTATTTCAACGCCTTCCCGGCCAGCTACTGGCGCCGCTGGAGCACCCTCGAGGAGGTCACCCTCCGGCTGCGACTGAGTGGCGAGGCGACCGTCCTCATCTACCGCTCCACCGGCAAGGGCCACCTGGAGCGGATCAAGTCCCTGCACGTCGACTCCGACACCTCGGTCGAGGAGACCGTGACCCTGCCGCTCGCCCCGTTCATCGACGGCGGCTGGTACTGGTTCGACATCGTCGCCGACGGCCGGACCGCCGTGCTCGAAGAGGCGGAGTGGTGCGCGGACGCCGGGCAGGTCGCCCAGGGCACCGCCACCATCGGCATCACCACGTTCAACCGGCCCAAGTTCTGTGTCGAGCAGCTCATCGCGCTGGGCGGCGCGGGGGACGTGCTGGACGTCATCGACGAGGTCGTGGTCGTGGACCAGGGCACCGACCGGATCGAGGACCACCCCGACTTCGCCGCCGCGGCCGAGGCGCTCGGCGACAAGCTGCGTGTGATCGACCAGGCCAACCTGGGCGGCTCCGGCGGCTTCGCGCGCGTCATGCACGAGACCGTGGAGAGCGGCCGCAGCACCTACGCGCTCCTGCTCGACGACGACGTCATCCTGGAGCCCGAGGGCATCCTGCGCTCGGTGACCTTCGCCGACCTCGCCAAGGGGCCGATGATCGTCGGCGGCCACATGCTGGACCTCTACAACCGCTCGGTGCTGCACGTCTTCGGTGAGACGATCGCCCGCTACCGCTGGTGGATGGTCCCCGCGGCCAACACGCACCTGTCGCACGACCTCGCCCATTCGCCGCTGCGTCACACCGACTGGCTGCACCGCCGCGCGGACGTCGAGTACAACGCCTGGTGGATGTGCCTGATCCCGGTCGACGTCATCCGCAAGATCGGCCTCTCCCTGCCGTTCTTCATCAAGTGGGACGACATCGAGTACGGCCTGCGGGCCAAGGCGGCGGGCATCCCGACGGTCTCGCTCCCGGGCGCCGCGGTGTGGCACGTGCCGTGGCACTCCAAGGACGTCATGACCGACTGGCAGGCGTACTTCACCGAGCGCAACCGTGTCATCACGGCGCTCATGTACTCCCCGTACGAGCGCGGCGGGAACATGCTCAAGGAGAGCCTGTTCATCACCGTCAAGCACGCGCTGGCCATGCAGTACTCCACGGCCGAGCTGATGCTGATGGCCATAGAGGACGCGCTCAAGGGCCCGCAGGACCTGCACCCCTCGATCGTCACCAAGATGGGCGAGCTGCGGGAGTTCCGGGCCAGCTTCACCGACGCGCGCGCCAAGCCCGACCTGGACGCCTTCCCGGCCGTGAAGCGCAGCAAGCCGCCACGCAAGGGCCGCGACGTCGTCCCGCCGAAGAACCGGCGCGCGATGTTCCAGACCGCGATCATGGGCGGCATCCGACAGCTCAAGCCGGTCGGCTCGCTGCCCAAGAGCAACCCCGAGGCGGTCGTCCCGCACGTCGACCAGACCTGGTGGCTGCTCACCAAGTTCGACAGCGCGCTGGTCTCGTCCGCCGACGGCACCAAGGTCGCCTGGTACCAGCGTGACCCGCAGCGGTTCTGGTCGCTCATCAAGCGCGCGTCCGCGCTGCACGCCCAGCTCGGCAAGGACTGGGCGAAGCTCAGCCAGGAGTACAAGGACGCGCTGCCGATGCTGACCTCACAGGAGGAGTGGGTAGCGACCTTCGAGAAGGCCCGTACGGAATGACCGTCGCGTCGGGTGATGCCGCGGCCGGGGAACTGGTCGAACCGGGACGCAGTGGCGGGCTGGGCGACGTCGTCCGCCGCCGCTACCTGCTGAGGCTGATCGTCCGGCGGGAGCTGCGCGCCCGCTACCAGGGATCGCTGCTGGGGATCGGCTGGTCGTACGTACGGCCGGCCGCGCACTTCGCGGTGTTCTTCTTCGTGGTCGGCATCTTCCTCGGGATGAGCAAGAACGTTCAGCACTTCCCGATCTTCATGTTCTCCGGCCTGATCCTGGTCTCGTTCTTCAACGAGACCCTGATCAACGCCACGCACTCCGTGCTGGGGAACGCGCCGCTCGTGCGCAAGGTCTACCTGCCGCGCGAGCTCTTTCCGGTGGCCTCGCTGCTGGTGTCCTGTGTTCACCTGGTGCCGGGCCTGGCGATCGTGACCGGCGTCTCGATCGCCTGGGGCTGGACGCCGAGCGCTGGGGCCATCGGGTCGGCGCTGCTGGGCTTCGCGCTGGTGGCCGTGTTCGGCATGGGGCTGGGGCTGCTGTGCAGTGCGCTGCACGTCTTCTACCGGGACACCGACAAGGTGGTGGACATCGCCACGCTCTTCATCACCTGGTCCGTCCCGATGATCTATCCGTGGACCGTGGTGCGCGACACCGCGCCCGGCTGGGCCCTCGACCTCTACCTGGCCAACCCCATCGCGGACGCCGTGCTGCTGTTCGAGCGCGCGTTCTGGTGGCCCACCACCGACCAGACGTTCTTGTTCCCGCCGCACCTCACCCGGGACGGCCTCATCTCGCTGGCGATCGGCGTCGTGGTGCTGGTGTTCGGCCAGCTCGTCTTCGCCCGGCTGCAACGCCGCTTCGCCGAGGAGCTGTGACATGACCGAGGAGCTGACCATGGCCGAGGAGCTGTGACGTGACCCACTCGTCAGGTCGGCAAGCGATCGTCGTCGACGCGGTGACCAAGCGGTTCACTCTCCGGCACGCCCGTTCCATCAAGACCATGACGGTGCGGGCGCTCCGCCGGGAGAAGCTCAAGGAACGGTTCGTCGCGCTGGACGAGGTCTCTGTCAGCATCGGCGTGGGCGAGTCCGTGGCGCTGCTGGGCGTCAACGGGTCCGGCAAGAGCACGCTGTTGAAGATCATCTCCGGGGTGCTGCCGCCGGACGCCGGTTCGGTCGGCGTGCGCGGCCGCATCGCCGGGCTCATCGAGGTCGGTGCCGGCCTGCACCCCGATCTCAGCGGCCGCGAGAACATCTTCCTGAACGGCGCGATCCTCGGCATGGACCGTGCCGAGACGCTGCGGAAGTTCGACTCCATTGTGGAGTTCGCCGACATCGGCCGCTTCCTGGACCAGCCTGTGCGCTTCTATTCGTCCGGCATGTTCATGCGGCTGGCCTTCTCCATCGCTGTGCACACCGAGCCGGACGTGTTCCTCATCGACGAGGTCCTGGCCGTAGGCGATCCGCTGTTCCGGGACAAGTGCATCAAGCGGCTCCGCGAATACAAAGACAGTGGCCGCACGATGGTCATCGTCGCCCATGACGCTAAGCTGCTGCGTCAATTGTGCACGCGTGGTGTTTTTCTGGAGAAAGGACGTGTTCTGTGGGACGGCGACATCGACACCGCCGCCGACCTGTTGGTGCGTAAGCGCCAGGAACGCCGCCGCGCCCTCGGTCTGCCCGTGCCCCCGGCCGCCGGAGCAAGTAGATGACCCCAGCTCCCCATCATGCTCACCCCTCCCAGTCCCCCGCCACCGCTACAACCCCCGTCACCGCCACTCCCGCCACGGCCGCCCACGGGCGGCTGCATGAGCTCGACCTGCTCCGTTTCGTCGCCGCAGCCGCGGTGATGTTGCACCACTACGTCGGCGAGATCGTCGGGTGGGGTCCGCAGGGCTATGACCAGATGAGCGGGGTGTCCCAGGCCACGCAGTACGGCAACCTCGGCGTGGACCTGTTCTTCCTCATCAGCGGGTTCGTCATCCTGATGAGCGCATGGGGCCGGGGCGTCGACCGGTTCGCTGTTTCGCGCGTGGTCCGGCTCTTCCCCGCCTACTGGTTCGCCGTCGTGCTGGTGCTGATGGTCTACCTGGCCACCGGGCTGCGGTGGCTTCCCGCCGACGAGGAGAGAAGGGGCGCGCTGGAGGCGTTCCTGCCCAACATGACCATGCTCCAGAGCGGCCTGCACGTCCAGTCGCTGGAGGGCGTCTACTGGACGCTTTGGGTGGAACTGCACTTCTACGTGCTGGTCGCGGTCGCGCTGCTGGCCAAGCGCGGGATGACCTATGGCCGGTGCATCGCGTTCATGGTGGCCTGGCTGCTCGCCGGGGTGTTCGCGCAGGAGGTCGACTCCACGCTGCTGATGGCGCTGTTGGTCCCCACATGGGCGCCCTACTTCGTCGCGGGCATGGCCTTCTACCTCATGTACCGGTTCGGGCCGAACCTCGCGCTCACGCTGATCATCGGGTTCAGCTGGGCGCTGGCCACCTACCACCGCACCACGGTTCTCAATCCGGTCCTCGCACTGCCCGAAACGCGGAACCTGGCCATCCCGCTCGGCGTCACGCTCGTCTTCGCGATCATGTGGCTGGTGTCGACCCGGCGGATGGGCTGGCTCGGCGTGCGCGGTGCGACGGTGCTCGGTGCGCTCACCTACCCGCTCTACCTGGTGCACGAGACGCTGGGCCGAGTGGTCCGGGAGCAGCTCGGTGACGCGCTCGGCTCGTGGGAGACCCTCGGTGTCAGCGTCGTCGTGGCTCTGACGGTCTCGTACGCCGTCTACCGGCTGGTGGAGGTGCCCGCGCAGGGCTGGCTCAGGCCGAGACTGACGACCGCGTTCGAGCAGATCCGGTTGCAGGGCGCCGGGGTGGCCGCCAAAGCCTCATCGCCGGCACCGGCGGCGTCCGCTCTCACGCAGGCGCCCGGGGAGGTCCACGCACAAGCCCCGGTCCCCGCGCAGACCTCATCGGTCTCCGCGCAGAGCTCATCGGCCCCCGCACAGACCTCAACGGTCCCCGCACAAACCTCAGCAACTGCAGTACAGCCCGGCCCCTCCTACGGCGGGAGACCGTATGGGGAACCTGTTGCGGGGGAGGCCCCGTTGGAAGGGCGTTGGGAAAGTGTTCGGACCGCGCCGGGCGACGGAATGCCTTAATCTGATCAAGGTTGCCCAGATCGTCAAATTGGCCCCGATGGTCGGAAGAGGTACTGGATGCTCCGCGCGAGGCCGAGACGGCTGGCAGGCGCATTGATCGCTGTCGCCATGGTGCTCGCGGGTTGCGGTGGCATGGGCGGGGGCGGCAAGCGCGCCAAGGCACCGGCGACGGCTGACGCGGAGGCGGCACGCAATAAGCCGAACCTCGTGTACGTGCTGACGGACGACCTGGACTGGGGCCTGCTCCAGTACATGCCGAACGTCAAGCGGCTCCAGCAGCGCGGGATGACGTTCTCCAACTACTTCGTCGCCGACACGCTGTGCTGCCCGTCGCGGGCCACGATCCTCACCGGGAAGTTCCCGCACAACACCGGGGTCCAGAGCAATGACCCGCCTACCGGGGGGTTCACGGTCTTCCAACAGCGTGGGAACGAGCAGAACACCTTCGCGATGTCGTTGCAGCGGGCCGGCTACCGGACGGCCCTCATGGGCAAGTACATGAACGGCTACGAGCCGACCAAGCAGCAGGGCTCGACCCGTACCTACGTTCCGCCGGGCTGGACCGAATGGCAGGTCACCGGGCTCGGCTACGGGATGTACAACTACAACCTGAACAGCAACGGCGTCCTCAGGTATTACGGGCGGGCACCGAGGGACTACCTCAACAGAGTGTTGTCGGACAAGGGCGTCGACTTCATCAATCGCAGTGTCGACACCCGCCGGCCCTTCATGCTGCAGATGTCGACGTTCTCGCCCCACGCGCCGGCCACGCCCGCCCCCCAGGACGCCAAGTCGTTCGCGAAGCTCAAGGCACCCAGGACGCCGGGCTTCAACGAGCCGGACATCAGTGACAAGCCGGGTTGGCTGCGCACGTATCCGCAGCTCAGCCCCAAGCAGGTCCAGGCCATCGACCGCGCGTACCGGGAGCGGGTGCGCGCCGTCCAGTCGGTCGACCGGATGATCGGGAAGCTCCAGGCCACACTGAACGCCAAGGGCGTCGGCAACAACACCTACTTCGTCTTCAACTCTGACAACGGCTACCACATGGGCCAGCATCGACTCGACGAGGGCAAGCTCACGGCATACGACACCGACATCAAGGTGCCGCTGATCGTGTCAGGGCCGGGAGTGCGCGCGGGCAGCACGGAGCAGCGGTTCACGCAGAACACCGATATCTCCCCTACGTTCCAGGAGTTGGCAGGAGTGAAGCCGTCGCAGAACACCGACGGCCGGTCCCTGCTCCCGCTACTGCAAGGCAAATCCGTACGGGACTGGCGGATCAGCGCGTTCATCGAACATCTCGGGCCCAAGTTCCAGAAGAACGACCCGGACCTGCCACTCAAATACGGCGGTAACCCGCCCACATACGCGGCGGTGCGGACCGCGAGCGAGCTGTACGTGGAGTACCAGAACGGGGACCGTGAGTACTACGACCTCACGCGGGATCCGTACCAGCTTGGGAACCTCTACGCCCAGATGCCGGCCGCGAGGCGGACCGAGTTGCAAGGAGTGCTCGGCGCCTACCGCACGTGTGCCGGGGCCGCGTGCCGCAAGATCCGCTAGCGGGCCCAGACGCCAGATCTTGGACATCCGTCAGCGGGGCTCCACGCGCCAGATCTTGGATCCCTCACCGGGGCCCCACGCGCCAGATCTTGGAGATCCGTCACCGGGGTTCCACGCGCCAGAGCTGGGCGGCCCGGCCGGTGCACGGCGCCTGCTGGACGGCGGCACCGGCGGTGTGCGATCCGCCGGCGACATCGATGCAGTTGCCGGAGGCCTTAGCGACGACGGTGTAAATCATGCCGGTGAGCTGGTTGACGGACCAGGTGGGGCTGGTGGCGCAGGGGCCGCCCAGGCAGCGGCCCGTCTTGGCGTTGCGCAGCTTCAGCGAGGCGTCGGGCGTTCCGGAGATCGTCCACTTCTGGCGCGGACGGCGTGCATCACACGGCAACTGCCGCGTGGTGTCACCCGGGCCTGTGGCGTCCAGGCACAGGCCGCTGCCCGCATTGCGGAGGCGGTAAGAGCCGGGCTTGGGCGGGGCGGGCGCGGCCGGCTGCATCGCGGCCGTGCCGACGAACGCGCGGCACGTCTTGCTGCCGGATCGTTCAGTGGCGACTTCAAGCAGGCCGTTGCCGTCGGCCACCGGAAGCATCGTGGAGCTGTAGTTGTCGCACACCACCTCGTCGTGGTCGGGGCGCGCGGAGAAGTCCACCCTGACCGGGGCTGACTGCTCGTACCAGCGGCCACGGCCGTTGTCGACGTTGACCAGGATGGTGGATCCGCTCGCCGGACGGGAAAGCTTGCCGTTTTCGGAGCGGAGGAGGCCGCCGACCAGGAGCAGGCGTCCGTTGGGGCCGCCGCCGGGGATCCAGGTGACCGTGGGGGCGTGGTAGAGGAACTTGCCGTCCACGGTGCGGACGGCGGTGCCGACATCGCGCGGGTCGCCCCAGTTCCATCCGTCGGGCGACGTGCGGTAGTGGACCTTGCAGGAGTCCTGGTCCCGGCCGCACACCTCGTACACCATGAAGTACGTGCCGTTGGGCGTGCGCCTGACCACGGGCATGCCGGGGCGGGCGCCGCCGCCGAGGGTGATGACATCCGTCCTGGCGCCCCACGTGACCCCGCCGTCGGTCGACACCACCTGTGCGATCGTCTGGTCGTGGCCCGGACGGGTCTCGTCGGAGAAGTAGCAGACCAGCCGGCCCTGCGCGTCCAGGGCCAGCTCCGGCTCCCAGAGGCCCTGGTCGGAGGGTGTCCCGGGCGGCGCGCTCGCGCAGCTCGACAGATGGCTCCAGTGACGGCCGCCGTCCGTGCTCCGCCAGATCCGAAGCTCGGGGTGCCGCCCCGGCGCTTTGTTCTTCATCCCGACCGTCCAGGCCCACAGCAGGGTTCCGGCCGGCTGGGCGCCGACCTGGTGCGGGAGTTGGAACAGGCTGCCGCAACACCCGCCGCGGCCACCGGCCGCCCGGTCGTCCCGGATCTCCGAGATCGGTTTGAACGTGGCGCCGTCGTCGGCGCTCTCGTAGAAGCGCGCCAGATCGGTGAGGCCGCCCTGAGCCGAGC
This sequence comes from Actinomadura sp. 6N118, assembly GCF_044326415.1. Taxonomy (NCBI): domain Bacteria; kingdom Bacillati; phylum Actinomycetota; class Actinomycetes; order Streptosporangiales; family Thermomonosporaceae; genus Actinomadura; species Actinomadura sp. 6N118. The sequence goes on along the minus strand of NZ_JBIRAZ010000016.1, from coordinate 136,601 downwards.
TGGAGACGCTGACGATGATGCGCCCGTCCTTGAGCCGGATCGCCCGCGGGTACATGGCCTCCCGGTCATCGAGCGGCCTTTCCGGCCGGGTGACGAGCTGCGCGGCCGCCTCAGGCGCCGGTCCGGCCGCGGTGGGCTTCGGCGGCTTCTTCGGCGCGGGCGGCTTGGAGTCTGAGCCCGCGCACCAGTTGGCCACGAGCAGGATGGCCGTCAGCAGCGCCGTGACGCGTACGACGGCCGGGGCCGAGCGGTGACCGGACTGGCTCCCCATCTCTCTCCTACATCGCACCTCACCCCTTGGCCAGAGGTGTCCGTCAGGGAGTGAGCCGCTGGCTCATCCATCGCATCACAGGCGGCAGGACCTGGTTCCAGGTTCCGAAGTTGTGACCACCGGAGTCCAGTGTGATCGACGATGCCTGCATCGGGGGTTTGACCATCGAAAGGAAGCGCTCGGTTCCCGCGCGGTTCGGCTCACCGACCTTGCTGGTGGTGACCAGGACCGAGATGGGTGGGGGAGGGCGGTTGCGCAGCCGCCAGAACAGGTCGTTCTCGTCCCGGACGGCCTGGCTGCCCCCGTACAGATCGCCGGTCGTCAAGTCCTTGATGGCGCCGTAGTAGCCCGAAATGGAGGCGGCCGCGGAGAAGACGTTCGAGTTCCGCATCGCCAGCTTGAGTGAGCAGTAGCCGCCGGTCGACAGGCCGAATACGCCCCAGCCGGTACGGGACGTGGAGGTCTTGTACTGGGATGAGATCGCCTCGGGCAGGTCCTGTGAGAAGAAGGTCGCCGCCTGCGGGCCGCCCGGCACGTCCATGCACTCGGTGTCGCGGCTCCCGGAGAGCGCCGGCCGCATGAGCACGTAGATGGTCGGCTGGACCTGCCCCGCCTTGATCTCCTTGCTCGCCGTCTGGGGCACCTTCAGTTGGGTGACCAGGTTGCGCACCGCACCGGGGTAGCCGCTCAGCGCCAGGACGACGGGGAAGCGCTTCTGCTGCCCGCCGGGCTGGAAGTACTGCGGTGGAAGATAGACATAGCCGCGGCCGCGCAGCCCGGATCGGGCCCCCTGGACGTCCACGGTGTCGACCGAGCCGTCCTTCGCCGGGTCGCCGCCGACCGAGAACTCCGGCTTCAGCTTGATCACCTTCGCGCCGGCCAGCGCCCCGGCCGGGCCGCCGTTCTGGACCACCGCCGGCCCCTCGCCGCCGCGGCCGATCCCGGTCAGCTCGCTCCAGGTGGCGTAGAAGCCGAACTGCCGGTTGATCAACGCCAGCACCGACGCCACCACGAGCACCTGGCAGAGGCCGAACATCGCGAGCCGCCCGATCACGAAGCGTAGTCCCTGGCCGCCCAGCCGGCGCCAGCCCCAGACCGTCGCGATCAGCACGGCGACTGCGGCGGCGATCAGCAGGCATACCAACGGCCAGCCGATAAGCGACACGCATACTCCTTGATCCCCGAGTCACCGGCATAGCGGACACTACCGGCAAGTCCGTCCCATTCGGTAACGGTTGTTGATCGTGTGGCCCCTGGTGGGCTGCTCGACGCTACAATTTTGATCTTCCCCCGATTGGAGTGCGCCGTGCGACGCGTCGTGATTCTCGCCGCTGGTGGCGCCGTGCTGGCCGCCGCAGCTGCGGGATACGTCGCCTACTCCAAGTCAAAGCGCCGTGCCATGACACCTAGGCCGGAGACCGCACCGAAATCCGCGCCTGCATCCGCGCTGACACCGGAGCCCACACCCGCACCGGTCGGTGAGCTTCGCCGGGTTAGCGCTGCCGCCACCTCTCCACGACGGGACGCATCGATGAGACGACGGTTGATCATGTCTGTGGCCGGCGCCGCGGCGCTCGCGGTGGGCGGCACGGCGGCGTGGGCGGTGACCAGCGACGAGGCCGGGCGGGCCGCGGCGCCGGTGGCAGCTCCCGCGCAGGCGGCGGTCGCAGCTCCCAAGCTCGTCATCCCGGTCAACTTCGCGGATCCGGACGTCATCAAGGTCGGCAAGACCTACTACGCGTACGCGACGAACACCCGTGGCAAGAACATGCCCGTCGCCACCGCGCCGTCCCTGCGCGGTCCGTGGAAGCAGCGGGCCGACGGGCTGCCCGTGCTCGGTGCGTGGGCCAAGGCGGGACGTACGTGGGCTCCGGACGTGATGCGGCGCAAGGACGGCAAGTTCGTCCTCTACTACACGGCCCTGAACCGGTCGACCGGCCGGCACTGCCTCGGCACCGCGCTGGCACCCTCGCCGCTCGGCCCGTTCACGCCCGCCGCCCGGCCGTTGGTGTGCGACCCGCCGGCGGGCGCCACGCATCCCGGGGTGCTCCCGGAGATCATCGATGCGGGCAGCTTCTCGCAGGGTGGCCGCAACTACGTCCTCTACAAGGTCGGCTACAACAAGTACGGCAAGCGTTCGTTCCTGGCGATCCAGAGGGTGAGCTCCAACGGCCTCAGCCGCGTCGGCAAGGCCAAGGTGATCCTGACCCAGACCAACGAGCCGTACACGGTCGAAGCTCCCGACCTGGTCTACCGCAACGGCAAGTATGTGCTGTTCTACTCCGCCGGGGTGTTCAGCAAGGACAACTATCAAACGCGCTACGCGGTGGCCTCGAAGCTTGGCGGCCCGTACAAGAAAGCCGCCAAGCCGCTCATGACCACCGGCGGCTTCGGCCGGAAGGTGAACGGGCCAGGTGGCGCAGACGCGCTGTGGGGCGGCGCCGGCGTCTGGAGCATCGTGTTCCACGGCGCGATCCTCCCCGGCCCGCCGCCCAAGCCGGACCCCTCGCCGCACCCCCCGAAGCTCACGCGCGGCATGTACGTCACCGGCCTCGGCTGGACCAAGAGCGGCCACCCCTACGTCCGCTGACCCGCTCTGATCTTTTCTCGGAGGGGTAGCCGGAGATTTCCAACTGGAGCCGGCCGCAAACTCGCGCGTAGGCGATGATCCCGGGCCGCCCCACGGCCTCTAGCCCGGAGTCCCGCACGCGTGACGCGTACGTCGACCTGCGCGCCCCGCGTATGCACACAGCCCCCCGCCACGCCGTCATATTCCGGGATGGCTCAGGTCCTGCTGCTTGGGCCGCTCCACTGGCTGAGGGGCGTCTCGCCTCGTGCTGCCACGTGTGCCCCCGCCCGCGAGACGTCATGGCAGATCCGACCGTTCTGTTCATTCCTCGGCCGAATGAACAGAACTGCCACGTGACCTAATTGTCCGGTGATGGAGACGCGCGACGGCCCTCGAAGGTTTACTCCACTTGTGTCTTGATCTCTGACCGCTTGTTGAGGCAAGATCAAGCCGCTGAAGCCATGGCCTTTATGTTGGGCTTATGCGGCCGCAGCGTATGGTTCCCCCGACCCTGTGGCTTTTGGAGTCTCTCGTGGCCCCTTCGCGTGCTCGACGTGGATTGCTGGCCGGACTGTTGCCCGTCGTCCTAACCATTCCTCTGCTCGGAGCGCCAGCTATTGCAGGGCGTGACCAAGCAATTGCCGAACCGGCAAGCGCGACGGATGGGATTGCCCTGTCCCCGCAGGATGCGGCGCAGGAAGCACAGCGCGCGAAGAAGCCCGTTCAAGTGTTGTCGCTGGCAGATGAACGTCGCAACGTTGTGGCCTCTGCTGATGGAACATTCACCGCGACACTCTCTGGAGTTCCCTTCCAAACCCGCAAGGGAAACAAGTTTGTTCCGGTCGACACGCGCTTGCGCAAGATGGCAGACGGGCGATGGGAGCCCTCGGCATCCACGGTAGGTGTCATTGTTTCGGGGGGTGGTAAGGGCGCCTTTGTTCGTGTATCGCGGGCGGGGCGCGAGTTTTCACTGACACTCCCCGGTGAGTTGCCGGCGCCGACCGTGGCAGGCGACACGGCGACTTATGTCAATGCTGTCAGCGAAGGAATCGACCTCGCTGTCCGAGTCCTGCCCGACGGAATCTCGCATTTCTTGGTCGTACGTACACCAGATGCTGCGCGCAATCCGAAGCTGGCGGACGTGCGGCTCGCGGTTGGAGGCTCCAAGATCAAACTGCGTTCCGCCAAGGATGGCGGTGTCCGCGTGGAGGATCGGGGGAGCGGGAATGAGCTCTTCGAGGCCGATGCCCCGACGATGTGGGACTCCGCTGGTCAGCCGACTCCTGCTGCGGCACGCTCTACTACAGGCGGACAGAACGACTTGTTGGCTGGACCGAACGACGGGGCCAGAGTATCGCCGGTAAAAGCGACGGTCGCTGATGGGACCTTGTCCCTCAAACCTGACCTAAAGCTTCTTTCTAGCGTAGCCACCGAGTTCCCGGTCGTCATCGACCCTGTCTTCAAGACTGTCAACCCATCTTCTTCTGGCTACGGATATGCAATGGTGTCCGACCGGGGTGGGCTGGACGCCAGCTGGGATACGGAAGGCGTGGGTTATTGCCACAGTTCCGGCGTCAATATGGCGTCGTGTGGCAGTGGCCTTAGGAAGCGGATCTTCTATCGCTTCCCAACGAAGATCTTCAAGGGGCAGAACGTCATCACTGCTGCCCTCCAGGTGAAGCAGACTCTCAACTATGACGGTGACATGACTGCCGTCCAGACATGGGCGACGAAGAACTACAGCGCTTCCACTACCTGGGGTGGCCAGGATTCTTTCGGAGACGGAAAATTCTGGGACAGGATGCTTCAGGAAAAGAGTACAAACTACGGGTCTCCGGCAGCTAATGCGAACACAGTGAGGTTCGATTCGGCAGCGGTGACGGACTATGTACATCGCAGTTCACTCGCTGGATCCTCCCAGGTGGTATTTGGGCTGAAGGCCAAGAGTGAAAGTACCTTCCAGAATTGGAAGCGCTTCGACAACTATGCCTACCTTCAAGTGCAATTCAACCTGCCTCCGCATCAGCCGCGCCAAGCTCACCTGACAACGGATGGTGGCCCCTGCCAGCCCATTGACGCTCCGCTGATCGTGAACAAGGTACCTATGCTGAGGGCCGGCCTGACGGACCCGAATGACACAGAGAAGCTGCAGGGCGAACTCGAGCTCGAGTACATCGACCCGAATCTCGGATTCTCAAGTCCGGCGGGCGGGTGGAAGACGAATGTCGCATGGGAAAACGAGAATTTTGATAATCCAACGCGGTTCGAGTTCAATATGGCCCAGGCGGAGCCGGCCGCTAATAAGCAGATCCGTTGGCGGATTGCCGCCCATGACTTCCGTCGCGACAGTGGTGGGAATGTCACGAACACCTGGCAGGGAATGAGTCCGTGGAGCGACGTGCCCAACCCGGATACACCCCGGGAAGAACACTGGTGCAACTTTGTCATTGATACTAATGCGCCCGCCAAGCCGCAGGTGACTTCACTTGACGGAGTTTACTCGGAGTATCCCACGAACACGCTTTGGAACGGTGGTGCCGGGGTGCCGGGGAGGTTCAAGTTGGCAGCGGCCCCGGGCACGCCGGCTTGGGATATACCGAAGTCCTACGTAGTGACGTTCACCGACTGGGCTGCGCCGAGGACCATCGCGGCGGCGGCCGACGGAAGCGTGGAACTTCCGTTGAGCCCTACCTCGGGCGGTGAAAAGGTCCTCGTGGTGACCGCGAAGGATGGTGCGAACCGTCTTAGCGCCAGCTACTACTACGTCTTCCGTGTGAAGGAGGAGCCCCCAGCGGCGGCCTACTGGAGGTTGGACGACGCTGCTGGAGCCAGGCAGCTGGTAAACGACCAGGATGCCAATGCCTTCTCGGCAGCTGTGCAAGGTGCGGATGTGTCCACAGGCGCGGTGGGCAAGCGTGGGACCGCTCTCCGTCTCAATCGCGATGCCGATCCGGGCACCGTAGGTTACGCGCAGACCGATAAGCCGCTCATCAATCCTGTGAAGAGCTATTCGGTCTCGGCATGGGCGAAACTCGAGAATAACGGCGCCTTCGCCACCGTCCTTGGACAGGACGGCGCAGTGATTACGCCGTTCTATTTGCAGTACTCGCAGGTGGACAATCGTTGGAAGTTCGCGATCACCGGCGGGGACTACCAGGGCAATTCTGTCGCTCGGGCACTGTCCAATGATGCACCTACCTTGGGTAGGTGGACGCATCTGGTGGGTGTCTACGACGCGTCGGCTAAAAATGTCAGCCTTTACGTGGACGGCAAGCTTCAGCAGACCCAGACCGCCCCGGAAACGCAATGGTCCACCGGTGGTGCAGGACCATTCACCATCGGACGCACGAAGTATAACGGCGGCTCGGTTGACTTCTTCCCGGGTGAGATTGACGAAGTGAAGGTGCTGACGCGCGCGGTTTCGGCGAGCGAGGCTGAAGACCTTTACTACGGAACGGTGTCGGCGCGTTGGCGGCTCGATTCTGCGGGAGGTACGGTGCCCGACGACACGGGAGGCCACGGACTGACTCTCCAAGGTGGCGCCGCAATCGCAACGAGCGTTTCCTGCACGACCAGGGTCGTTGGACCGGGATGCTTGAGCCTTCCTCAAGGGGGATATGGCGAGACGTCCGGACCGGTGCTTGAGACGGATCGGAGCTTCACGATCGCAGGTTGGGCCACTCCGGCCGGAGTGCCCGGGGCCAACGCTGCGGTCTTCTCCCAAGCAGGAAATGTGAACAGCGGATTCACGGTGCGCTATGCGCCCACCGCGTACAACGGCTTGGGTGGTTGGCAGATCGAGGTGCCGGACAAAGACACCTCTGATGCAGATATGAAGACCGTCGACCATGACAAATGCAGTGTGTGTGAAGGTTCTGCCAGCACACCTGACCATCTCGCTTTGGTCTACGACGCGCCGACCCGAACGATGAAGTTGTACGTCAACGGGCTTCTCGGTGGCGCGGTGGAGTCGGTGCGCGAAGGCGTGAGCAGCTTCAACGCCGACGGCAAGCTGCAGATCGGTCGAGCGCTCAGGAACGGGACGTTCGGTCAACCGTTCGCTGGCCTGGTCGATGATGTGTGGGTTTATCAAGGCGCACTCTTGGAGGACCAGATCGGCCAGCTGCACAGCGGCGTCGAATTCAGACTCGAAGATGCCCCTTGATGTCGGCTAGCTCTCAGCGTTCAGCCTGATCTCCCCTGTCGGTCGTGTTAAAGGCGCCTCGCAGTGGCGGGGCGGCGGTCTTGGAGGGCTGCGTGAGCGGTCGAATGGTGCTCTGCGGTGCGAGCAGACTGAGGCGGCGTATCGCCGTCATAATGACGGTCACGCTCGGAACCGGATTGCTGTCGGTGGTACCCGCGCAGGCAGACCCCCGCGGAGGTGATCGTCCCAAGGTCACTCATCACGAGAAACTCGCCGAGGCTGAGAAGCTGAAGGTGCGGCCCCGCAAGACCAGTCCTGAGGCCTTCACCACGAGGCCGCTGCCTGTTCCAACGTGGCCTGAACCCGGAGGCGCAGAGGTAGAGGTTCCGGCTAGCGGCACTCAGCCGGTGCGAGTTGGTTCCCTTCCCGTGTGGGTTGCTCCTCCGGGTCGGCAGCAGCGCGCCGTTCAAAAAAAGCGTGTTGAGATTCCAGGCAAGGTCCGAGTCCGACTAGCGGACCGTGCGGCCGCTCAGCGAGCAGGGGTGAGCACTCTACTTCTGACCGTGGCGCCCACCGATCAGACACAGGCCGGCAAGGTGGCCCTTCACCTCGACTACTCGAAGTTCGCGCACGCCGCGGGAGGGGCTTACGCGTCGAGGTTGCGGCTCGTTCAATTGCCGGCTTGTGCGCTGGTGACTCCGGATAAACCGGAGTGCCGTTCGCACAAGCCTGTGCCGACTAGAAACGACACCGAGTCAAAGAGGCTCATTGGTGAAATCGATGTGGCATCCAGGGGCTCATCCGCATCCGCAGGGCAGGCAACGGTTCTGGCGGTGACCGCAGGTGCCTCGAGCAGCCAGGGCGACTACAATGCCACGTCGTTGTCGCCGTCCTCGAGCGGCAATGTCTCTACCAACACCGGTGACTTCACTTGGTCATATCCGTTGCGGGTTCCGCCAGTACCGGGTGGCCTACAGCCTGATTTGGCGTTGAGCTACAACTCCGGAGGCATCGACGGCCGGACGGCCAATTCGAACAACCAGTCATCCTGGGCTGGCGATGGGTTCGAGCTGTGGCCGGGGTACGTACAGCGGGGTTACAAGTCCTGTGAGGACGACGGTGCTCCCAAGGACGAATGGGGAGTCGCGCCTGCAGACCAGTGTTGGGGGTACGACAACGCCACTCTCAGCCTCAATGGCCACTCAGGGGAACTGATCCCGGCTGGCGGTGGCAAGTACCGGCTCAAGAACGATGACGGCACACGCGTCGAGCGTCTCACAGGCACGGATGCCAATACCGACAATGGCGATGATGACAACGAGTACTGGAAGGTCACTACGACCGACGGGACGCAGTACTTCTTTGGCAAGCACAAGCTTGAAGGTTGGACATCAGGCAATCCGGTGACCAACTCGGCCTGGACTGCGCCGGTCTTCGGGAACAACTCCACCGAGCCATGCCACGCGGCGGCGTTCAAGGACTCGTCGTGTCCGCAGGCCTATCGCTGGAACCTTGACTACGTCGTTGACCGTGACGGTAACGCCATCACCTACTACTACGCCAAGGAAACCAACCACTACGGCCGCAACCTCAAGGCCAGCGATGAAACCCCGTATGTCCGCGGCGGCTACCTGTCGCGGGTGGAGTATGGCCTGCGTAAGGACAATCTGTGGGCCTCTCGCGTACCGGCCGCAGTGGAGTTCGAGGTGGCCGAGCGTTGCCTGCCCAACGCTTCGTTCAACTGTGACCCCGACAAGATCGATGCACAGCGCGCACAGTGGCAGGACACGCCGTGGGACCTGAACTGCAAGTCCGGTCAAGAATGCAAGGACGACCACGGCACCCTGGCGCCGACATTCTGGTCTCGCTACCGCCTGCTGAACATCACCACCAAGGTGATCGAAGACAACGGCATGGGCTGGCGCAACGTCGACAACTGGAAGCTCGGGCACAAGTGGGGGGACGCCGACCCTGAACGGTCGCTGTTGCTGGAGACGATCCAGCACACCGGTCTTGCGGCGACTCCGTCGGTGACGTTGCCGAAGGTGACCTTGGCCTACCACGACAGTCCCAATCGGGTGGACAAGGCTGGCGACAACACTGGTCCGTTCATCAAGTACCGGCTGGTCGGAGTCTCCGATGAGTCCGGCGGCCAGACCGCCATCACCTACAAGACCGCCGAATGCAACGCCGACAACCTGCCGACACCGCACACGAACACCAAACGATGTTTCCCGGTGTACTGGGTCCATAACGGCGGCGAGGACCCTAAGATCGACTGGTTTCACAAGTACGTGGTCGACAACGTCCAAACGACCGACCGCACCGGACTGGCTCCCAACGTAGTCACCACCTATGACTACAAGGGCGGTGCGGCCTGGCATTTCGATGATGACGACGGCCTGACCAAGGAGAAGTACAAGACCTGGTCGCAGTGGCGCGGCTACGGGCACGTCCAAATCCGTACTGGCGGATGGAATGACCCGCGCACGCAAAGCGACCATTTCTTCCTGCGCGGCATGGACGCCGACCGCGCCGTCCCGGACACCGACCTAGGCCGGATCGTCAAAATCGATGACGGTGAGGGCGGCACCATCATCGACCACAACGTCTACGCCGGCTTCGAATACCGCACCGTCAACTACGAGCGTCCCGGCGGAGCTGTCGCCGCCAAGAGCGTCCGCACGCCCTGGAACCACCAGACGGCGTCCCGTACCCGCTCATGGGGCACGGTGACCGCCAACCTGTCGGGAGTCTCCAGCACCCGAGCTTTCACCGCGGTCGGCGGTGGCGGCTGGCGCGAGACCCGCGTGAACAACACCTTCGATGTGAACGGCAACGGTGGCACCGACACCCCGATCGGCCGCGTCACCATGTCAGAAGACCTAGGTGACGTTTCCACTGCTACCGACGACCGCTGCACTCGCACGACCTACAAGGACAACACCGGCGACTGGCTGCTGTCCTTCCCCAACCGTGTGGAGACCGTTGCGGTCAAGTGCTCCACCACGCCCAGCAGAGCCACCAAGCCCGACGGGCAACCAGGCCACGTCATCTCCGACGTCCGTACCTCCTACGACGAGAAGGGCTGGAATGTCGCGCCGACCAAGGGCAGCGTGACACTGACTGAACGTCTGACCTCGCACGACGGCACCACACCCACATACAAGAGGGTCACTGCCACCAAGTACGACGACCTGTACGGGCGTCAGACCGAGGTGACCGACGCCAAGGGAAACACCACTAGAACGTCCTACGAGGACCCTCAAGGCCTCACGACCCGAACCACGGTGACCAGCCCGCGAACGAAGGCGGATGACGCCGACAGCGCGCACGTCACTGTCACGGACTACGACACCGCGTCAGGCAAGCCGCTCACCCGAGTCGACCCCGCGCTCAAGCGCACCGACACCGTCTATGACGCTCTGGGCAGGCTGGTCAAGGTGTGGTTCCCGGACCGCCCTAAGGCACGCGGCCTGTCTCCCAACCTGGAGTACACGTACCAGGTTGAAGAGGGCAAGATCATTGCGATCGGCACCAAGAACCTGACCGCGACGGGAGCCCAGAAGCCGCCGACCTACCAGCTGTATGACGGCCTCCTACGTCCCCGCCAGACCCAGGGCCACGGTCCGGGCGGCAACAAGATCGTCGCTGAGACGCTCTATAACAACGTCGGCAAGGCCGAACGTGTCTACGCGCCTTACTACGAAAAGGGCGCGCCCAGCCCGGTCTTGTGGGGTGTCACCTCGCCCGGCGCCACCGAGACTCAGACCAAATACGTCTATGACGGGCTTGGCCGGGTCACCAAGGAAGCGTTGATCAACGGTGGTGGTGACGGCGCGCAGATGTGGGCCACCATCTACGACTACGAAGGCGATCGGGTGAGCGTGACTCCGCCCAAGGGCGGCACCCCCACCATCAGCATCAGCGACGCCCGAGGCCAGCTCACCGAGCAGCGGCAGTACCACGCGAGCACTCCGACCGGCGACGACTACGACATCACGCGCTATACCTACGCACCCGGCGGACAACTCAAGACGCTCACCGGGCCGGTGAACAGCAAGACCGGCGGCTCCGGCAAGACCTGGACCACCTACTACGACCAGGTAGGCCGCAAGACCCGTACCGACGACCCGGACAAGGGCACCACCAAATACAGCTACGACGACCTTGACCGGCTCACCAGCGTCACCGACGCCCGCGACCAGAAGGTCATCACCAACTACGACGTCCTCAACCGCGTCACCAGCACCACCGATGGTGCAGGAAGCGTTCTGACCAGCAACGTCTACGACACGGTTGCCAAGGGCCAGCTGACCTCCAGCACACGTAAGGCCAAGGACCGCAACGGCAACATCGCCGACTACACCACCACCGTGGCTGGCTACGACAACCTGTATCGCCCGACCGGCACCACGCTCACCATCCCCGCATCCGAAGGTGTCGGCACCAGCTTCACCTTCACCAGCACCTTCAACGCCGACGGCACCCCCAAGTCCACCGGCATGCCCGCCGCCGGTGATCTGCCCGGGGAAGCGGTCACCTTCGGCTACAGCAACGATCTCCTCGCGCTGCCGGAGACGCTCGACAGCAACCTGTCCAGCTACGTCACCGACAGCCTCTACACCCCGACCGGCAAACCGCTGCAGTACGAGCTGACCACCGGCGCCAAGAAGACCTGGCTGTCCTACGAGTACGAGGTCGTTACCCAGCGCACCTCACGCTTCCGCGTCACCCGCCAGGACATCCCAACACTGTCGGACCGTGACGCCACCTACAAGTACGACGACGCCGGCAACATCCTGCAGGTCGCCGACATATCCGCGGCGGGCCAAGACACCCAATGCTTCCGCTACGACCACCTCCGGCGACTCACCGACGCCTGGTCGCAGGACGCAGGCAACTGCCCCACCGACACCTCCACCACCCCCACGATCGGTGGCCCCGCTCCCTACCGCGCCACCTACACCTACGCCACCGACGGCAGTCGCAAGGGCGAGAAGCAGTACTTCAAGGACGCCGTCGGCACGGCCCAAACAGCAACCCGCGCCTATGCCTACGCCGGAGAGCCCGGAGTCACCGGCTACAACGGACACCAGCTCGCGAACGTCGTCCAGAGCGGCACCAGCCCCTACACCGGCGCCACCGGCAGGGAGACCTTCACCTACGACCAAGTAGGCAACACCGCCACCCGCAACATTGCCTACACCGACAACGGCACACCGAAATCCCGCACTCAAACCTTCGACTACGACACCGAAGGCGAGATCTCCTCCATCACCCAGGAGGAGACCGGCAAGGCAAAGGACACCAGCACCTTCGTCTACGGCACCGAAGGCGGCCGCCTGATCAAGCGTGACTCCACCGGCGTCACGCTCTACCTCCCAGGCATGGAGGTCAAACTCGCCGCGGGCGCCACCACGCCCACCGCGACCCGCTACTACTCATATGGCGGGAACACGATCGCCACCCGCACCAGTGCCGGCGTGACCTTCCTTGCCCCCGACCACCAAGGCACCAGCCTCCTCACCATCGGCGCCGCCGACCAGAAACTCACCCAGCGCCGCACCACACCCTTCGGCCAAGAACGCAGCACCACCGGCACCTGGCCCACCTCCCTGGACAAGGGCTTTGTCGGCGGCACCAAAGACACCACAGGCCTCACCCACCTAGGCGCCCGCGAATATGACCCCAACACCGGCCGCTTCACCACCGTCGACCCCATCTTCGACGCCTCCAACCCCCAAAGCTGGAACGGCTACTCCTACGCCAACAACAGCCCCATCACCTTCAGCGACCCGACGGGCTTGAGGGCAGACGAACCCAACGAAGCCCAATGCCGATTCCACGGCAAATGCAAGAAACCGTCTACAGGCACAAACCCAGACCCCCCAAGCCCGGGCGGAGGCGGAGGCGGAACTAACCCGCCGGCCAACAAGAACTGGTGGCAAAAGGGCATCATTGGCCACGGCGTCAACGCCTTCAACGGCTGGGTCGACGGCGCCATCACCAGCGCCACCGAAGGCATCACCAACCTCAGCCGCGCCATGATGGGACTCGGCGCCATCGGCCCCTGCGCCGCAGGCAGCTCAGCTGGCTGCCAGATCGTAGCCAAGACCAGCCAACAGCCCGCCCCCGTCCACGTCCCTCTCGGCGGAGACACCAACTCCAAGACCTACAAGGTCGCCAAGGTCATCGGCGAAGTGACCGGCGTTCCACTTCCCAGCGCCGGCGCGACCGGAGGCGTCCGGGCCGCTACCAAAGCACCTGGCCTCATCAAACGGGCTGTCAACGCCCTACGCCGAACAACACCGACCAAGACCCTGACCGAAGCCGAATGTTTCGTCGCCGGCACCAAGATCGCCACCGAACACGGCAGCAAACCGATCGAGAAGATCAAGGTCGGCGACCGTGTCTGGTCCCGCGACACCGCCACCGGCAAACTCACCCTCCAACGCGTCGTCCGACTCTTTCAAAAGAAGACCGACCGACTCATCACCCTCAAGGTCGCCGGCCAGCACATCAAGGTCACCCCCGACCACCGCATCTGGGTCAACGGCAAGGGCTGGACCCACGCGCGTAACCTGGCCGTGGGCGACAAGCTCCTCCAAGCCAACGGTCGCACCGCCACCATCGCCGCCGTCGGCGCCCTGCAAACCAACACCACCGTCTACAACTTCGAAGTCGAAAACACCCACAACTACTACGTCACTGATGCCAAACTCCTCGTCCACAACGACTGTGGGCCCGGGCTCCCTAACCAAAGATCAATTGAGATTCAGAAGATTGAGTTGAAGACGGCGGCCGATCGAGGAGTCAAGCCTGTGACTCTTGGGGAAGGTGCCGGGATGAGCGGTCTGAAGGAAGCTATTGGCGGAGCGTCTGATTTCAAGTGGGCCGTCACCATGGATGACGACCTCAAGGTGATGCCTGCCTTTGCTGGCGGCGGGTCAGGTGGATGGCCTCGGGCGGAGATCGCTCACACGGTTCTTGCGGGGCTCGGGGCTAGAGTTCGCGCAGCGGGATCCGGTACCTTTATGGAAGGTTTTCCAGCATTCATTAATAATCACAGCGGCCATTTCATGCCAGGCGCGGAAACCCTGCCAATAGGTGAGGCTGCTTTCGAGCGTGCTGGAATTGACTACATTTCGTCGGTGTTTGGAGGGGGGTAGTGATGTCTACTTTGCCGAGTGCGGACGAGTTGGGGCAAATTCGGTCGGCGCATGAGATGGCCAATATATTGCGTCGGAACGATTTGTCCTCTGCTGGGGCTGGCTGGTGGAGTGCCGTTATCTCGGTATGTAATTCGCACCACCTTAGTGCCGAAGTTGGAGCAGTTGACGCAGATCAGTGGTCGGACCTTCTCGTCGAGTCTCTTGATGCCGCTAATGCGAGTGGAGCGCTCGGCATAGAGGAGACATTTCACCGCCGCATGATTGCATGTGCAGCCGCAATTAAATATCACGGCGTAAATGAGGGGAATAATTCTCGAGATCCGGAACGGATACTTGCATGGATGCTCGGTCGGCTGGGGGGCTCTCCGGAGAAGTTCGTCGAGAACTGTCGGGAAGTTGTGCAAGTCCGACCCTCAGGCGTTGATGACGAATCTATGCTCCGAAGCCTGCGTTGGCTCTCCAGAGTAAGGATGGGTCTTGAGGCTTTGTGTGACATGGTTTCATATATGGAAGAGGGCAAGAGTAGGAAACTTGCAATCGAGTGGTGCAGGGCGGGGGCTCTAATGTCGGTCGGGCGAGTTTCTGAGTAGTTAATGTCCTGGACCGTGAGATTCAGAACGCATCCGAGAGTGAAAGGCGTTCATGCATGGCCACATTCCTGCCTGCTGGCCCTGCTTAGAAGAGGCTGGTAGCTTGCAGATTTTCCGGTCTGCGTCTGGTGCGTTGCCATATTGGAAGCTTGATTCATTAGCTCGTTCGCTTGGGTGGTCGGGTAGGATTTGTGGGTATTTGTCCAGGTCGTAATTTAGGGTGTGAGATGTTCTACCTGGTCGGCACTTCGGGCTTTCCGAGCTATGGCGATTAATTGGTTGCGGCTTTGTGGCTTCGGTACCTGGCTGAGACGGATCCGGAGACCGAGGTCTGGCTGGACTATCCGAGTCCCGGACCGGCGGCGGCGCTGCTGGGCGACATCCATCCCAGGGCGCGGTTCACCGACACGTTCGGGCGGTTGTGCTGGGAGGCGCCGGGTGACGACCCGTGGGAGGTCACGCGCTGGGTGCGGCAGGCCGTCCACTCGCCGAGCATGGCGGTCCGCTGGGTGGCTGGCGTTGAGGTGGCCGCTTAAGCACGGGTGGTGCACATCATCGGCGGGGGCTACATCAACAAGATCTGGCCCAAGCACTACGGGTTTGATGGCCGCGGCCGTGCAGCGGTCCGGCGGTCGCGCTGTGATGACGGGTCAGGGGTTGTGGCCTCTGCCGTAGTACGCGACACCGCTGATGCGCGGGCTGGCGTCGGGCTTCGAGCTCATCGACGTGCGGGACGAGCCGTCCGCGGAGCTGGTCGGCGATGCGACGGCCGTCAGCCGTACCGGGGACGACATGTTGTTCGGGATCGGCCCGCATCTGTACCGGCGGCCTGAGGAGCCGTTGCGCGAGGTCATGTTGTGCCTGCAGTCGGACTTGCTGGACATGCCCCGCGGAGCGCTGGCGGCGTTCGTGCTCGACACGCTGAGGTCCTGGGGCGTCACCGGCGACCGTGTCGGCATCGTGGAGGGCATCCCGGGCGCGGACCGGGCGGTGTTCGACCTGATCGAGCCGGAGTTGCCGGACGTGCGCTTCTATCCGTTCGCGGGCGTCTGGCGGCACGGCCTCCCTGCAGGACCCGGGCAGACGTGGATCTCGACCCGCTTCCACCTCCACATGATGGCTGCGGCGGCGGGCGCGAGCGGCGTCGCGGTGTCGATCAACGCCGACTACTACGCCACCAAGCACCGGTCCCTCATCGAGCGCGGCAGCGGCTGGGCCCTCACCGACGGACTGACCGTTCCGGAACGCCCGGCGGGGGGCGGCTTCGACCTGGCGGCCCTCCGCTCATACGCGGAGGCAAAAGCCTCCGTCGCCGCCAAGATCTACTCCTGACGGCGGTACCGAGGTCAGGCGGCGTCTCGGCTCAGGCTGGGCGGTCGGCTGCCAGGGTGTTGGCGGAGGGCTTCGTCGGCGGCACCACAGACACCACGGGCCGCAGTTACTCCTTCGTTCGCTTACTGGAAAGACCTCAAGGTTGGCCGGATCCGGCCAACCTTGAGTCCCAGTGTGTCCGATCTTTACCGCAGGTGAACCGGGTGACCGAATTGGTGGCTCAAGTCGGCCATGGGTATTCGTGTTCGGTTGAATGTGGCGCGTTGTGGCGGAAACGTCTTTACTCTGTGCGGGTAGGAATCTGACCCAACTAAGCCCCCAGGCGTTCCTTACCGTCCCGCAACACCCAGGGGTTTGACCACGTGACGGACATGGCGAGCGGGTCCGCGATGGCGCGGTTGACACAGGCCGATCGCGTCTATGTCGGCTGGCGCTACGCACAGGTGCACCCGGATCCCGGGCCACCGCCCACCCCGCCCGCGACCGCGGAGCCGGTGGCGAGCGGCATACCCGAACGCATGCCCGCAGAGCACCTCGCCGGGCGCCCGCTGCGCATCGCCAGCGTCGGCACCGGGGTCGGCATGGCGCTCTTCCTGCTGTGCGGCCTCGTCGGCGTGCTGCCTTGGGCGTTCGCGGTGGTGGCGTTGCTGGCCTGCGGAGTTGTGCTCGGCATCACCGGCTCGGCGCTGTGGCGGGACGAGCGCGTTGTGCGCGAGCGGATCGCGCAGGCGCGGGCGTTGGGCGAGCGGGAACGTGCCGCGCGGAGCCGGGCTCGGGACGCGGCCGAGAAGGAGTACGCGACCGCGCTGGCCGACTGGGAGCGCCGGCAGCGGGCGTACGAGAACCAGCGTGAGTGGTATCCCGTGGCCGTCCCGCCCGGTGTCGACCGTGTCGATGTGGTGGGCGGGACGCTCGCCGGATGGTCGGCCTCGGTGACGACCATGGGCGCGGCGCGGCTCGCGGTGGGTGCGCGGGTGACCGTGATCGATCTTTCGGAGGGCGCGGTCGCGCATGACCTGTTGCGGCTCGCGGCCGACCGCGGCGACGACCCGCTGGTGTGGGTGCTGCCCGCGGACCTGTCGCGACTGGACGCGACGCGCGGGCTCGGGCCCGAGGCCCTCGCCGACGTGCTGTCGCTGGTGGTCAGCGCGGGCGAGGAGCAGGGCAGCACGCGCGACCTGTCGTTCGACAACTCGATCCTGGAACGGCTCATCGAGGTCCTCGGTGACGAGGTGACGATCCCGCAGATCACGGCGGCGCTCCGCGTGCTGGCGCAGGTGGGGGACCCGAGAGACGACCTGCGGCGCGGGCTGCTGACTGACGAGCAACTGGAACGGATCGCGACGTTGTTCGGGCGGGACGCGACCGACCGCATCGTGGTGCGGCGTGCCTGGGCGCTGGAGGCACAGCTGCGCAAGCTGGAGCGGCTGGCGACCGAGCCGGTCCGGCTGCCGCCGTCGCGGCTGCACGTGGTCTCGATGGACCGGCGGGCCGGCGTCCTGACCAACCGGGTGCTCGGCACGTACGTCACGACGGCTCTCACGCACCGGATCCGGGAGGCGCCGCCCGGAGGCAAGTGGGACCACACTCTGTTCCTGTGCGGCGCGGAGAAGCTGCGTGGGGACGTTCTGGACCGTCTGATCGACGCGTGCGAGGCCACGGGCACCGGGCTGGTGCTGATGTACCGGTCGATCCCGCAGCACGTCAGGGAACGGCTCGGGCGGCGCGGCCATGCGGCGGTGGGCTTCATGAGGCTCGGCAACCCGGAGGACGCACGCATCGCCGCCGAGCACATCGGCGCCGACCACCGCCTCCTCGTCGCCGAGATCACCGACTCGGCGGGGGAGACCTTGTCCGATGTCGCGGGGGAGACCTATGCCAGCACGGTCGCCTTCGCGCGGCGGCGGGGCGACGAGCTCACCGACCCGGTGTGGTCGGCGCTCCCGGCTCCGGTGGCCGACGACACCGCCCTGGTTGAGGGCATCAGCTCGTCCACAGCCTGGGGACGCAGCATCCCGGCCACCGAGACGCGCCAGCGCTTCCGCGAACTGCTGATTGAGCCGCCGCAGCTCCAGGAGCTGCCGCTGACCGCGATGGTCTTCACGCACGCGGGCGCGACGGGCCGCCGGATCCTGCTGGTGGACGCCAACCCCGGCATCATCACCCTGCCGACCGCGCACTCGGTGGAGTTCGAGGAGCACGTACGCGAGCAGGAACGGCTGCAGCAAGCCGAGCTGGAACGCGACAGCCCAGAGGCCGCGTCGGAGGCGGCTCCGGAGGCCTCTGACGAGACCGCGACCGAGCGGACCGGCCAGAAGGAACGCGACGTGCCGCCCTCGCCGCGCGCGGCCTGGGGGTCGCGGGCGCGCCACGCGCTGCCCAGGGGCACCGGCCCGCGACCGCAGCGCATCGTGCCGCCGCTGAAGAAGAACGGCAGGCACGCCGCAGACCCCCCGCCGAAACCACCTGCCGAGTAGTGGCGCTAGGGGGCGGGCGAAGGTAAGGATGCTGGCGTGACCCCAGCCCCCAGCATGCGTCAACCTCCCGGCGCGCAGCACCACTCCGCCGGTCAACACGGCGCGGACGGCTCCGTTCTCCCCGGACCCTGGTACCGGATCCAGGCGATCCCCGCTCCCGAGCGGAACGCCTCGGCCGAGTGGGACTTCGTGAGCGTGCTCCCCGCTGTGCTATCGGCGGCACGGCGGCAGCGGCCGTTCGTGGTGGGGTGGATCTCGCCGGGCGGCGGCGCGCCGCTGGAGCTCATCACGAACGCGGGTCCCGTGAGCCCGGGCCCGGAGGCCCATCAAGGTCTGTTGTTCCCGAGCGGAGCGCGCGGCGTGCCGATCGGTGACGGCTGGCTGCGGCGAGCCGAGCGGATGGTGTGGACGCGGTGTCCCGGCCGTCTTGCGCCGCAGGTGAAGTCGGCCGACAACGGCGCGAGCCTCTTCGAGGCGACGCTCATGACGTTGATGGAACGGCCGTTCGGCTGGTTCGTGGTCGCCGACCCGTGCGACGAGCGGCTGCTCGACACCGAGATGCGGGACCTACATCACGAGCTGCGCATGTTGCGGCGCGGCGAGGACGAGCAGGCGCGGCTGGCGGTCGCACGTGCCGACCAGCGCCTGGCTGAGCTCGACGCGTTCCGGGAGGCGGGACTCTGGCGTGTCCGGGTGCTCGCGGGCGCCGCGTCCGAGACCGAGCTGAGCCAGATCGCGCCCGTGCTGGTCGGTTCGATGGAGCTCGGCCACCATCCGTACCGGCTGCGCTCGGGGCACGGCAGCGGCACGTTCAGCGAGATCCTGCGTCCCCCGGCGTCGAGCCCGGCGCTCGCCCGCCCCGCGGTTGAGTCGGAGCAGCGTTACCCGTTCGTGGCGACGGCGGGCGCGCTGGCGGCGCTGGCCGGGCTTCCGCGCCGCGAGGTGCCGGGGCTGCGGGTGCTGGACGCAGGCTACTTCGACGTGACGTCCGAGACCGACGACGCCGTTCCGGTGAACGCGAACGAGCCGAGGATCGAGCTCGGCGCGATCCTGGACGGGCAGGACCGGCAAGTCGGGCGGTTCACCGTGCCACGCTCGACCATCAACCGGCACGTGTTCGTGACGGGCTCCACCGGTTCGGGCAAGTCGCAGACCGTGCGGCACCTGCTGGAGCAGCTGACCCGCGCGGGCATCCCCTGGCTGGCGATCGAGCCCGCCAAGTCGGAGTACGCGGCGATGTCCGGGCGCATCGAGGACCTCGGCGGCCCGGTGACCGTCGTCAACCCGTCCGACCCGGCGTCGGTGCCGCTGTCGGTCAACCCGCTGGCACCCGAGCCCGGCTATCCGGTGCAGGCGCACATCGACATGGTGCGCGCGCTGTTCCAGGCCGCGTTCGACGCCGAGGAGCCGTTCCCGCAGATCATGGCGCAGGCACTGCAGCGGGTGTACGAGTCGAACGGCTGGGACGTGGTGACCGGCGCCGGCGTGCCCGGATCGCTCATCGAACCCGCCGTGCCGACGCTCGAACAACTCCAGAACGCGGCGCTGCAGGTGATCGGCGACGTCGGGTACGGCCGCGAGCTGATGGCCGACGTCCAGGGCTTCGTGGACGTCCGGCTGCGGTCGCTCCGCATCGGCTCGGCCGGGCGGTTCTTCGAGGGCGGCCATCCGGCCGACATCGGCGGCATGCTGCGCGAGAACATCGTGCTCGCCATCGAGGACGTGGCCAACGACGAGGACAAGGCGTTCCTCATGGGCACGCTCATCATCCGGGTGGTCGAGCACCTGCGGATGCGGTCGCGGGCCGCCGGGAGCGGGACCTCGCCGGGCCTGCGGCATGTGATCGTGATCGAGGAGGCGCACCGGCTGCTGCGCAACCGCGGGCCCGAGCGCACCAGCTCGCACGCGGTCGAGTTGTTCGCCGGCATGCTCGCCGAGATCCGCGCCTACGGCGAGGGCATCATCGTCGCCGAGCAGATCCCCACCAAGCTCGTCCCCGACGTCATCAAGAACACCGCGCTCAAGGTCGTGCACCGGCTCCCCGCGTACGACGACCGGCACCAGGTCGGCGCCGCGATGAACCTCGACACCGAGCAGTCCCGCGAGGTGGTGTCGCTGCGGCCGGGCGTCGCCGCGGTGTTCGCGGACGGCATGGACCGGCCGCTGCGGGTGCGGGTGCCGCTGGGCGAGGGGCGGGAGGCCGTCCAGCCCGGCCCGCCGCCTCCGGTGGACGGCCGGCGCTCCGCCGCGTGCGGCGTGGAGTGCCGCTCAGGGCGCGCGTGCTCGCTGTACGAGCTGCGTGAGGCCGACCTGATGGCAGGGAACTCGGACTGGGCGTGGCTGCGGCTCTGGACGGACACGCTCGTTCTCGCCCACGTCACCAACCGCCCGCTGCCCGTCGTACCGGTGGAGCTCGGCCGTGCCTGGTCGCGTCTCATGCCGCGCCTGCGCGAGTGCACCTTGGCGACGCTGGTCGAGCGCGCGGTCACAAGGAGGGCGTGGGCGCTGCGGAACGCGTTCGCGCCATCGGAGCTCACCGCGACGGTGGCGGCGTCCGCGCAGCAGCTCCTCGGCGGCTCGTACGGGCTGGCGGGGGGACTGCCCGGACCCGCCTGGGTGATCCCGCAGCTGCGCTGGCTGCATGAGATGGACCGGCTCTTCCCGCTCGGCTCCGGCGCTCCGGACAAGCACGCGCCCGCGCCGCCGCTGGACTACCAGCTCCCGGGGCTGAAGCAGCCCGCCGACCCCAAGCTCGGGCATCGGCTGCGCGCGCTGCGCCGCCATCCGCTGTCGATGGAGCTGGAACGCAACCGGCCCATCGCGATCACGGCGCTCGCCGGCGAGGACCACCACGAAGGCTTCGTCCGCGACCTCGCGGTGGTCGGGATCGGGCTGTCGGACGAGGAGCAGCTCGCGCACGTCGCCGAGACCATGCGGGTGAGCTCATGGCTCGATCCGGTGCTGAGCTGGCCGGAGCGTTTCATCGCGCCGTTCGAGGACCCGGACGCCGGCCTGCCGTTCCCGACCGATTGAGGCGTTCGCTGCGGGCAGGCCGAATCGGGCGGCGGGGTCGGTCGGCGGGGTCGGTCGGTGTCAGATGGCGTCGGCGGAACGGGTCTGGAGGCCTGCTTGCTCGGCGATCGGGGTCCAGTACCGGACGAAGTCGGACTTGGCCTGGGAGGCACGGCTGTCCGCGTCGGTCGCGGTCGACGGGCAGTCGGGCGCCATGTCCAGGTAACGCTGGTTGGACTCGACCGACGCCTGGAGCGCCCGGACGAGCGCGTCCTTCATCTCGGTGCCGCTCTCCAAGGCGCTGACCTCGAGGGCGCGCGCCTTCTCCAGTTGATCCTGGCGCTGGGTCCGGATCCGCTGCAGGCCGGAGCTCTCGCACTCGCCGTCACCGGTGACCGTGCCCAGCTCTGACCGGGTCGCGACCATCTCGGTGAGCAGAGCGTCGACCTTGCCGGCCTGCTCGGTCAGCCCAGGCCCCGATGTCGTCGCCGACGTCGTCGCCGACGGCGTCCCGTCATCGCCGGTCTGGGTCTCCTGGACGTTCCCGCTCTGCTGCGGCTGCGGCGGCCCGGCATTGTCGGACGAGCCGTCCGGCCAGAACACGATTGCCGACGCCACCGCAGCGAGCAGCACGACGCCCGCGGCGATGAGGATGAGAGGAAGGGCTTTCTTCTTCTTCCTGCTGGGCGGCGGCTGCCAGATCTCCGGCTCGTCCCACGGTTCGCGCGACAGCGAGATCGAGGTCTCACCCGCCGACGGCTCGTGCGGCGTTTCGCGCGGTGCCCAAGGGTCGGACTGCGGTGGCGGCGACCACGGCACCGGCTCTTGGGGAGCGGGTGACCAGGGCGTAGGCGGAGGCCGGTCGGACGAGCCGAACCGCGGTCCGCCCGGGTCCGGAGCCGTCGCGTCATCACCCAGGGGTGCATCGCACCGTGGGCAGGTGGAGAGTGCCGGATCGGCCTCGCTACCGCATCGCGGGCACCGCATACCAAGCCCTGCCCTTACTTAGGGGGAACCTTCGGTCACAAGATACCTACAGGCCGTCAAGATACCTACACGCCGTTCCAGCGTCGCTGGGAGTGTCCCGTCTTCTTGGCGATCGGATTCCACAGCTTGACGAGCTGCTTCTTCCCCAGCGTCGCCTTGCGTTCCGCAGCAGCGCGGCCAGGGGCCTGTGTGGCATCCGGCTTGGGCTTGCCATTGCAGTTCTGCTGGGCCTGTTGCGCCCACGTCATGAGTGCTTGGTCCACTTCCAGCGAGCCCTGGAACGACTGGCGGAGCGCGGCGCGCAGTTGCTCGCCGCGCCTCAGCTTGTCGACCTTGAGGCCATCGGTGCGGCGCACCTGGTTCTGCCGGCGCTGGGCCACTCGCTGGAAGCCGCTCATGGCGGCAGGCAGGTCCTCGCACTTGCGGGTCTTGCCGATCGCGGCCGTGAGTACCCGGCGGGTGTCGGCGCTGGCGTTCAGCAACTCGTTCACGGCCGCGGCTTGCTGTTTGGTGGCCACGGGGAGCGGCTTGTCGTCGGACACCTTCTTGTTGGGCGCCGTGGTCGCGGGCGGCTTGGCGGCCGGCGGCTTCTTATCGCCCTCCGGCCACATCACCAGGCCGACGGTGACCAGCGCGACCACGACCAAGGCAGCCACGGCGATGACGAGCACCTTGCTCACGCCGCCAGAGGACCGCGGCGGTAGCTGGCCGCCGTACGCGGGGTCGCCCGGCATGCCGTGCGGGCCCATCGGGCCGCCCTGCCCCGGGAATCCGCCGGGCTGCATACCGCCGGGCTGCATGCCGTGGGGATCCATGCCGCCGGGCTGCATGCCGTAGGAGTCCATGCCGGGGGAGCCGTAGGGGTCCATGCCGGGGGAGAAGGGCGCGTTCGGGTGCGGCATGCCCTGATCGAGCATGGTTGCGTTGCCGTCGAACTGCGGTCGGCCCTGGTCCATCATCGTCGCGTTCGCATCCAGCGGTTGCTGCTGATGCTGGGCGGGCGGGGCGACCTGGGTGGCGTCCATACCCCAGGACTGCTCGGCGGGCTGAGACTGTGGCGCCCACTGCTGGGTGGCCTGGGCAGCGTCTTGCGACTGCTCGTCTGGTGTGCGAGCAGGGGCGAACCAGGAATCGGGGACGATCGACTCGGCGGGCGGCTCGCTGCCGTACGGGGACGGCCCGGCGCCCGCGCCCGCCCAGGAGGGCGGCGGAGGCGGCGGCGCGGCGCCGAACGCCGCCGGCGCACCACCCGAGCCGGGTCCGGAACCCGGAGCGGGACCGTCATCCATGTCGTCGTCGGGGTCGAACGTCCACGCGGCGGTCGATTCGGGATCGGCGGGCGGGAGCGCGCCGGACGCAGCTGGGTGCGGGCCGGACGTGGTCGGGTGTGGGCCGGACGCAGCCGGGAATCCGCCCGAGGACGCCGGGGAGAAGCCCTCGGCCGGCGCGGGTGGCGGCGGGAGGGTGCTGGGTGGGGCGGGCGGCAGACCGCCCGGCGCCGCATCCTGGGACGGTGCCCAGGCCGGGGTCGGCGGTGGCACCATCATCGTCTTGTCGCCGACCACCTCGGCATCGGCGGCCACCGGTGCGCTCAACGGAGTCTCCAGCGGTCCCGCGAGCCGGTCTATCACTGCGTTGCAGTTCGAACACCTGCCGAGCGTCCCGGGCGTGTTCGTACCGCACGTCGGACACTGCATCGCTCAGACCTCGCCTTGTCGCCGCTTTCCCCACGAAACAGCAGGGCCCCCGACAAAGTACTGGTTGACGTCGCTCTCAGGCGCGCCGATGGCGATTTTGCGACTCGTTCATCCGGTTTGTCGTAGGTGAGCCGCAGCCATCCGGGGCTGGCACCGAACCATGCCCCGGTGAGATCGGTCAAGATCGAGCCAAGTGGTTTACCTCAGATCGTGTGACTCTCGTCGCATTTTTCACGTGCGGCGGGCATGACGGGCGTGCGATCTCATCACGTTGTGGCGAGATCGCCGCTGGTTCCGGCTAGGCTCGGGGCGACTTTCCGAGGCGCCCCAGATGCCCCCCCGCACACCAGAGAAGACGGAGTCCATGAGCGATCTTCCACTGCGTTCGCAGCTGGCCGTCGCGCTCGGTCGTACGGCCGCCAAGATGTCCCGGCTCGCCGGCAAAGGGGACGGGTCGGTGATCGGCGGCAAGGTCGGCCTCAAGCTCGACCCCGAACTGCTCACCCGGCTCGCCAAGGACCGCAAGCTCGTGCTCGTCAGCGCGACCAACGGCAAGACCACCACGACCCGGCTGATCACATCGGCGATGACCCCCCTGGGCGAGGTCGCCACCAACGCGTTCGGGGCCAACATGCCCACCGGGCACGTGTCGGCGCTCGCCTCGGCGCCCGGTGCCCGCTACGGCGTGCTCGAATGTGACGAGAAGTACGTCCCCATGGTCCTGAGGGAGACCGGGGCCAACGTCATCGCCCTGATGAACCTCAGCCGCGACCAGATGGACCGCGCCGGCGAGATCTGGCTGCTCGCCGGCAAGTGGCGCAAGGCTCTGGAGGCCTCGCCGCAGAGCCACGTCATCGCCAACTGCGACGACCCGCTCGTCACCTGGGGTGCCTCCACCGCCAGGAGCGTGACGTGGGTCGCCGCCGGGCAGCACTGGCGTGAGGACTCCTGGTGCTGCCCCGAGTGCGGCGGCCCGCTCGACCGCCAGGACACCGACGAGGACAGCGACTGGCGCTGCCGCGAGTGCCACTTCGCCCGCCCGCAGCCCGACTGGGTGCTGAAGGGCGACCAGGTCACCGCCCCCGATGGCCGGATGTTCCCGCTGTCGCAGCTCGCCCTGCCCGGCCGGGCCAACAAGTCGAACGCCGTGATCGCCCTCGCGGTCGTCGCGCAGTTCGGGGTGCCGCCGGAGCATGCGCTGCCGCTCCTCGGCGAGGTCCGGTCCGTGGCGGGCCGCTACACCACGGTCGAGCACGAAAACCGCCACATCCGCCTGCTGCTCTCCAAGAATCCGGCGGGCTGGCTGGAGGCGTTCGACGTGCTGGAGCCCGCGCCGGGGCCGGTCGCGCTGTCCATCAACGCGCAGGGCCCCGACGGCCGCGACACGTCGTGGTTGTGGGACGTCGACTACCGCATCCTGCGCGGCCGTCCGGTCTGGGTGACCGGTGAACGCCGCGTCGACCTCGCCGCCCGGCTGGAGGCCGCCGAGGTCCCGTTCACGATCGTCGACGACATCGACCAGGCCGTCATGGCGGTGCCGCCGGGCCCGCTCGACGTGATCGCCAACTACACCGCCTTCCAGAACATCCGAACGAGGTACGGCCGTGTCGTCTGACCCCACGAACGCGGGGCCCCACCGCCCGCTGAAGATCGTCTGGATCTACCCGGACCTGCTCTCCACGTACGGCGACCAGGGCAACACGATCGTCCTGGAGCGCCGGGCCGCGCTGCGCGGCATCCCGACCGAGACCGTGCACCTGCGGTCGGACGAGCCGGTGCCGCCGGACGGCGACGTCTACCTGCTCGGCGGCGGTGAGGACCGGCCGCAGATCCTGGCGGCGCAGCGCCTCCGCAACGACGGCGGCCTGCGGGTCGCCGCCGAGCGCGGTGCCGTCATCTTCGCGGTCTGCGCCGGCTACCAGATCCTCGGTCACGAGTTCGGCGGCGAGGAGGGGCAGCCGGTGCCCGGCCTCGGTCTGCTGGACATCCGCAGTGGCCGTGGTGAGCAGCGCGCGGTCGGCGAGGTCGTGGGCGATGTCGCCAGCGAGCTGAACGTGCCGCGCATCACGGGCTTCGAGAACCATCAGGGCGCCACCTACATCGGCTCGGGTGCCCGGCCGCTCGCCCGCGTCGTGGCGGGCATCGGCAACGGCGGCGGCGACGGTACCGAGGGGGCCTACGCGGGCCGGATCCTCGGCACGTACATGCACGGCCCCGCGCTGGTGCGCAACCCGGGCCTTGCCGATCTCGTGCTCCGCTGGGCCGTGGGCGCCGAACTCCAGCCCATCGACGACTCCTGGGCAGGACGGCTGCGCGAGGAACGCCTTAACGCCGTCGTCACCACCGGCTGACAGCGAGCCCTGGGGGCCCGCCCGCCTACGAGCGGGCGGGTTCCTCTTCTTCCTCCTTGCGCTTGCGCTTGCGTTTGCGCAGGGAAGCGGCGTGCGCGCGTTCCTCCGGGTGGGACCTGGACCGCACCAGGCTGGCGACCGTGGTGACCACCAGGACCAGCAGGATCACGGCCAGCGAGAGCGGCGTGGGGATCTCGGGCACGGACTTGCTGACGTCCTCGTGCACGAACGCGAGGATCAGCTTGACGCCGATGAAGGCCAGGATCAGCGACAGCCCGATCGCCAGGTAGACCAGCCGCACGAGAAGCCCTTCCACCAGGAAGAACAGCGCCCGCAGGCCCAGCAAGGCGAAGGCGTTGGCGGCGAAGACGATGAACGGCTCCTCGGTGACGCCGTAGACCGCCGGGATCGAGTCCAGCGCGAACAGCAGGTCGGTGCTGCCGATCGCGACGAAGACGAGCAAGATCGGCGTCATCACCCGGTGCCCGTCCTCGTGCGCGAACATCCGGCCGCCGTGGAAGTCGGTGGTCAGCGGCATGATCTTGCGCGTCCGGCGGACCAGGAAGTTGTCGTCGACGTCGGGATCCTCGTTCCGGTGCCGGATCAGCTGGACGGCCGTCCACAGCAGCACCAGGCCGAAGATCAGGAACGTGAACGAGAACATGCTGATCGCCGCCGCGCCGACCGCGATGAAGACCGCCCGCAGCGCCAGCGCCGCCGCGATGCCGAACAGCAGCACCTTCTGCTGGTACTCCTCGGGCACGCTGAAGCGGGACAGGATGATCACGAAGACGAAGAGGTTGTCGACCGAGAGGCTCTTCTCCACCACCCAGCCGGCGAAGTACTCGGTGCCGGCGCCCGAGCCGGCCAGCGGGAAGAGCGCGAGCCCGAAGAGGATCGCGACCGCGATATAGAACACCGACCAGAACGTGGCCTCGCGCAGTCCGACCGCGTGCGGCCTGCGCACGGCGACCAGCAGGTCGAACACGAACAGCGCCACGATCAGGCCGATCGTCGCACCCCAGAGCCACACCGGGATCTCGATCACACGGCCTCCCTCGGGGACGGGTCGTCGAGCCTTATGTCCGATCTACGGCGGATCAATCAGCGACGCCGCCGCGACGCAGATCACCCTGGCCGTGGCCCCCGAGCCGAGGATCAGTAGACGAGCGCCTGTGCCCCGTCCGCGGTGGCCTCTTCGACGAACGTCGGCGCACCGGCGATGCGGATGCCCTGGATCACGTCGTCCTGGCCGATGTCGCGCCGCGCCGCGCACTGCGTGCAGACCGTCACCTGGCCGCCCTTGAGCACCACGTCGAGCAG
Organism: Actinomadura sp. 6N118; assembly: GCF_044326415.1. Classification (NCBI taxonomy): domain Bacteria; kingdom Bacillati; phylum Actinomycetota; class Actinomycetes; order Streptosporangiales; family Thermomonosporaceae; genus Actinomadura; species Actinomadura sp. 6N118. Next base: position 108,673 of record NZ_JBIRAZ010000016.1, on the reverse strand, counting down.
GTCGTCGAGCGGCGTGGCGTGCGGCAACTCGAACTCCTTGGCACGGCCGGGCAGCGCGTACCACGCGGACTCGCCCGTCAGCCAGAGGGACACCGGCACGCCGCTGGCGACACCGGCCGCCGCGACCGTGAAGGCCTGATTGCACCGCTCCGCGCCGTCGGCCCCAGCCGTCGCCTTGATCACCAGAGATCTCGCCATACTGGCACCCTAACCCCGCAGGGGATGCGAAAGCGGTAGCGTCCCCCTCCGTGAGCGGCATGGTGAACGCGGCGATTCTGGTTGGGGTGCTCGGGCTGATGGCGGTCGGCGCCGTCTTGCTTGTCGTACGGCTGTCGCGGCTCCGGTAGCCGCTACGCTCGGTGCACATGGAGCCTCAGCTGCACCCCGACCTCGAACCCCTGAAGTTCCTGCTCGGCACGTGGGAAGGCGCCGGCGTCGGCGACTATCCCACGATCAAGGAGTTCCGCTTCGGGCAGGAGATCTCGTTCACCCACAACGGGAAGCCGTTCCTGATCTACTCCAGCCGCAGCTGGCTCATCGAGGACGACGGTTCGCTGGGCCGGCCGCTCGCGACCGAGACCGGCTACTGGCGGCCGCAGCCGGGCAACCAGGTCGAGGTGACGCTCGCGCATCCCACCGGGATCGTTGAGATCTACGTCGGCAACGTCGCGTTCCACCGGGTGGAGCTGCTCAGCGACGTGGTGGCGCGGACCAAGACGGCCAAGGAGGTCACCGGCGGCAAGCGCCTGTACGGCCTGATGCCGGAGAAGGACGGCAAGCGCGACCTCGGCTGGGTGTACGAGATGGCGGCGGTGGGGGAGCCCCTCCAGTCGCACCTGTCCGCGCAGCTCAAGAAGGTCACCTGACACGTTCTGGAAGCTGGACGCGTCTGGACGCCTGGCAGGCCCCGGGAATTAAACGATCCCCGGACCTTCCCGCCGGGTGGCGGGGGGCGGACAGGACGGGTCCACCGGTCCGAGGATCGGGTAACTGCCTGGTTTTCGCCGGTCACCGTCGCGACCGTGCGTGCCGCCGCCAGGGGCGGCGGCTCCGAGGCGGAACGGCGACTAGCGGACAGCCACCTCGCGAGTCCTAGAACTATGCATTGTCTGGACCACCTCCTTTCGCGCGTACTTCGCAAGTTATGCGAGCCGAACGGAATCGGGCAAGCGGATTTTCGCGATCTCATCCCAGACCCCGGGCACATAGACTCTGAGCATGGCCGAGACGTGGCAGGAGGAGCTGAGGTCGAGGGGCTATCGCGTCACCCCGCAGCGGCAGCTCGTCCTCGAAGCGGTGACCGCGCTGGAGCACGGCACGCCTGAGGAGATCTGCACCGAGGTGCAGCGCACGGCTCGTGGCGTCAACATCTCCACGATCTACCGCACCCTGGAGCTCCTGGAGGAGCTGGGGCTGGTCAAGCACGCCCACCTGGGCCACGGCCCGCCCAATTACCACCTGGCCGAGGACGCCGAGCACATCCATCTGGTCTGCCGCGGCTGTGAGACGGTCACCGACGTCGACCCCAAGGTCGCCGCCGGGCTGGCCGAGGTACTGGAACGCGACTTCGGGTTCGAGACCGACGTGCATCACCTCACGGTCTTCGGCCGCTGCAAGGACTGCCCGACCAAATAGTCTGGAGCTCATGGAAAGCCCGCTGCTGAAGCTGCCCGGAGCCGTCGCCGCCGATTCGCCCGACCAGGAGGTCGCCTCGCACTACGGCGAGCCCGCGCACGAACAGCGCGCCCTTGAGGCGGGCAAGGCCTTCGTCGACCGGAGCAACCGCGGTGTCGTCCGTGTCGAGGGTGCTGACCGGCTCCGCTGGCTGCACAGCCTGCTGAGCCAGCATCTGGAGGGCCTCCGGCCCGGTGAGCCGACCGAGGCGCTGCTGCTCAGCCCGAACGGGCACATCGAGCACCACCTGCCCATGATCGACGACGGCGAGGCCGTCTGGGTGCACGTCGAGCCGGGCGCGGCGCCGTCCCTGGTGGAGTTCCTCGACAAGATGCGCTTCATGATGCGGGTCGAGGTGACGGACGTGAGCGAGCGGTACGCCGTCGTCACCGGGCCTGCCGGTCTGGGCGGGACGCTGGTCTGGCCGGACGCCTCCGGCACCGAGACGCGCATCGTGGCACGCGACGCCGATGCCGTTGATGACGCTCACGCCCGCGCTGACGTTGACGCCGATGCTGATGCCGGAGGGGCCTCTCCGGATCTTGCCGGGCTGTCGCTGGCGGCGCTCGCCGACGGTGATCTGCGACCCGCCGGGATGTGGGCGTACGAGGCGATCCGCATCGCAGCCCACAAGCCGCGCATGGGCCTGGACACCGACCACAAGGCGATCCCGCACGAGATGGGCTGGATCGACTCGGCCGTTCACCTCAGCAAGGGTTGCTACCGGGGCCAGGAGACCGTTGCCCGGGTGCACAACCTGGGGCGGCCACCGCGCCGGCTCGTCTTCCTCCACCTGGACGGCAGCGTGGACACACTTCCGGCACACGGCGACCCGGTGGAGATTCCGGGGGGCCGTACGGTCGGCTTCGTGGGGTCGGCGGCGCGCCACCACGAGCTGGGCCCGATCGCGCTCGCGCTGGTCAAGCGGAACGTCCCGGTGGACGCCGAGCTGCTGGCCGGTGGGGTGGCCGCGAGCCAGGAGGTCGTGGTCTCCCCGGACACCGGCGCCAACGCGAAAATCGAGTTGCGCAGGACAGCTGCAAATCGGCCGTAAACCGGGCGTAAACCGCCTACCGTACGGGGAAATCGTCTGTCATGGATGATGCCCCGATCGGTCGCCGCCCTGTCTCACATCACAGGGGCCAAGCGGTGGATCGGGCTTGGTCAGCCGGTCAAGATTGGGTGGGGCCCTGCCGATGGTGGCGAACCGGGGGAACGAGGAACCGCCGACCGCGAAGAAGGGTGCGCGAGGTCTGCGTCGCAGGCGCCGTCGCGAGTCGGCACTGGTCTGGTGGGGCGGGTTCGCGGTGCTGCTCCTGGCCGCCTGGTGGTTCCGGTCGTGGCGGCTGGCGCTCATCGGGCTGCTGTTGTGGTGCCTCTACCAGTTCCTGCTCGTGCCGACGATCTGCCGGGTCATGACGCGGCAGGGGTACTCCTGCCGGGAGCCCGCCCGCGGGCGGTTGTTCGCGTGCGGGGCCGCCCATCAGTCCGTGAAGAACGACGCGGTGTGGCGCCTGGCCGGACTCCGGAACCCGTTCCGCAAGCGCCCCGCCCCCAATGCCGAGCGGGAGACAGGGGTCCTGGTCGTCTCGTCGGAGGTCCGGGGCCGTCTCGCACAGACCGACCGCGGGTTGATCATCCTGGCCGCGCTCGGCACCGCCGTGACGATCGTCGGGATGGTCTACGGCTTCTGAACGGCGGCGGCCGGGTTGGGTTCAGCGTTCGACGATCAGATTTCGTGGATCAGATTTCGAGGATCAGGGTGATCGGGCCGTCATTGACCAGACCGACCTTCATGTCGGCGCCGAAGATCCCGGTCTCGACCTTGGCGCCGAGCGCGCGCAGCTCGTTCACCACCGCCTCCACCAGCGGCTCGGCCACCGGGCCGGGCGCGGCGTCGCTCCAGCCCGGACGCCTGCCCTTGCGGGTGTCCCCGTACAGCGTGAACTGGCTGATCACCAGCAGCGGGGCGTTCAGGTCCGAGGCGGAACGTTCGTTCTCCAGGATGCGCAGCCCCCACAACTTCGCGGCCAGCCTGCGTGCCTTGTCCGGGGTGTCGTCGTGCGTCACCCCGACCAGGACCATGAGGCCCGGTCCCTCGATCGCCCCCACGACGCGGCCGTCCACGGTCACGTCCGCCTGACTCACTCTCTGCACTACAGCGCGCATGTCTCCTGATTCTGCCGGGTGCGTTCAAGAGTTCTGAAAGTGGCCTCCAAGTGGGCGGGTCCAAGCTTGGGTCCATGCGAGAGGACAGGGTGCTGACGGTGCGGCCTCGCCGGCCGTCCGATCCGCAGGTGGATCTGCGGCTCTACACGATCGCCCACCGGGCGATCCAGCGCGGCGCCCACGAGCTCGCTGATCTCGCCGGGCAGTTGCGCGCCGGGGAGACGGTCCTGACCGAGCGTCGTGCCAAGGCGCTGGACAGGTTCGTCGAGCTGTTCGTGTCCGACATCCGGCACCATCACCGGTACGAGGACGAGATCGGTTTCCCGGTCGTGCGAGCGTCGGCGCTGGGCGCGGTGGACATCGAGCCGCTGAGCGTCGACCACGACCAGCTGGACCCGATCCTCGCCGCGCTCTGCACCGCGACCGCGGGCCTGCGGGCTGCGCCGTCCAACGAGCTGGCCCGCAAGGCACTGGCGGTCGAGTCCGCGCGGCTGCGCGACCTCCTCGACGAGCACATCACAGAGGAGGAACGGGACATCTTCCCGGCCATCTCCCGGTACGTGTCCGTGGAGGATTTCGACCGCTGGGAACGTGCCGTCACCAGGGCCTATCCCAAGCGGCGCCTGTGGTTCATCGCCTCCTGGTGGGCGGCGGTGATCCCGGCGGACGACACGGTGGCCATGACCAAGACCCCGGTCACGTTCCGGCTGGCGTTGCGGCTCTTCAGGAGGAGGTACGAGCGTCTGCACGGGACGCTCTTCAGTTGATCACCGTTCGGGATCCTCGGTGTTCAGACGTTCGAGGGCCGTTTCCGCCTCGCGTTGCCAGCGCGGGGCACGGGCGCGGCGGCCCAGGGCGAGCGCGGCCTCCCAATGGCCGGCGGCCACGGCCTTGGGGAGGCCGAGGAGCCCGGCCAGCCGGGCCAGCCGCGCCGCCACGGGGCCGATGTGCAAGCCCATCGTCTCGCCGCCACAGACGAACGGCTCATAGGGGAGCAGCCGCTCGTACAGCGGCCCGGCCAGTTCGCGGGGGCTGGCCGGGCCGCTGTGTCCCACCGCGTCAGGCGCCGAGTCGGGCGCGGTGCCGGGCGCGGTAGCGCCGCTGGGAGCCGACGCTGTGCCGGGAGCGTCGCCGGGAGCCGATCCAGTACCGGAAGCCGACCCAGTGCTGCGAGCCGATCCGGTGCTGGGAGCCGACCCAGTGCTGCGGGCCGATCCGGTGCCGGGAGCCGATCCGGTGCTCGGATTCGGCGCGTTGCCGAGAGTCGTGGCGGCCAGTGTCAGAGCGTCGGCGCGGAAACCCTCCAGCAGCAGCCACAGCTGGTCCCGGGGCGGCTCGGAGGCCTTCCTCAGCAGCGTGAGCGCCGCCTCGGCGTCGCCGCGCGCCGCGATCGTGCAGGCGTGCATCGGCGTGCCCACCACGGCGTCGAACGAGGCGATCAGCCGCGCGTCCTGCTCGGCGGAGGCGATCTCGTCGGCCGCCTGCCGTGCGCAGAGCCGTCCGATCACCCCGGCACCCGTGACGTCCCACATCTCCCGGCTCGCGGCGGTTTCGGCGACTGCGGCGAAGGACTGCGCGGCCGTGTCCAGATCGCCCTGGACGAGCTCGCGGGCCGCTTCTGCCAAGTGGACCTGCATCCGGAACACCGGCAGCTCGTACCGGTCGGCCAGCTCGGCGACGGCAGAGGTGAGGGAGGCGATCTTGTCGAGTTCGCCGTTCGCGCCCAGTTCGACGCAGCGGGCCAGTAGCCCCAGCGCCTCGACCCCGGGCATTCGCTCGTCCCGGCCGAGCCGTTCGAGCTCCAGGGCCACCCGCGTGACCTCCGCGTACCGTCCCGGCCGGCGTTCGGTGAAGTAGAGGGCGTTGAGCGCGCCGGCGAGCACCGCCGTCTCGCCCGCCTCACGGGCCCACTCGACCGCGGCGGTGGCTGCCTCGACCGCCCCGTCCGGATCATGGTGGAGGCCTGCTTCCAGCGCGTACGTCGTCCGCAGCCCGGCCTTGAGCGCGTCCGGCACCGCCGGCAGCGTGCGCCGGATCAGCTTGATCAGGTCGATGTCGATCTGCCCGCGCGGCCGGCTGTACCAGAGCGTCGGGGTGTCGATCGCGACGATCGCGCGGGCGGTGAGCTCCGGGTCGCCGATCGCCTCGGCGGCATGGATCGCCTCGCCGCGCAGATCGTGGGCCCAGCGCGGACGTCCGGCGAGCTGCGCCGCGCGGGCCCGGCCGATGAGCAGCTCGGTGCGCGTCCGCGGGTCGCCCGACATGCCGTCCCGGTCGAACGCGGCCAGGGCTCGTTCCCACAGCTCCAGCGCCGAGGCGTAGGCGAAGGCGCGCTCCGCGGCCTCGGCGGCGGCCCGGCAGTAGCGCACGGCCTTGTCGGACTCACCGAGCACCGCCGCCTCGGAGAAGTGGTGAGCCAGCTCGGCCAGCGCGCCGGGGAAGATCCGTTCGGCTGCGGCGCCCACGTCCGCGTGCAGGCGGGCCCGCCGCAGCCGCAGCAGATCCCCGTACACCGTGTCGCGCACCAGCACGTGCGCGAAGCGCACCCGTCCCGCGGCCGGCTCCTCCAGCAGGCCGCCGACGACCGCCGCTTCCAACGCGTCGTAGACGTCGTCCGGGTCCTGCCGCTGCGCCGCCACGACCAGCCGGACGTCCGCCTCGCGCCCGATCACGGCCACCACGCGCAGGACGTTGCGGGTGAGCGCGGGCAGCCGGGCGATGCGCAGCCTGATCACTTCGGCGATCCCGGCCGGTACTTCTGCGGCGTCCGGGTCGGTCGTGCCCTCGGAGGCGGTTGGTGGCGGGGGCGCCGGTGCCGGGGGCGCCGGTGGCGGGATGAACGCGGCGTCCTCCGGTGCGCCGACCGGGAGACGAGCGAGTTCGCGCAGGTAGAAGGGGTTGCCGCCGGCGCGTTCGACGATGCTCGCGACCGCCCCTGGATCGACCCGGTCGGCGGTGCCTTCTTCGGCCTGGACCGCCCGCACGAGAGCGGCCGCGTCGGTGTCGGGCAGCGGCCCGAGTGGCAACCGGAGTGCCCCCTGGCGGGAGAACACCGCGAGCGTGTCGGCGAGGGGGCCGCTCACCTCGGCCGACCGGTAGGTGCCCACGATCAGCACGGGCATGGCGGGCGGCGGGCCGCCCAGCACGTCCCGCAGAACGGCCAGCGTGCCCTCGTCCGCGATGTGCAGGTCGTCGAGCAGGACGGCCACCGGCCTGCTGTCGGCGGTGCGGGCGAACCGGTCAATGACCACCCGTGACGTCTGGAACCGGTCAGCGGCGTTCGGCGGCTCTCCGACGAGGGTCGTGATGACCTGGTGCCAGGGCCACAGCGGCGGGGCCCCGCCCGCCTCTGGGCAGCGACCCCATGCCACCCGCCAGCCGGCCGTGGCCAGGCCGACCGCGAGGACTTCGAGCAGGGCGGTCTTGCCGATGCCGGGTTCGCCGTGGACGAGCGCCGTGCGCAGGCGCCGGCCCGCCGCGGCGGCCTGGGCGGTCCTGGTCAGCTGTTCCAGATCGTTCGCGCGGCCGAAGAGACCCGTCTCGGGCACGTTCCCTGGAGACGGGACGGTCGTGGGCGGGGCGGCCGCCGTTCGTTGCGGGGGCTCGACGATCTCCAGCGGCTTCATCTGCGGGACGGCGTCCAGCACCGGGTCCTGCGCGAGGATCGCCGTCTCCACGTCCCGCAGGCCCGGTCCGGGATCGACGCCCAGCTCGTCGGCGAGCATCGTGCGAGCCCGCCGCAGCGCGCCGAGGGCCTCGCCCTGACGGCCCATGCGGTAGAGCGCGATCGCCAGCAGCCGCCAGGATTCCTCACGCAGTGGCTCGGCCGCCAGGAAGGCCTCCAGGTCCCCGGCGGCGACGGCGGGCTGGCCCGTTTCGAGGAGGCGGGCGGCGCGCCGTTCGACCGCGTGCGCGCGCAGCTCGTTCAGCCGCAGGACCTCCGGCCGCGCCCATTCCTGATCGCCGACGTCGGCGTACGCGGGCCCGAGCCAACGGCCCAGCGCCTGTTCCAGCATGTGCAGCGCCTCGTCCGGGTCCGGGCTCTGGTCGGCGGCGCGCACCTCCTCCTCGAAGAGCCGCGCGTCGACGACCTCGGCGCGCAACGCGTACCCGGGCGGCGCGCTCACCAGCAGGGTCGCCGGGGCCCGCGGCGGCCGGTCCGGCTCCAGCGCGCGGCGCAGGTGCGACACGTACGACTGGAGGGTGCCGAGCGCGCGGACCGGCTGGTCGTCGGGCCACAGCTCCTCGATGATGCGTTCCGCCGGGACGACCCCGCCGCCCGCGACCAGGAGGCGGGCGAGGACCAACCGCTGGCGGCGCGGACCCAGCTCGACGGCACCCCGGTCGGGGTCCTTCGCGGCCAGCGGGCCCAGCACCTGAAACCTCATCGCCGCCCATGATGTCCCGTGCGCCTCACTTGCGGGAGGGCCTTCGCAGGACAGATCATTCGAGCATGGGAGCAATGACGCTCATCACGGTGGCGCCGACCGGCGCCGAATCGGCGAAGGCCGAGGTCCCGGCTCTGCCGGTGACGCTCGACGAGCTGGTGCAGACCGCGAAGAACTGCGAGGCCGCGGGAGCCGCGGTCATCCATGTCCATATCCGCGACGACGCGGCACGGCCCACGCTCGACCTCGTGCGGCTGCGCGACACGGTCCAGGCGTTGCGGGAGGCGACGGGCCTGATCGTCCAGCTGTCGACCGGCGGGGCGGTCACCGATCCGTACGAGGATCGCCTGCGGGTGCTGGAGGCGGGCCCTGACGGGTGCTCGCTGACCTGTGGCACGGTCAACTTCGGCGACGACGTCTTCATGAACCCGTGGCCGTTCATGGTGGAGCTCTACCGGCGGACCCAGGAGCTGGAGATCGTTCCGGAGTTCGAGCTCTTCGATCTCGGCCAGGTCGCCGCGCTGCACCGGCTGCTGGACAAACACGGCCCGCCGTACGGCGGACACGTCCACTGCGATCTGGTGATGGGCGTACCCGGCGGCATGCCAGGCGACACGCGCACGCTGGTGGCGGCGGTAGACGCGCTGCCCGAAGGCGCCACCTGGTCGGCGACCGGAGTGGGCCGGACGTCGCTGCCCGTGATGTACGCGGCGCTGTCGGCGGGCGGCCACCTGCGGGTCGGCATGGAGGACACGCTGACCTACGCGAGAGGAGAAGCGGTGGCCTCGAACGCCCAACTCGTCGAACGGGCGGCGGCCATCGCCCGCTTCGCTCAGCGCCCCCCAATGGACACTGCCGAGGCCCGAGAGTTCCTAGGCGTAAGACCCCGCTGAACCTCTGCCTGATCCACCGCCACGATCACCGCCTGAACCTCTGCCTGATCCACCGCCTGAACCTCCGTTCGGGGAGTATCCCGACCTGGGTATTTGCTGGCAATATCCTGGTAAGGAACGTCCGGGCTTTTTAGAGGTGAACATGCAGTTCAATCCGGTTTTGGTTGAGGTGGAGCGCTCCGGTTTCGTGGAGTCGTGGCACCGTGGGTCCGCGATCGGGCTCGATGCCGGGGGCTCGGTGACCGTTCGCACGGGCACGCCCGAACGTCCGATCTTCCCGCGTTCGGCCAACAAGCCGATGCAGGCGGTCGCGATGCTCCGGTCCGGCCTCGACCTGGAGGGTGAGCTGCTCGCCCTGGCTGCGGGCAGCCACTCCGGGGAGGACTTCCACGTTCAGGGCGCGGAGAAGATCCTCGCCGGGGCGGGACTGTCCGCAGACCTTCTGCAATGCCCGGCGCAGTGGCCGCTCGAACCAGAGGTCGGACTGGAGGTGGCCCGGGGCGGCGGTGACCGGTCGCGGCTGCGGATGAACTGCTCGGGCAAGCACGCCGGGATGCTCGCCGCCTGTGTGGTGGCCGGCTGGCCGACCGAGTCCTATCTGGCGCCTGAGCACCCCCTCCAGCAGGCCGTGTGGGGCGTCGTGGAGGAGCTTTCCGGCGAGAAGCCCGTGGCGGTCGGCGTAGATGGGTGCGGCGCGCCGCTCTTCGCGATCTCGGTGATCGGGGTGGCCACAGCGTTCCGTTCCCTCGTGCTGGCAGAGCCCGGGACGCCGGAACGCCAGGTGGCGGACGCGATGCGCGAGCATCCGGCGTGGACGTCCGGGACGCGCCGAGAGGAGCGGCTGCTGATGGACGCCGTCCCGGGGCTGGTGGTCAAGTGCGGTGCGGAGGGCGTGGACGCGTTCGCGTACGCGGACGGGCGTGCTGGCGCCGTGAAGGTCGACGACGGCTCAATGCGGGCCCGGACGCCCGTGACGGTCGCTCTCCTGCGGGCGCTCGGCATCGACACCGCGCCGGAGGTGGACGCCGCGGTGCTGGAGGACCTGGCGACGGTCCGGCTGCACGGCGGCGATGGGACCGTCGGCGCCATCCGCCCGGCCGAGGGTCTCTTCGGCGGTGGCCTCTAGGAGGGCAGCAGTTCCGTTTTCTGCTCAGACTCGTGAGCCGCGGCCTCTTCAGGTGAGTAGCTGTGCGAGTAGATTCCCGGCGAGTAGTGGTAGAAGCCGCCACCGACCTCGTGCCCTACCTCAAGACTCCGCGGGCCCTGTTCCGGCACGTTGAACGTCTCGAACGGCTCGCCCCGCCGCCTTGCCCGCCATGCGGCGTTGGTCTTCTTGAGACCGAACGCGATGAAGTACGCGAAGGTGATCAGTGCCAACGCGAGGACGGGCGGCCCGAGCCACAGCCCGAGTCCATCGCCGAGCCTGTTACCGGTCGCCACCGCGATCTCTGATCCCATGCGACCAACTCCCTGTGCCGGTTGTTCGTCAGATGGTCCCTTAAAGGTACAGAAGGGTCGGACGGGTGGATCATTGTGGCCGCAGATAACGGCACTATTTAAGGTCATTTTGACCTGGAAGGTGCTCTCTTTGCCGTTGGCGTGGGCTCGACCGGCACCGTGACGGCACGGTTGCGGCCCGCGGCCAGGCCGGGGATCGTGAGCCCGGCGACGACCACGAGCGTCACGACGATGGGAACGGTCCAACCATGCGTCGCATCATGCAGCGCGCCGATGGCCAGCGGACCCATCGCCGCGATCATATAGCCGACGCCCTGGGCCATCCCGGAGAGCTGCGCGGCCACCCGGGCGTCCTGCGCCCGCAGGCCGATGAACGAGAGCGCCGTCGCGAACCCGAGGCCCTGCCCGAGGCCCAGCACGGCGGAGAACAGCCACACCGACCCGATCGGAGCCCATGCGATCCCGGTGAACCCGATCAGGCTCGCCACCACCAAGGCGCCGACGAGGGGCCGCTGATCGCGCATCCTCCGTTCGAGCAACGGCACGCAGAGCGACCCCACGGCCTGCATCAGGCTCGACAGCGCCAGCACGTACCCAGCCGACGCCTCGGCCATGCCCCGGTCCTGGCAGATCGTCGGTAGCCAGCCGACCACCACGTACGCCAGCAGGGACTGGACCCCCATGAAGACGGTCACCTGCCACGCCAACGGGGAACGCCAGACATGCGCGGCCAGCGCACGCGAGGAAGATCCAACAGAAGGCGCATCTGCCGCACGTCGGGCCCTAGGCAACCAGACCACCGCCGCAAGGCCCGCAGGAATCACCAGCAAACCCAGCGGCACCCGCCACGAACTGTCCAGGGCATGCTCGACAGGCACCACCAACCCCTGCGACACAGCGGCACCGCCGGTGAGCGCCACCGTATAAACGGCCGTCACCGTGGTGATCGAGTCCGGATGGTCGCGCTTGATGATCGCGGGCATCACGATGTTGCCAATGCTGATCGCGATCCCGGCCACCAGCGATCCGGCGAACAACGCGACCGGAGCACCCGCCAGCCGCAGTACCAGTCCGGCCATCAGCAGGACCATGGCCGCGATCAGCAACGACTCGTTCCGCGGTGCCCGTCGCAGGAACGCCGCCAGCAACCCGTACGCGCCGAAGAACACCAGCGGCAGCGTGGTCAACGCCCCCGCAGCCGTACCCGACAGCCGGAACTCGTCGCTGATCTCGGTCAGCACCGGCCCGACCGCCACGATGGCGGGCCGCAGATTGACCGCGACCAGGACGATCAAGACCAGCTGCCCGATGAGCGCCCGCCGGCTCACCGCGGACCCTCGACCAGCGCCTCCAGCGCGGCCAGGCTGGGCTCGACGATCGCCGCAGCCGCCCGCCCCGCAGCCTCGGCGTCCTGGAGGGCGATGGCGTCGACCACGGCCTGATGGGCCTCCTGACTGGCCTCCGGGACCGCTTGATCGAGCCGCAGCGTGCTCAAGGCCTCACCAAGCCGCCGCATAAAGAACCGACAGGCCTCGATCAGCACAGGATTTCCGGTGGCCTCCACAACCCCCAAGTGAAATCGCGCGTCCGCAGCCCCGAACTCCTCCGCACCAGTCGCAGCCGCCCGTGCAGCCAGGAACTCGTCAAGCCGAACGAGATCCGCATCCGTCCGGCGCCGCGCGGCAAGCCGAGCCGCCTGCACGTCATACGCCAACTGAACCTCGAAGACGTCCCGCAAACTGGCCCGTTCAACTTTCCGTAGCAAGGGACGAGGATCAGCCCCACTCCGCACGTAAGTCCCATCGCCCCGCCGCACCTCAAGCACGCCGACATGCGACAAAGCCCGAATCGCCTCCCGCACCGCAGGCCGGCTCACCCCGAGCTGCGAAGCAAGCTCGAACTCCCCAGGAATCCGGTCGCCAACTCGCCAAGCCCCCGCCGTCACCTCACCCTGAAGCTGCTCAAGCACCGCCTCGACAGCCGACCGGCCAGGCACAGGACTCAACGCCACCGCAGAACCTCCCGAAACATAAGATGTCAGACATCCTACGCGTCAAGATCAAGCCCCGCCTTGGGGTCGGTTCCGGCATGGATGCAAGATGCTCAAGAACTAATCGCATTAGCCCCCCAGAACTATCTTGCGTCTCACCTCTTCTTTTGTCCCTGAATCGAACCTATCGTCTCGCCACAGTCGGGCCAGTCAAGATCATCGGGGACAACTTCCATCGAAGGGACCGTCCACATGGGCAAGAGAATTGCGGCAGCGGTTTCGACCGCCGCGCTGGCGACCGGGGCGTTCGCCTTCGCATCCGCCGTGCCCGCTTCGGCGGGCGTTGCGCAACCGCAGGACGAGCGTTCGCAGACGGCCCAGTCCGGGCCGGCCAGCGCCCTGGGCAGCCCGAAGGCGTGCAAAAAGGGAACGAACGTCTGCATGAACCTCAAGACGACCGCAATCAACAAGAAGGGAAAGAAGTACGTCAAGGTAAATAAGGCGACCATCCAGCTGTTGGGCGCCTCAGAAGGAACCGTCCTGCAGATGACCTACTACGGCGGCGGCAAGAAGGCCAAAAAGATGACGGTCAGGTGCCAGTACGGCCTCTGCGCTGCCCAGTGGCCCAAGGTCAACCTGACCTACAAGAAGGGCACGAAGGTCTACGGCAAGGTCGTCAAGTCGGGCGTGCACCAGGGAACCGTGACCATCAAGCTCTGACCTCCCCTGCAACGTTCCCGGGAGGCCGGCCGACCCCGCCCGTCCGGCCTCCCCCGCCCCCGGCACCTTCGTCCGGCCAGCCGCACCCCTACTCCAGGACGAACGAGGGCTCGCTGAATCGCCGGGTTGTCGATGGAGCCGGGCGCGACATACTGCGGGGGGTCACTCGGTCAGCCATTCAGATCTCACCTCGCCTGCCGCCTGCACTGCTCCCACCGGCAGCGACATCACCCAGCACGTTCCTGCCACTGAACGACTGATTCACGCTGGGTTCGGCTAGACCTTCAATTCATCCCGCTTCACACGGGTAAGGAAGTCGGCGAAGCCATCAGGGGACGAACGCGTGACGATGCACGGCTGTGTTCACGCCAGGCTGTATCGGTGAGGATCCCGACCGCGGCGAACTCGTCGCCCAGATGCTCCAGCAGAGGCCGCCAACGGTGGGCCGGAACGGACGTCCATCGCCCGTCAGTTCGCCACGGCCTCCGTCCTCAGCACGACCCGGATCAGCTTTCCGCCCTCAGCCAGGCTTTCGACCGTCCAGCCGTCGACAAGCTGGTCCACCAGGAAGATCCCGCGCCCATCCGTTGAGGTCAGATCAGCGTTCTTCATGACGACCGGCTCCGGAGACTGATCCCACACTTCGATGACCGGAGACCCGCCGGCACCGAGATAGCAGCGGAGGACGATGAGCTGATCATCTCTCGACACCTTGACGGCATTGGTGATCAATTCGGAGACGACCAGCCGCATGATGTAGTCGTCGCCAAGATTCCAGTACGACCACGCAAACGCCGCGATGTCGCGAGCTTCCTTGATCGCAGTATTCACCGGCTTCAATACCACGGTGAATATGAACGGATCTTCGCTGGCGTTCGGTGAACTTGTGATCATCATTGACTGACCTTCGCGTCTTCGGGAATCTGCTGACGAGAATGCCCCGACAGAGCTAACTTGTCGCGTGTCGATGACACATCCGAAACACCGGAGCGTGACCTGTGGCCCCCATCGAGTCATTGGATCCGGACACGTCGTTCAAGGACTGGATAGCGTCTGAACTGCGATTCTGGCGGGAGCGCGAAGGTCTCTCCCTCGCCCAGCTTGGTCAAGTCATGAGCGCCAGCCGACATACTGTGTCGAACATCGAACATGCCCGGGATGGCTGGAATATGAACGAAGACCATGCCGATCGGCTGGACGATCACTTCCGCCTCAATGGCCACTTCGCACGCCTTGTGCGCTATGCGCGCACCGCACACGATCCAGACTGGTTCGCCGAGTACACGAAGTATGAGGCGAAAGCACTGGAGATCCGCTTCTACCGACTCTCGCTCGTCCCAGGCCTCTTCCAGACACCCGAGTACGCTCGCGCTCTCATAGCAGGTGCTCGCATGGTCGAAGACGTCGAGGCGACCATCGAGGAGCGCATGAAACGGCGTGAAGTGCTGACTCGGAAAAACCCGCCGTTCGTCTGGGTGCTGCTCGATGAGAGCGTTCTCCACCGTCCCATCGGTGGGCCGGAAATCATGCGTGAGCAGCTCACTCTGCTTCGTGACGCTGGCGATATGCGAAACGTCACGATACAGATCATCCCGCAGTCCACTGGCTTCTACCAGGGACTCAACGGCTCCTTCAACGGACTAACCATGGAGAAGGGGGACCTTGCGTTCGTTGAGGCTCCAGGTGGGGGTCGGCTAATCCAGGGGGACACAGAAGTCCGCCGTTTCGGGGTACGTTGGGCTCAAATCGGAGCGAGTGCCCTTCCTCGGAACTCCTCACGAGACCTCTTGCAACAGGCACTGGAGCGGATCGGATGATCAACTGGCGCAAGTCCAGCTACAGCGGCGGCGGAGATGAGGGTGGTCAAGACTGCGTCGAGGCCGCGAATCTGAACGGACTCGTCGGCCTGCGGGATAGCAAGGCTCCCGGTGCGGGTCACCTCACGCTGTCGGCGGATGGCTTCGCAGACCTCCTCGCCCGTGTGAAGCGGGACGACCTGACCCTTTAGCCGAACCAGACGGTTCGGCGCTGCGTTGGGATCGGTCGCTCAGTGGCAGAGCTGCTCAGTGTCCACGAGGCCTGGTGATCAACGATGTCACCTGGGTGCGGCTCTTCCGCAGGGGTAACACCGCTGAGCTGGGTGTAAGGCTCACCGCTGCCGGGCCTGGGTTTGTGGCGGAGGGCTGGCGCGTCTTCAGCAGGTATCAGTGGTGGCCCAGTTCTGCGGCCAGGCGGTCCAGCCGCTGGCGCAGGCGCATCACCTCTTCCAGAGCGCTGACGAGATGGGACTTGGCCGTCTGCTCGTCCATTGCCGCCACACCGTGGGGCAACGTCTCCTTCTCTCGATCCCGCTCCCCGGCCGCCAGCTCGTAGTCTTCGGACTCGATCGCGACGATCCTGGCCTGGTGTCGTGCGTGGAACTGGTTGATGAGCGTTTCTAGTTCCACGGGCAGGGCCGCCGGTGGATGAGCCTCGCCCGTACGCCCCTCAGCGCATCCGTAGCACGCCCATTGCAGGCCGTCGCGGGCGGCACGAAACCGCTCTGGCGTGACGTCGTGCGCTCGCAGCACCCGGGCGGCTACTCCGCCTTCTGCCAACAGGCCGAGGACCAGATGATCGGTCCCGACGCGTCGTGGTCCGGCGACCGGGTTCTCACGCAGCCCGAACTCCACCGCCCGCCACGCCGCCTCCGATAGCGGAACATCCTTCTGCCCCAGCGACTTGCCGAGCCCGAGCGTTTCTTCTACCTCGCGTTGCACGGCGGCCAGTTCCACCGACATCTCGTCCAGCACCGCACCGGCCATTCCCTGTCCCTGCCCGGCGATGAGCCCGAGCAGCAGGTGGCCGGTGTCAGCGCTCTGGTGCCCGAGCGCGGCCGCATGGGCGGACGCAGACTCCAGGACACGACGGGCAGCGGGAGTGTAAGGGCTCACATCGGCCATACCGACACCCTGACGCACCCCAAAGCGCCTGCCCAGCCGCTTCCGCGAACAGCAGAACACTCCGTGCCTCGGATACAGGTCGCCGGCAAGGTCGGCCTAGCCGTAGTGAAAGAGTCAGCGGATGGCTCACTCCCGCTGAGAGAATCGCTGAGCTACTACGAAACGAAACGACACGGCCTGCGGGCGGCGGGCTGCCCATCCAGAGGAGGCTGGCCTCGCTCATCGAGCGGCTGGAGACCGCCGCGGTCGCGAGCCTTTTCGCAGACGCGCAGTGCCCTCTGGCCCAGGGCACTGCGCGCTCGTGTGGAGCGGTTACTTCCACTCGTAGGTTCTGGACTCGACCTTGCCGCTCTCGTCGGCCTCGTACTCGAAGACGCAGGCGATGCCATTGAGGCGTGAGAGCTTGTCGGACTCGGTCTGGTAGTAGATGGCTCCGCGCCACGAGGATGCTCCGTTGCGCAGGAGCTTGCCGACCCCCGAGCCCTTCCAGAGGGCGGTCTCGCCGCTGGCGGTCACGGTGAAGCCCTGCCCTTCACCGTAGAGAGAGCCGTCCGGCCGCCTGCGCGAGACGTAGGTCCCCATGTCGGTGATCTCTTCGTTGAGCAGGTGGCCCCGTGCCTCGAACGACACCTCCACCTTCGGCTCGCCCGGCTCGCCCGGCAGGACCCGCGTTCCCGTGATCTGTCCGGTGTTATGACCGATCTGGTCGCCAAGAGCCATCGTCGCTCCTCCCCCGTTGGACATGCGGTTGCTCTTCCCAGCCCAGCACCGCCCCACAGGTCGGTCAATGTGGATATGCCCCTCATATCGCCCATCCTCCGGCAAAGATGATCTCCGCCCTGGCGGCACCGGAGATCACCGGCAAAGCACGCCCACATGCACTGGCTAGCGTGGTCACGGTGCACGCTCCCAACCCTTTTTTCCTGTCCTCATGTCAGGGATGGCGGGGCTGTCTCGTCTCGTGTTCGAAAGCAGGTTCTGAGAAGAACACGCCACCTGTAGCAAGGAGCTGGTCATGAGCGAGCAGACCACACACCAGAAGATCGCGCTGGTCACCGGGGCGAACAAGGGGATCGGCCGTGCGGTTGCCGAGCAGCTCGCTGCGCTGGGCATGACGGTCCTGGTCGGGGCCAGAGACCAGCGGCGTGGCGAGGAGGCCGCTGCGGCGATGCGCGCGGCGGGCGGCGGCGACGTGCACACGGTCACCTTGGACGTCACCGACCAGACCACCGCCAGGGCGGCCGCGAGGCGGGTCGAGGAGCGCTTCGGCCACCTCGACGTACTGATCAACAACGCCGGCATCACCGGCTCCGGGCAGGTCTCACCACAAGACGCCTACGATCAGGTCCCGAGTTCGGTCGACCTGGACATGGTCCGGACGGTGTACTCGACGGACAGATCCAGACCATCCGCACGGTGAACAACCCTGACAAGCTCGCGCACGTCGGTCCCGTAGCGGACGCCTGGGCGGCTCTCCGCGAGGCGAACCAGGCTGACCGGCCCACAGAATGACCCAAAAGCCGATCCAAGCCCGGCAGACGTCGAACCAGGGAGAACCCAGATCCACGGCGGCCAGCTTGTCCGAGGCCAGTCAGCCCTGCGCCGGCCGCCGCCAGCAGTTTCGCGACGAACGATCGGCGGAACAGCACTGACCCGTCCGTGCCCCGTCTGAGCACTTGTGTGTGCTCAGACTGGCCAACTGAAGTGCGTTGCAGCTTCCGTCCTCAGCACGACCCGGATCGCGCACTGACGGTGATCTCCGCGCCAAACAGCTGTGCCGCGCCCTGGACACCGGGACCGAGCCCCGGCACGTCGAAGCCATACGCGCAAAGCTCAAGCGCCTGGTCGGGCGGGACATCCTCTCTGAACTCGAACCCGGCCTGTTCCCCTGAATCGGAGCGAACGCCAACAAAGCACCCTCTTTAGTGCATCGTGTTCGCCATCGCTGCTCCGCTCTCCGACCTGAGATTCGCTGTTGAGGCGCGTCCTTCCCGCCCGCCTGGTCAGAACGTGGGAGCACGTTTCTCCCGTAGTGCCGCGATGCCCTCCTGCACCTCCAGGCCGGCGAACCCGAGGAACTCGAGTGCCAGTGCAGCGTCGAAGTGCGGGGTTGCTGCCCGAAGCCAGGAGTTGAGAGCTTGTTTGGTCCACCTCAGGGCGGTGGGGGCACCGCCTGCGAGCCGGGTGGCGATGTCGGTGGCCTGTTCGAGGACCTCACGCTCGTCGACCGCAAGTGAGACCAGGCCGATGCGCTCCGCTTCCGCGCCGTCGAGTGGCTCGCAGGTCAGCAGGTAGTACTTGGCCTTGGCCAGCCCGCACAGCAGCGGCCAGACGAGAGGCGCGTGATCACCCGCGGTGACGCCCAGTCTCGTATGGCCGTCGATCAGGCGGGCGTTCTTGGCGACCACAGAGACGTCGGCGAGCAGCGCCACGACGAGTCCCGCTCCGACCGCCGCTCCACGCACCGATGAGACGACGGGCTTGGTGAACTCGATGAGGTTGGTCACGAGTTCCCGGGCCTCGCGCAGCCCGGCGATGCGGGCCTGCGGGTCATCGGCGAGGCTCTGTATCCAGTCAAGGTCGCCGCCGGCGCTGAACGTGCGACCGGCTCCGGTGACCAGAACGGCGCGGACCCGCTCGTCGGCTTCGGCGTCGGGCCAGATGCGAGTGATCTCGGCGTGGCCCACCGCGTCAAGGGCATTGGCGCGGCCGGGGTTGTCGATGGTCACCTTCAGTACGCCGTCCGATGCCCAGCTCAGGTCCAGCCGCTGGTAGGTCGCGTAGCGGTCCATAATCCTCCTTGTATTGTATCGATCGATCGATACAATAACTCTATGTCGCTTGAATCCGGTACTGCCAGCCGCCCCGGACACGTGCTGCTCCACCAGCGAGGGCCCGTCTCCGTGGTGACGCTTAATCGACCGGAGGTGCGGAACGCGCTGTCCCGTCAGATGCTGTGCGATCTCATGGCTGTGCTTGCCGAGGCGGAGCGGTCCGAACGGACGGAGGCCGTCGTGCTGACCGGCGCCGGGCCCGGATTCTGCTCGGGCGATGATCTGTCCGAGGCGGCGCGCACCGACGCCGAGGTGTTCGACGAGACCATCGAACTGCTCCAACGGGTCACCAGGACCTTGCTTGAGTTGAGCAAGCCGAGCATCGCAGCGATCAATGGTGTGGCGATGGGGGGCGGGCTGGAGTTGACGCTTGCCTGCGACCTGCGGGTGGCCGCTCACGGTGCCGTGTTCGCATGCCCTGAGGTGGTGTGGGGACTGGTGTGCACGAACGGGGCTTCGGTGCTGCTGCCCGCCATCGTTGGGCACGGGCGCGCACGCGACATGGTGCTCACTGGGAGAAGGTTCGACGCGGAGTGGGCGCTCGCGGCTGGCCTGGTCGGCGAGGTGCTGCCGGACGACCGTGTCCTGGACAGGGCCATCGCGCTAGCCGAGGAACTGGCGAGTCGAGCGCAGGCCATCCGACTGACTCGGCGGTTGATGAACGATGTGGGTGATGAGGCCATCGTGAGTGCGCTGGCGCGAGAGGCGGTGGCCGTGGGGAGGGCCCGGCGTGGCCGTGCGGCCGAAGCGGGACTTCGTGATTTCGCTGCTCGTCACGCGGACGGAAGGACAGGGCAGTGATGGGGGACGCGCGTACGCTCAGCGATCTCGTCGATGGGCATGCACGGACGCGGCCCGACCATCCCGCTTTGCGGGTGGAGGACGAGATGCTCACCTATGGCGGGCTGGCCGCGCAGGTTCGGTCGGTGGCTGCCGCTCTCTCTGAGCACGGCGTGCGCGCCGGACATACCGTGGCCTTCGTCCTGCCTAACTGTGTCGAGTTCGTCGTCGCCTGGCTGGCGCTGAGCCGGATCGGCGCCGTGGCGGCACCGGTGAACACGGCGCTGCTCGGCGATGGGCTCGCGACCGTGCTGCCGATGACCGAGGCCGAGGTCGCGATCGTCGACGACCGGTTCCTGCCGGTGCTCGAAGGGACGACGAAGGGCACGAGTCTGCGCCTGGTCTTTGTCCGTGGCGGCACCGGAACGCGCGTCGGCGCGATCCCGGCCCGGCCGTGGCAGGAGCTGACGGCACACCCGGGCGTCGCCTCTCGGCACGAGACCCGCCCCGGCGATCCCGGCATTCTGCTGTTCACCTCCGGCAGCACCGGCCGATCGAAGGCATGCGTGCTGCCACATCGGTACGTGCTCCGGCAAGCGGAGATCTTCACCGAGCAGCTCGGCCTGGCCGAGGACGATGTGCTCTTCTGCCCGTTCCCGCTGTTCCACGCCGACGCGGCCATCTTCACCGTGGCTCCCGCGTTCGTGCTGGGCGCCACCGCGGCGTTGGTGGAGCGGTTCTCCGTACGACGGTTCTGGCAGCAGATACGCCACTATCAGGCGACGGTGTTCGACTTCATGGGCGCGACCCTGACCATGCTGTACAACCAGGAGCCGGCGCCCGATGACGCGGATAACCCGGCCCGGCTCGGCTGGGGAGTTCCGCTTCCTGCTTGGGCTGGGGAGTTCGAGCGCAGGTTCGGCGTCGAGCTGGTCGAGGTGTACGGTCTCAGCGACACGGGCATTGTGCTGTACAACCGCCCGGGTGAGCCACGCCGCCCAGGTTCGTGCGGTCGGCCCGTCCGCCCTTTCGATGTCAGGATCCTCGACCCCGACGGATTCGAGATGCCCAGCGGTGAGGTCGGCGAGATCTGCGTCCGGCCCCTCGAACCGCACGTGATCCTCAGCGAGTACGCCGGCATGCCACAGGCCACCGTTCGGGCCTGGCGCGATCTGTGGTTCCACACCGGAGATCTCGCCCGCCGCGACGAGGACGGTTTCTTCTACTTCGTGGGACGCGGGGCGGACGTGATCCGCAGGCGTGGTGAGAACATCTCCGCACTGGATATCGAAGCCGTCATCGGCGAGCACCCTGCCGTCCTGGAAGTGGCCGCGTTCGGCGTTCCGAGCGAACTCACCGAAGAAGACGTGATGGTCATGGTGTCGCTTCGGGACGGCACCGAACTGGACGCAGAGGCATTGCTCGCCCACTGCCGCGAGCGGCTACCGCGCCCCATGGTGCCGCGATACGTCGAGTTCACAGGCCCGCTGCCCAAGACGCCCACCGAGAAGATCGAGAAACGCGCGCTCAAGGCAGGCGGGGTCGGCGACACCACCTTTGACGGGCAGGCCCGTGACTGACCTCACCGGGGCCTTCCAGCCATCTATCGACGACAGGGTTCTCATGATGAGCGACGATTCTCCAACCAGCCATGAAATCGCACTTCACGGCACCGCCGCGATCGTGACCGGCGGCGCGAAAGGCATCGGCGCCGCGATCGTTCGCAGGCTCGCCGTGTCCGGCGCGACCGTCGCGATTGTCGATCTTGACACGGCGGCGGCGGAGACGCTCGCGAGAGAGGTGCCCGCCGCCTTCGCAGTGAGCGCCGACGTCGGCGACCACACGGGCCTGGGCGCGGCCATGGACTCCGCCTGCCGGCGCATGAACGGCCTGGACGTCCTGATCAACAATGCCGGGTGGGACCACGTGCAACGCTTCACCGACACCGACCCTGCACTGTGGGACAAGCTCATCCACATCAACCTCAAAGGCGTCCTCAACGCCACCCACCTGGCCATCCCGCGACTTCTCGAGCGAGGTGGCGGCCGGATCGTCAACGTGGCCAGCGACGCCGGGCGCGTCGGCTCCTCCGGAGAGGCCGTCTACGCCGCATGCAAGGGAGGCACGATCGCGTTCACCAAGTCGATCGCCCGCGAGACCGCAGGCCGCGGCATCACCGTGAACTGCGTGTGCCCAGGGCCCACGGACACGCCGCTGCTGGAGGAGATCAAGCAGGACGAGCGGGCCGCGGGCACCATGGACGCCATCGTCCGCGCGACACCGAACCGTCGCCTGGCCCGGCCGGAGGAGATCGCCGCGGCGGTGGCCTTCTTCGCCACGGCTCCCGCCCACGTCACTGGTCAGATCCTGTCTGTCAGCGGCGGGCTGACCATGGCGGGCTGACCGGCAATGATCACGGCATCGGATAGGTTCGCGTTACCGGGACGGCCTTGTGATCGGGGAGGAGCCTTCGATGCCGCGCACGCCTGCTGCGGAAGCGGGTGAAACGCCTCGCCGTATCCGCTCGGCGGCCATCGGTCTGTTCGCCGAGCGAGGATTTCACGGTACGGGCATCCGCGACATCGCCGCACAGTCCGGCGTCACGCTCTCGTCGCTCTACCACCACTTCGGCAGCAAGGACGACCTGCTGGTGGCCATCATGATCGCCAGCACCGAGCCACTCAGGCGCGCCGCAGAGGAAGCATGCCAGGTGCTGCAGCCGCCGCCCGAGCGACTGGCGATGCTGATCGAGCAGCACGTGTGGGTCCATGTCACCGACCGGCTGGCCAAGATCGTCAGTGATACGGAGTTGCGGGCCCTCTCCGGCGAGCGCCGGGAACGCGTGCTCGACCTGCGCGACTCGTATGAGGGCATCTGGCGCCGCACAGTGGAGGACGGCGTCGCCGCCGGGACGTTCACAGTGCCGAACGCCAAGGTGCTGACCATCGGACTGCTGGAGATGTGCACCGCGGTATCCCACTGGTTCCGGCCGGGCGGCGACCTGGAACTGGCCGAGCTCTGCCACACCTACGCCGACGGCGGGCTGGCACTGATGCGCGCCGCACGGGACGGACGTCCCGTGCGGCGCGCAGACCTGGACATCGGCGAGCCTACGCGCTTCCTTCCGAACTGAACGCGGGCGACCGCGGCCGAGATGTGGCGAGGGTGACCAGTGTCAGCATGGCGACGTTGAGGCCGAGCGCCTGCACTCCGTCACAAAACTCCCTCTAAGGCCTGGCTTCCAGGGATTGCGTTCCATATGCGCGGTTGTGCATCCTGAGGCTTGGGAGACAGGAACCCTGTCATTGCTCCGACCGTCCTTGAGGTCGCATTGTCATGAGTTTCTTCAAGAGAGCGCGACGCGAAACGACATGGGAAGAAATAGTCAAGGCTATCAATATTTCTTCTGCTGAGAAGATTTGCGATCTTTCGCCGTCTCGGGAACTGCTTTGCGAGCAGGACGAATTTGGGGACACCCTTCTTCATTTGGCTTACTATCATGGCCGCGCTAGAGAGCTAGCCGACATATTTATGGCATTCGGTGCAGATGAGTGCCGCACAAACAAGGCTGGCCTGCCGCCCTCTCGGATGCCAGAGGTGCGCACGACCGTGGATCTCTTTATCGACACGGCGGCCAACTTGAGCATCCATGGGAGCTGGATCAATGAACGGAGAGGGAGAGTTCAGTTCAGTCGACTCCGGAAGGTCGACGACCCCATCTACCTGCATGCGCTTGTCAAGGCCTTCTATGGGCGAAACTTCAAACGGACATTGCTTCTCTTGGCGATAAGGCTCGGAAGAGACGCTGCACTGGGAATGATGGCGGCGGCTCTCGATTTCATGAACGACGAAGAGGTGGCGGTAATTTATCTCAACTCTGGATCGCCTCACCTTCGCCGACATGCAGAGAATTGGGCCTACCGGCATGGATATGCCCTGACATATGGGCCTGGCAGACAAGAAGCGGAATGGGGATCCTTCTAAAAGCTACGAAGGTTTCTTTCTGTTGGTATTCGGCCTGCTCGGGTCACCCTCGGGTGGCTTTTGCCGCCCTGAAGGTATGCACCACTGAAGGGGCGGGGGTGTGGGGGCGGAGCCCGCAATGCCGGGAAGTTAAGCGGCGAGTGTCGGTGTCAAGTGGTTGTGGATGCTGATGGTGTGGCTGGTTGTTTGGGGTGGGCGTTGGGGTGGGGGGTATGGCCCCAAGGAGGACGTTCGTTCCGCCTGAAATTCGACAGTATCGAAAATCACGCGCTTCCTGGGGGGTGCGTCCACTGAGGTCATAGCGCAGGCAATGGAGGGCCGCCGATGACGGCGGCATGCCAAAAGGCCAGTCGTAGCGGGACTGACGCCGCGCTAGAAGCTGGGAAGCTTTCGCGCATCATAGGCGTGTGGGACAGCAAGGGCCCCCGATGCTGGTCACCTAACCCTGTCGACTGATGGCTTCGCCGACCTCCTTGCCCATGTGAGGCGGGATGAACTGATCCTCTAGACGAGTGATTCCAAGGGTTCGCCTGCGGAAATGAGGCGAGGTTTCCCATGATCGTTTTATGGCCAGCGACCTGGAACCCTCGCCACGGGGGCTGCCTATTTGAGTGCGCGTCCAGCCACCCCGTGTCGGGCTGGCGGGGCGGGTTTGAGGGGACGACGCAGCGTCCAGGCCTGGCGGGGTGCGCCGGACAGGATGGACAGCACGTGCCCGGCCCGGGCCCGGTGGGTGGGCAGCTCGGCGAGCAGGCTTAGCCATTCCTCGGCGTACCGCGCCCGGTGCACGGCCGGCAACGCCGCCACCGCCAGCTCCACCAGCTGCACCGTCACCCGCCCTGGCCGCCGCACCAGAACCGTCGCAGCCGGCTCCATCTGATCGAACACCGCTGCCGCCGTGTCCAACGCCGCCACCGCCGCGGTCGCCATTTGTCGCACGTGACCCCGTAGCTCCGCCGCGCCCATCGCGTGCACCGCGTCCCTCGACGGCACCGCATTCGTCGCGTTCACCGCCGCGTTCGCCGCGTTCGCCGCCGCATGCATCGGGCGCACCGAGTATGACTCGTACACCACTCTCACCGCCGCGTCCGCCGTCGCCACCGCACACCTCACCGTGTCTTTCGCGTACACCACCGCGCTTGCCGCGTCCGTTGCCGCATGTTTCGCCGTATCCGCCGCGTTCGCCGCCGCATCCGCAGCCATCCGCGCATGCCGTGCCACGTCCTCCGCGTACATCGCCGAGTCCGCCGCCATGTCCGCCGCCGCGTCCTCGGCCCTGCGCGCCGCACGATCTGCACCAGCGCGGACCACGCCAGCGAAGCGGGTGAACTCGTACTCGAGGTCAGGTGTGCGGCGACGGCCTTTCCGGATCACGCAGTGGTCCCAGGAGTGTGCGGGCGTAGCGAACCCCAGGGCTTGGGGGCGGTGGCGCGGTTGGCGTGGGCCTTGGCCAGGGCGAGCCGGGCGTTCTCGGCGCCCTCCTGTGTGAGCTGGTAGTAGCGGCGGCGGGGACGGCCGAGGGCGCCGGTGTCGCGCTGTTCGGCGGGCTCTTCCCAGCGGGAGGTGATCCAGCCGACCTGCTCCAGCCGGGTGATGATCGGATAGACGGTGCCGGTGGGCAGCTCGGTGGCCTGCACCATCTCCAGCCCGTACCACTCACGGCCCGGCTCCAGGAGCGCTTGGCGCAGCACCATCTGGGTCTGCAGCGTCATCCGCGGGCCCCGGCTCACCGTGTCCCACTTCCCCGCACCGCGGCGTACACAGCAAGCAGCAGGCCGGCCACCGCCGCCGCCACACTGACCGGCCGGGCCACCGCAGGCGTCAGCACCGCCAGCACGGCCGCCGCGACTGCGGCGAGCACGATCCCCAGCCATGCCAGCAACTCCCAGGCAACGAACACCCCGGACCGCCCCGAACCGTTCCTGCGTCGCTCGAACTCTACATAGCCCATGGTTAGTACTCTACATACGACCCCAAGTGATCGCTGGCAATACACCGCGACCTGCGCCGGTTGTGCATTCCGTTATGAAACAACCACCGCCCCACGGTCGAGGAGTGCCGTGGCCATTCGCTGGATGGAACGGGTGAAGCGTCGAGGGTCGTCGGGCGGTGTCATATGGCGGATCAGGTCGCCGTCGAAGACAGCGAGGACGGCATGGGCCAGGAAGTCGGCGTCGAGATCGGGGCGTTCGTCGGCTAGCAGGGCGCGGAGATGGCGATGCCAGGATTGGTAGCTGGGGTCGCTGTACTTGTCCTCGGCGCAGGCTTGCTCGTGTGCGGACAACAGCACGGCGTTGCCTTCGGCGATCGCGCCAAGCTGGTCGAGGAAGGCGAGCAGTCGTTCCCGGGTGGGTGCTCCAGGTCCCAAAGGCGGCGGGCCGTTCGTGATCGCGTCGCGTAGCTCGCGGGACCTTTCCTCCAGCAGCGCCTGCAGCAGCCCGGCGCGGTTGCCGAATCGACGGAACACGGTGCCCTTCCCGACTCCGGCAAGGGCGGCAACGCGATCGAGCGACACATGCTCTCCGCCACCTTCGGCCAGGAGCTGTTCAGCCGCGTGTAGCACCGCGCGGCGGTTGCGGGCCGCGTCGGCGCGTTCGGCGCGCTGTTGGGCCATCGGCGCTCCCCACTGAGACGGACTATCAGTCCGGATAGGATACCGTGCACTAAGCGGACTGTTAGTCCGGATGCTGCCGTCCACGGAGGAGTTCTTGATGAACATGCGCGCGCTCGTCGTTGATCCCGACGTCCCCGGTTCCCTACGTCTTGGGACGGCAGCCGAACCTCACCCGGCGCCCAACCAGTTGATGATCGAGGTGCGGCACATCTCGCTCAACCGCGGCGAGGTAGCTGGTGCCAGCCAGCGCCCGGCCGGAACCGTGCACGGCTACGACGCCTCCGGTGTCGTCGTCCGTGCCGCGACGGACGGCACCGGACCGGCCGTAGGCGCTCGAGTCGCGGCATTCGGTGCCGGCGCGTGGGCCCAGCGGATGGCCGTGGACACCACCGCGGTGGCTGAAGTCCCCGCCCCAGTCCACCTCGCTGACGCCGCGGCACTGCCTATGGCCGGTATCACCGCGCTGCGCACGTTGCGCTCCCGCTCCATCCTGGGACGCCGGGTGCTGATCACCGGCGCGGCCGGAGGCGTCGGCCGCTATGCCGTCCAGCTGGCGGCCCTGGGCGGTGCCCATGTCATCGCCTCGGTGGGATCGGCGGCCCGCGCCGGCGGCCTGACCGAGTTGGGCGCCCACGAGGTGGTGGTCGGCCTGGAGGGTATCGACCGACCGGTCGACCTCATTCTCGACAACGTTGGTGGACCGCAACTGGCCGCCGCCTGGGAACTCCTCGCGCCGGGCGGGGCTGTGCAGAACATCGGCTGGGCGTCCGACCAGCCAGCGGAGTTCGCGCCGTACTCGCTTTTCTTCATCGGCCCGTCCAAGACGATGAGTACGTTCGGCGACGTCCATGAGGTCGGCCCCGACATAGCCATCCTGCTGGGATTCGTGGCGGCCGGGAGGCTCTCCCCGGAGGTCGACTGGCGCGGCTCGTGGACGCGCGTCACCGAGGCCGCCCAGGTACTGCTGGACCGGCGCATCGCGGGCAAGGCGGTGCTGGACGTGGAACCGGTGGCCGCTGACTGATCTCGTTCCGAATCACTTCGCCCCCGGTGGCTTGCGGGACGGACTCCTGATGGCTGAACCGTGAGATGTTTCCCTGTTTGTCGGTTACGACATCGAGTGGTCGCGAGTCTGCTCGCGGGGTGACCGAGACGCGCAGTGCCCTCTGGCCCAGGGCACTGCGCGCTCGTGTGAAGCGGCTACTTCCACTCGTAGGTCTTGGACTCGACCTTGCCGCTCTCGTCGGCCTCGTACTCGAAGACGCAGGCTATGCCGTTGAGGCGTGAGAGCTTCTCGGACTCCGTCTGGAAGTAGATGGCACCGCGCCACGAGGTCGCTCCGTTGCGCAGGAGCTTGCCGACCCCCGAGCCCTTCCAGAGGGCGGTCTCGCCGCTCGCGGTCATGGTGACGCCCTGGCCGTCACCGTAGAGGGAGCCGTCCGGCCGCCTACGCGAGACGTACGTCCCCATGTCCGTGATCTCTTCGTTGAGCAGGTGGCCCCGTGCCTCGAACGACACCTCCACCTTCGGCTCGCCTGACTCGCCCGGCAGGATCCGCGTCCCCGTGATCTGTCCGGTGTCATGACCGATCTGGTCGCCAAGAGCCATCGTCATTCCCCCCGTTGGATGCGTGATCTGTTCGTTCGCTCCTCCCAGCCCAGCACCGCCCCACGGGCCGGTCAATGCCGTTTATCTGCGGATATGCCCCTCATGTCGCACATCCTCCGGCAAGGATGATCTCCACCCTGGCGGCCACCGGAGATCACCGGCAAAGCACCCGACGGACGGGGGCCACGCGTCTGTCTCCTCGCACGATCCTGAGCCACCGGGCACCCTGAAATGTCGTTGCCGGTGTGGAACGGCGGGGTCATGATCGCGCCATGGGACTCGACTGGGGCTATTTCCGCCGGCTGTACGAAGATCTGCACGACCACCATGACGACGTCGCTGGGCGTCAGCGATATCTGGCTGGTCAGCAGCGGATGGCGGCCGACCATCTGGCCGAGTTGGCGCCGCTGCGCAGGCGAGAGCGGATACCCGCCGGCGGGGACGACGAGCAGCGGTGGCGGATCATGAAGCTGTACGCGCTGAGCCGGGTCAGCGACCAGTTGATCGAACTCTTCTGCCCCGAGGGGGACCCGCCCGCCGGGTTCGGTGTCACCGGAGGACGTGCTGTCATCGAGGGCAGCACCACCCACAGGTTGGAGCTCGGCGGATGGCGGGTTACCGCCACCCCTGGCTGGCTTGGTTCCCGGAGGCTGGAGTCCGACGGGCTGGCTGCGTACACGAGGTTCTTCACCGATATCGGGCTGACTCCGTTCGAACACGCCGAGGCGTTCTCCCCGTTCCACCACGAGATCTTCGCCGTGGTGCAGGATCCGGGCGCGACGCGCGTGACCCTGGAGGAGGTGCTGTGGCCGGGTTTCTGGTTCGGTGACCTGCTGTTCAGCCGGGCCGGTGTGCGGGTGCGGGCTCCCCGACACCTGATCGACGCCGCGGTGGCCACGACCTCGACGCTGTACTTCGCCTCCCGTCGCGATCCGCGTCCCACCAGTGACCTGTCGCACGGCTGGGGTTCCAACTCGCAATGGCGAACCAGCTTCCACCGGTTCTACTCCGACGAGGACGGCCTGCACCTCAACTGGGACGGCGAGGTGGACATCGGTGAGGACCCTCCGCAACGCCCGGCTGACCGACTCGACGACGATGACCCGCTGGACCAGCGCCGGGAACTCTTGCTGCACCGCTGCTTCGTCCGCAGCGCACTGCCACGCGACGAGGACGACCGGTTCCCCCACGACGACCGGCTCAGCCTCACCATCGCCGAATGGCCACTACGGCCGGAGTCGATCGTGCACGTGCCGTGGACCCGGTGAGGATCTGGCCGCCATCGAACTCCTCGATCCCCCAGCTTTCAGCCTGGGAGTGCGCGTGGCAGCCCGAACGACGGGAGCACGCTGTTGTCGAAGCGGGTCACGGCGCAGATCTGGTCGCCGGTGAGGGTGAGGACGAGGAGGCCGGTTGCGTGTCGGATGCCGTTGGGGGCGAGAAGGTAGGCCTGGAACGCCGGTTGACCGTTCGCCCGCGTCGGGACGAGGTCATACGTCCGGTCTTGGCGGATGATGCTGGCGTAGAAGCGGGCCACGGCGTCGCGGCCGTGGTATTCGAGGGGGATCGGTGGCATGGAGACGCGGACATCGGCGGTGAGCAAGGCGACCAGCGCGTCGACATCGCCGGACTGGTAAGCGTGGACGAACTTTGCCACGAGCGCCTGCTCGGCGGGTGACCCGGGGGCGGGAGGCGGTTGGCGCTCGTCTGTCGGCGGCAGGCGGTGCTGCAGGGCGGCGCGGGCCCGTTTGAGGGCGCTGTTGACTGATTCGACGGTCGAGTCGAGCATGTCGGCCACCTCATTGGCGTGGTATCCGAGTACCTCGCGCAAGATGAGCGTGGCGCGCTGGCGGGCGGGCAAGACCTGCAGGGCGGTCACGAAGGCCAGGGAGAGGGCTTCGGTCTGTTCGTAGCGTGCCTCGGGGTCGAGCGGCACGTTCTCCAGGAGGGCGTCGGGATACGGTTCGAGCCAGACGACTTCACCGAGCCGGGTCGGCTCTGGGGGGTCAATGTCGGGGATGTCCCACTCCTTGGCCTGGCGCCGGTTGGCCGAGCGACGCGCGTTGAGGCACCGGTTGGTGGCGATCCGGTAGAGCCAGGTGCGGACCGAGGCGCGTCCCTCGAACGCTCCGAGGCCTTGCCAGGCGGCCAGCAGCGTGTCCTGCAGGGCGTCCTCGGCGTCCTGGAAGGACCCGAGCATCCGGTAGCAGTGCATATGCAGCTCTCGGCGGTACGGCTCGGTCAACTCCCGGAACGCCTCGCCGTCTCCCGCCCGTGCCCTGTTGATCAGGCCGGTTGTCATCAGTCCACCTCCGCGTCACGTCTTCTTGGTATCGACACCGGCCGAGCCGTGAACTGGGCGGTTGATGCGCGCCCAGTTTCCAGACGTCGTGGGTTCTGTATCTGTGACGGCCGGACGATCCGGGCGTCGGGACACGTGAGGAGCCGTACTCGTATGACGATCGCAGGCAAAGTGGTTCTGGTGACCGGGGCCAATCGTGGCATCGGGCAGGCGCTGGTCGAGGAGGCCTTGAGGAGAGGCGCGAAACAGGTGTATGCCGGTACGCGCCAGCCCCTGGCCCACTCAGATCGGCGAGTCACGCCCCTCACCCTGGACGTGACTGACGCGGCGCAGACCCGGGCGGCTGTCGAGAGGGTCGGGTCTCTCGACATCCTCGTCAATAACGCCGGCCTGGCGCTTTTCGATGACCTCAGCGATCGTGCCACGCTCGAACGGCACCTGGCCGTCAATCTCTTCGGCACGTATGACGTGACCCAGGCCTTCCTGCCGTTGCTGACCCGTTCTCGGGGAGCCATCGTCAACGTTCTGTCGGTGGCGGCCTTTGCCGCCTTGCCGGTCATGCCGGCCTATTCGGTCTCAAAGGCAGCCGCATTCTCTCTGTCCCAATCGCTGCGCGCTCTTCTGGCCGGACGTGGCGTGGGGGTTCATGCCGTCCTGGCCGGTCCCGTGGACACCGACATGGTCCGCGACCTCGACATACCCAAGGCCTCTCCGGAGTCCGTCGCGCAAGCCATCTTCGACGGAGTCGAGAGAGGTGAGGAGGACATCTTTCCCGATCCACTGTCAGAGCCCATGGCCGAAGGCTGGCGCATCGGTGACGCCAAGGCGCTCGAGCGCCAGAACGCGACGCTCGTAGCAGCAGGGCCCGTCGCGTCATAAGCAGGCAAATCCAACAACCAGGAGTAGCAGTGTTGCTGGAAAAGAAGAACGCCATTGTTTACGGAGCGAGCGGAGCCATCGGAAGCGCGGTCGCTCACGCCTTCGCCGCGGAGGGCGCACGGGTCTTCCTTGCTGGGCGTACCACCGCCGCGTTGGAGACGGTCGCGGAAAAGATCCAGGCCTCGGGTGGCGTCGCCGATGTCGCCTCGGTGGACGTACTGGATGAGGCTGCCGTCGAAGCGCACGCCGATGCGGTGGTCCGGAATGCCGGATCCCTCGATGTCTCGTTCAACGCGATCAGCCTTCCCCAGACAGGCATTCAGGGCACTCCGCTGGCCGACCTGTCGTTCGACGCTTTCGATTTGCCCATGGCCACCTACCCCAAGGCCAACTTCCTGACGGCGAGGGCTGCCGCGCGGCGCATGACCGGCCAGGGATCCGGTGTGATCTTGACGATCACGGCGTCTCCGTCGCGGACGGCAGTTCCGCTCATGGGCGGTATGGCGCCGGCGTGGGCGGCGATTGAGGCGCTGTCGCGGGGTTTGGCGGCCGAGCTGGGCCCGCATGGCGTCCGTGTCGTCTGTCTGAACGCGGCGGGGATGCCTGAAACGCCGCAGCTGTCTGAGGTGTACGGCCTGCACGCTGATGCCTATGGCATCACTGGTGACGCGTTCGCGGCCCGGATGGCCGACCGGACACTGCGCAAGCAGCTGCCCACGGTCGCTGAGATCGCCAACGTGGCCGCCTTCGTCGCCTCGGACCGCTCCAGCGCGATGACAGGGGCGATCGCCAACCTCAGCGGCGGGATGATCGCCGACTGACGTAGCCCAGGGGGCGGGGGTCTTGCGTGGCAGTTACCCCCGCTCCCCAACTCCCCCCGCTCTCCCACCTGTTCGGCCGGAAGGGGTGGGGGCTGAGGGCTTGCCTTTATGGCTTGCGTTGGCCTGGGTCGCCTTCGATGATGCCGCCTGCTACGGGGCCTCGCTTGGTCGCCTTGCCGTGCAGGCGTTCCGGATGGGGCAGGCGCTTCTGCTTGGCGTACCACGTCAGCCCCAGCCATGCGACGAGTGCCAGAGCGAGAATGATCGGCCCGACGATCAGAAGGATGTTCGCACCGGTCGGGGATGCTTCTGCCAGCATGCCGTTCACCTCCTGTACTGGGCCCCTACCCGCCAGGAGAGGTCCAATCACAGGCCCCTGGACTGGGAGATCGAGCCTGAGGTGGTGAGCGTGAAGGTGCGCATCGACTCGGCGAACTTGGAGAGGTCCCACTCGGCGGGGCCTTCGTACCAGTAGAGGTTGTCGGCGCCCTTGGCTCGCTCTCCCGCGTTCTCGACGGTTTTGGCCCACTTGGGGACGAGGTCGAAGACCACGGCGTACGGCAGGAAGCGCGAGAAGAGCGCGATGCGCTGGCGGGCGGCGATCTCGTCGTTCTCTGAGATCTCGCCGCGTTCCAGGAACGCGCGGAAGCCGATGATGTGGGCGAGGACCGTCGCGCCGTGGGCCGTCTTGGCCGGCATGTACTGGCCGCCGTACGCCAGCGCCGCGCCCGCGATGATCACGGCGAGTCCGACCAGGGCGAGGTCTGTGAAGAGGGCCAGCGCGATCGTGCCCAGGACGCCGACGCCGGTGAGGATGAAGCCGGTGATCGTCCAGCGGGAGCGCACCCTGTCCGGGCGGCGGGCGAACCAGCCCTGCGCGACCACGTCGTCGTACATCGCGGACCGGACTTTGGCCAGGTTGTTGGCGAACGTGCCGCCCAGGGCTGACAGCTTCACCGCGGTACGGGGGGTGCCGTCGGGGGCCGTGAAGAGCGAGTCCAGGAGCAGGCGCTCGTAGGGGAGGAGGTCGTCCGCCGGGCGTTCCAGGCGCTGGAGCTCCCAGTCCAGGCGGCCGGTGACCTCGCGGTCCTCCTCGTCGATCAGCAGGTAGCCGCGGACGGCGAGGTCGACGATCGTGGCGGTCACGTCGATGACGTCGGCCTGCTCGTCGATCAGGGTGCCGATCTGGCCTGGCCGGACGCCGTCCGGCGGCTCGAATTCCGAGCCGGCCAGGGGGGCGTGGTCGCCCTCGGCGGCTTTCTGGGCGACAACCCGGGCGTCTCGGCCGCGGAGGAGGTAGAGGGCGATCACGCCGCCGAGGAGGAGCAGGAGGAGGCCCGCGAGGGCGCTGCCGGTGATGCCGTTGACCGAGAACGCGGTCGCCACGGTGTGCCGGCGCTCGTAGATCGGCTGGGCCTTGGTGGTTCCCGCGGGGAGGCCGACGACCACCGTGACGTACTCGTCCGGCAACAGCTGGTCATGCCGGAACTCGCCGCGCGTGCGGGTGTGGTCGGTGAAGAA
The DNA here is from genome assembly GCF_044326415.1 of Actinomadura sp. 6N118. NCBI lineage: Bacteria > Bacillati > Actinomycetota > Actinomycetes > Streptosporangiales > Thermomonosporaceae > Actinomadura > Actinomadura sp. 6N118. The sequence goes on along the minus strand of NZ_JBIRAZ010000016.1, from coordinate 75,096 downwards.
CTGCGAGCAGCCGGTCAAGCCCTCCAGCGGCCCGGCGAAGCAGTTGATGCTGCGGATCATCGTGCCGGCGTCCACGGTCACCCGGGCGGCGTCCATCGGGACCTTCCACCCGCCGAGCGCGGTCCAGCGGAGTTCCTCGATGCCGCCGAGGGGTGTGGCGATGCCGCGGACGTCGTAGTCGAGGACGACGGTCTTGCGGCCGGTGAACGGGGCGGGGCCCGAGACCTTGACCGTGGTGCGGGTGCCCGAGTTGGACGTGGACACGTTCGCCGGGCCGCCGTCCGGGCTGGTCGCCTTGACGTTCTCGACCTTGTAGACGCGGTCGCGGGTCACGCTGTCGTGGCTGCGGGTGACGAAGGTCCGCCTGAGCTCGCGGGTGCCGCCGAACTCGTAGACGATCGTCTCGCGGGCATGCGTGACGCCGCCCGGCCCGACCTTGAGCGTGACCTCGTCTTTGATCACCCGTTCGGGCGCCGCGGTGGTGGCGTCGTCGGCGAACGCGGCGCCGGTGGTCAACGGGATGAGCGCGGCGACGGCCAGAGAGGCGACCATTGGCCGCAGGCGACTCAACATGGCGGCAAAGCGTACCGGTACGGCAGGTAGGCAAGGTTAAGGGCGGCCACTATGGGATGATTTTTTGCTATGGCAGGCCACCACCCTCCCCCGGCGCCCACACCGGCACCGCCATACCGCCTGCCTGGTCCTGGCGGCGTACCGCCGCAGTATCACTACCAGCCCCCGCGCCATCCGCAGCGGCGTACGGCCAGCGGTCTCGTGGTGGGACTGGTCGGTGTGGTGGCCGCGCTCGGCGTCCTGGCGATTCTGGGCTTCTCGGTCGTCTCGTCCCTCGGCGACGGGGCCAGCGGCCAGTTCGGGCGGCCGGGTACGCGGGGCGGCGAAGCGGTGACCCGCGAGACGGTCACGAATAACAAGCTCTACGGCACGGGCGCGCTCACACCGGTCCAGTGCCAGGTGCCGCAGATCGGCCCGGGCGTCGCCTCGATGGACCGGTTCATGAACGCGTTGAGCTCATGCTTGGACACCTCGTGGACGCGGCAGTTCGCCAAGGCGGACGTGCCCTTCACGCCCCCCAAGCGGGTCTTTTGGAGCGGTCCGGGCCGGAGCCCGTGCGGCACCTACCCGAGCCCGGGGGCGTCGGCGTTCTACTGCCCGGCCAACAACACGATGTACGTGGGACTGCGGCACATCGTCGAGACCTCCGGCGGCGAGTCCCTGTCGCACTTCGCCGTCTTCGCCCGTGTGATCGCGCATGAGTACGGCCATCACGTGCAGGACAGCTCGGGGATCCTGTCGTACGGGCATCAGGAGATGGAGCAGTCCGACATCACGGGCCGCAACGCGGCGAGCCGCCGCATCGAGCTCCAGGCGCAGTGCTTCGCCGGGGCCTTCCTGGGGGCCGAGCGCCGCACCATCGGGATGACCCGGGAGCAGTACGTCGCGATGATCGTGGACGTGCAGGGCCGGGGCGACGAGCGGCAGCCGGCCGACCGGCGCGACCACGGCTCCGGCCGCAACTACGCGGGGTGGGTGGTCAAGGGTTTCCAGGGCCAGAAGCTCTCCGTCTGCAACACATGGACCGCGCCCGCATCATTGGTCAACTGACCTGATCGATCAACCGCCCTCATCGGTCAACTGAGCACCGTCCTGTTACCTCCATAACGCCGCCGACATGCGGGTTTGCGTAATGTGTCTGGACTCACAGGTCAAGTGCTAGCAGCGTGCTTGCAATTGCAAGCACCATGACGCAAGGTGGAGACATGGCAAGTTCGAAGGTCGGCTCCATTGGGGAGTACATCCGTGAGCAGCGCACACGGGCGAAGATCTCGCTCCGGCAGCTCGCCGACGTCTCGGGGATCTCCAACCCCTACCTGAGCCAGATCGAGCGAGGCCTGCGCAAGCCGAGCGCCGAGATACTGCAGCAGATCGCCAAGGGTCTGCGGATCTCCGCCGAGGCGTTGTACATCCAGGCCGGAATTCTCGAGGAACGCGAGGCCGACACAGACGTGGAGGCCGCCCTGCGGGCCGACCTGCTCCTCACGGAGCGGCAGAAACAAGTGCTGCTGGACATCTATGTGTCATTCCGCAAGGAGAACGAAGCTGCCGACGTGCTGACCGAGCACCAACCAGAAGGAAAGGAAGAGGCCGGATGACGCTTGCCAGCAACCTCCGCGAGAACAAGGCCGTCTACACGTTCATCGGCGGCGGCGACCTCGCGGCCGAGAAGGTGCGCGAGCTGCCCGAGCAGGTGACCAAGGCCCGCGAGACCGCCACCAAGTACCAGGGCGAGCTCCGCGAGACCGTCGACAAGTACCGCGGCCAGGTCCGCGAGCAGGTCCTTGAGACCGTGGGCAAGTACCGCGGCGAGGTCCGTGAGGCCGCGACCAAGGTGCAGGACCGGGTCGAGGTCAAGGACCTGCCCGGCGCCGCGGTCGCGTACGTGACCCACTTCGGCACCCGGACCGTCGGGTTCATCGACGAGCTCGCCGAGCGCGGCAAGAAGGTCGTGCACCGCGAGGCCGAAGAGGTCGCCGAGATCACCGAGGCGAAGCCCGCGCCCAAGGCCCGGGCCGCGCAGCAGAAGAAGACCGCGCAGACCCAGACCAAGTCTGCCGCGTCCAAGAAGACCGACGCCTGAGCCGTCGCTCTTCGGATTGACATGAACGAGGCCCGGCCGGGATCATCCGGCCGGGCCTCGTCGTTGACTACTCTGAAGGGGCACGAGGTCCATGGCCGCGACAAGAGTGGTGATCGCACGATGATGTCAGGGCTGTTCTATTTCTTCTGGTTCCTCGCGATCGTCGCGTTCGTCTTCGAGGTCATCGCGCTGATCGACGTGCTCCAGGTACCCGAGGGCGCCTTCCCGGCGGCCGACAAGCAGACCAAGAAGTTGTGGCTGATCCTGCTGGTGGTGGCCAACGTGGTGGGCCTTGGCGGCGCGGCCGGCATCCTGTCGCTGCTGTCGTTCCTCCCGATCGCCGCGTTCATCGTCGCCGCGATCTATCTCGCCGACGTGAAACCCGCCGTCAAGCCGTACAAGAACAAAAAGGGCGGCGGCAACTCCGGTTCCGGCCCGTACGGCCCTTGGTGATCCCAACGCGGGCCTAGGGTGTCGGTTATGGGGACACATCACCACGGGCGTACGGCTCGTCTCGAACTCGACGACCAGTCGCTACGCGAATGGGACGCGCTCGTACTCGCCTCAGGCCCCGAGGGCATCGTCCTGGACCGGTCCGCGTTCTATCCGGGCGGGGGCGGCCAGCCGCCGGACGAGGGCGTGCTGCTCTGGCAGGGCGTGCAAACCCGCATCGCGGGGGTCCGCAAGGGCGGCGACCTTGAGCTCATCCCGGTGGAGGGCGACCCGATCCCGCCCGCAGGCACCGCCGTGACGGGAGCCGTCGAAGACGCTCGGCGTACGGCGCTGATGCGCACCCACTCGGGCCTACACCTGCTCTGCGGCGTGGTCTTCCGCGACTACGGCTGCCTCGTGACCGGCGGCAACATGGAGCCGCTGGCGGCCCGCATGGACTTCGACCTGCGCGAGGTGCCACCCGGCTTCAAGCAGGCGGTGGAGGACGCCTGCAACGCCGAGGTCGAGGCGGACCGGCGCATCGACGTCAAGGAACTGCCGCGCAAGGAGGCGTTCGAGATCCCCGACATCATCCGGACGGCCACCAACCTGGTGCCGCCGGAGGTCGAGGACGTACGGATCGTCGACATCGTCGGCCTGGACACCCAGGCGGACGGCGGCACCCACGTCGCATCCACCAAGCAGATCGGCCGCATCCAGGTCGCCAAGGTGGAGAACAAAGGCCGCGGCTTCCGCCGCCTCCGCATCAAGGTCTCCGACTGACGCTGTATTTATGGCTTTGGCGGCCTCGACCGCCTCGCCTGGCGGCTCGGCCGCCGAACCGCAAAAGCGGCGATCGCGGCATCGCTTCGCGATCTCTCGTGAAGCTTCGCCTTCGGCTCGCTTCACGACCCGTTAGCGCGCTCGCGTGCGGGCCGGGGTCGCTGGTTTGGGGCAGGCGGGGCTTTGCTGATCTCCGTGGCGGGCGCTTCGTTGAGGGCGGCTACGGAGCAGACGCCGTTTTCGACGAGGGTGATGGTGCGGTCCAGGGCGTCGCGCATGGCCTCTGGGGAGTAGCCGTGCCGGCGGCAGTGGACGATGACCGACTGCATGCCGCCGATGGCGACCCCCGAGACGGCGACGGCGTCGATCTCGCTGATGCCGGGGCAGAGGTCGCGCAGGTGCTGCTCCAGCTCTTGCTGGGTGGCGGTCATGCGCTGGAGGGCGCACGCCCGCAGGCCGGGCCGTTCGAGGATGAGCTGCACCTGAACGGCGCCGTAGGCGCCGTGCTCGGTGACCAGGGCCTCCATGATGTCGACGATGCTGCGCCGGATGGTCTTGATGGGGGGCTCGCCGGGTGGCCGTCGGGTGAGGCGGTCGGCCACCTCGGCGAGCCGGTCATCGATCTCGGCGAAGACGACGTCCTCCTTGCTCGGGAAGTAGCTGAAGAACGTGCGGGGTGACACGTCGGCGGCCTCGGCGATGTCGGCGATCGTCGTCTCCTCGTAGCCGCGTTCGGCGAAGAGACGGAGCGCCTCAGAGGCGATCGTCCGGCGGGTGCGCTGCTTTTTCCGCTCGCGCAACCCCTCAACGTGACCCATGTCACGGACACTAACACGACTGCAAACTTGCAGCTATTGCAAAAATGCACCGAGCGTGTTTTTCTGCGGATCATGGCGCGAACACTGGAGAGGCTGGGACGCCTCTGCGTACGGCGACGGCGCGCCGTCTTCGAGCTCTGGATCCTGCTGATGCTCGGGGCGGGGGTCCTGGGGGTCACCCAGGGCGGCATGTTCGTCCAGCAGAGCTCCCTCCCCGGCACCGAGACCCAGCGCGCCATCGACACCCTGCGCCAGGACTTCCCCGCGATGACCGGACCCACCGCCACCGTGGTCTTCCACTCCACGGCCGACGCGAGCCCGGGGGACTGGCGGGTCGCGCTCACCGTGGGCAAGGCCATCGAGAACCTGACCGCGCTCGACCGCGTCGCCTTCGCCGAGAACCCGTACATCCAGGGCATGGGCGGGATGAAGAGCCACGACGCCGTCGTGATCCGGGTCAACCTCAAGGGCACGATGGGCGACGTCAGCGCCGCCGACCTGGACAGATTCGACGAGGCGGTGGAGCCGGCGCGGATGGCCGGGCTGGACGTCAAGTTCGGCGGCATCGTCGCGATGATCCTCAACCAGCCGAAGGGCGGCCCGCAGGAGGGCGTGGGGATCATGCTCGCCATGCTGGTGTTGCTGCTGGCCTTCGGCTCGTTCCTGGCCGCCGGGATCCCGATCCTGGTGTCGCTGTGCGGGATGGTCATCGCCTACTCGATGATCCATTTCGCGGCGTCGGCGGTCGAGGTGCATCCGACCGCGCCGATGGTCGCCGCGATGCTCGGCATCGGCGCCGGCATCGACTACGCGCTGTTCATCGTGACGCGTTATCGCCAGCAGCTGGCCGACGGCGACGACGTGGAGACGGCGGTCGGGCGCGCCATGGCGCACTCCGGGCATGCCGTGGTGTTCGCCGGGGGAACGGTCGTCTTCGCGATCTGCGGCCTCTTCCTGTCCGGCATCTCGTTCATCGGCCGGATCGGGCTCGCCTCAGCGCTGTCGGTCGGCCTCATGGTGCTCGGCGCGCTCACCCTGCTGCCCGCCATCCTGGGCGCGCTCGGCACGCGCATCGACCGTTACAAGCTGCCGCGCGTACGGCCCGACCGCAGCTCCACGCGTTGGATGACGTGGGGGCGCCACGTCGACCGCAACGCCTGGCCGTACGCGATCGCGGCGACGCTGGTGCTGCTGGCGCTCTCCGTGCCGACTCTCAGCCTGCGGTTCGGGGTGATGGCCGACAGCATCGCCTCGCCCAAGACGGACTCGCGGCAGGCGTACGACGTCGTCGCCAAGGAATTCGGCGCGGGGCACTACAGCCCGTTCGTCATCGTCGCGAAGGTGCCTGGCAAGCAGGCGGGCAAGGAGGAACGCCCCAGCCCGGCCAAACGACAGGTGCCCACCATCAAGGGGCCGGACGGGCTCACGGGGCTCACCGGCCCGCAGGGAACGGTGACGCCGGCTCCCAGCGCCGAGAAGCCGCCGATCCCGCTGCCCAAGGGCGCGCCGGACCTGACCAAGAAGCCCGACAAGCAGGCCGTGGTGCTCGGCCAGGCGCTCAAGCAGCGGGTCTCCGAGGTGCCGGGCGTGGCGTTCACCGCCGAGCCCGTCATCACCGGCACCACCGCGCTGCTCCAGGTCATCCCGGCGACCGCGCCGCATGTCGAGGAGACCACGGACCTGGTCCACCGGCTGCGCGGCACCGAGATCCCGGCCGTGCTCGCCGAACATCCCGGCGCCACCGTCTACCTCGGCGGCGAGAACCCGGCGATCATCGACCTGGCCGACACGGTCGGGGACCGCATGCCGATCGTGGTCGTCGCGGTCGTCGGCGTCGCCCTCGTGCTGCTGATCATCGCCTTCCGCTCGATCATCGTTCCGATCAAGGCCGCGCTGATGAACCTGCTGTCCATCGGCGCCTCGTTCGGGGTCGTGACCGCGGTCTTCCAGTGGGGCTGGGGCATCCAGCTGCTCGGGGTGGACCAGGCGATCCCCATCATGTCGTTCGTCCCGCTCTTCATGTTCGCCCTGATCTTCGGACTCTCCATGGACTACGAGGTCTTCCTGTTGTCCCGGATCAAGGAGGAGTACGAACGGTCGGGCGACCCGCACGAGAGCGTGGTGATCGGCATCGGCGCCACCGCTCGCCTCATCACCTCGGCCGCGCTCATCATGATCTTCGTCTTCGGGAGCTTCGTCCCGCAGCCCGACCCGACGGTGAAGATGATGGCCCTCGGCCTCGCGGTGGCAGTCGCAGTGGACGCGACGATCGTCCGGCTGGTCCTCGTACCGGCGCTGATGAGCCTGCTCGGTCACGCCAACTGGTGGTGGCCCGGCCGCAAGCGCCCGGCCCAGCCCACCCCGCCCACTGGCCGCAAGGAGACCGCCGAACAGCTGGAGTTCGAACCCGTCGGCTGACCCACGCACACGGTCAGGGCAGGCCGAAGCCCACCCTGACCGGTGCCCACCCTGACCTTCGTGGTTGGCGTCAGACCTGGAGCAGTTCGTCCTCCCGTGCGTCGTCGGCGGGTGCCGGTTCGCCGGTCGGGGGCACGCGGCGGAGCAACGTGATCGCGAGGACCGCCGCCAGTGCGGCCAGGAGTGCGGCCCCGCCTGCGGCGATGTTCAGACCTTCGGCGAAGGCGTCACGTGCCTGCTCGACCAGCGCGGAGGCCTGGGCGGGGGGCAGGTCCTCGGCGGCGGCCAGGGCGCCTGGCAGGGTGTCGGCCGCCGCGGCGGGGACGTCGGCGGGCATCTCGGACCGGTAGATCGCGGCGCCGATGCTGCCCAGGATGGCGATGCCGAGCGAGACGCCGAGGTCGCTCGCGGTGCTGTTGACCGCGGAGGCGGCGCCCGCCTTCTCCGGCGGGGCGGATCCGATCACCAGCCCGGTGGCGAGCGCCATGGTCGGGGCGATGCCCGGGTAGAGCAGGTAGAAGCCGATGATCAGCAGGGTCAGCCCGGACGCCTCGACCTGGGTCAGCACGAGGTAGCCGGCCACCGAGAAGAGCGTGCCGCCACCCACCACGTAGGCGGGACGCACCTTACGAGCGATCTTCGGAGCCAGCATCGAGACGGCCACCAGACCGAGCGCCGCGGGCAGGATCCACAGGCCGGACTCCAGCGGTGACTGCCCAGCCACCAGCTGCAGGTACTGGGTGAAGAGCAGGTAGACCCCGCCGAGCGCGATCGCGGAGAAGAGGAAGACACCCAGCGCACCGCTGAAGGTCCGGTTCGCGAACAGCCGTACGTCCAGCAGCGGGTTGGCCAGCTTGAGCTGGCGGCGGACGAACAGCACCGAGAACAGCAGCCCGACGGCGGCAGTCGCGATCGCGGTCCCGTTGAGGCCGTGCTTGGCGAACTCCTTGATCCCGTACACGATCGGCAGCAGCGAGGCCATCGACAGCAGCACGCTCGGCAGGTCCAGCGAACCGGCCTGCGGCGCCCGGTACTCGGGAACGAGCAGCGGCGCGGCGACCAGGACCAGCGCCATGACGGGCACGCCGATCAGCAGGGCCGCACCCCACCAGAACGACTCCAGCAGCAGACCGCCGACGAGCGGGCCGATCGCGACGCCGACCGAGATCGAGGCCGCCCACAGGCCGATGGCGGTACCGCGCTGGCGCTCGTCCTGGAACATGTTGCTGATCAGCGAGAGCGTGGACGGCATCACCGCCGCAGCGCCGACGCCCATGACGGCTCGTGCCACGATCAACCAGCCGGCGTCCGGCGCGAAGGCCGCCGCGACCGAGGCGAGCCCGAACGCCGCGGCGCCGAACAGCAGGATCTTGCGGCGTCCCAGCCGGTCGCCCACGGTGCCCATCGCGACGAGGAGCCCCGCCATGACGAGCCCGTAGATGTCATTGATCCACAACAGCTGGCCGCTGCTGGGCCCGAGATCGGCGGCGATCTGCGGGGTGGCGAGGAACAACACCGTCATCGCCAGGAACAACAGGGTGGTCGGAAGGAGCAGCACGGCCAGGCCGAGCCACTCCTTCGCCCCGGCGCGCGCGCCGGCGGCGGTGGTGGGAACAGACATGATCAATTACTCCAGGGGGTTTCAGTGATTGGGGATGTAGGGATCTCGCGTGCCCGGGACACGAGTTCGGCGAGCATCAGATCGGCCTGGCCGGAGCGGTCGCGGTCGGCGAAGTGGACGGCTTCGCCGACCGTGACCGCCCCGACCGAATCGAGCAGGGAACGGACCTCCAGAGCACAGACCTCCAGAGCGCAGAGCTCCTTGGCGCAGATCTCCACCTCCGCCTCGGCGTCCGGTACGGCCCCGTACCAGATGAGGCCTACGGGTTTGGCCCGCCAGCAGTCGGCGCACCAGGAGACGGCTTGGCGTAGCTGATCCGGCGGCGTGCCGTGCAGCACGAGCAGGAAGCCGTTCGCGGCGCCGAGCCACGGGGTCAGATCGCGCACCGCAGGCGGCGTCGGCAGGCGGCCGGCCGGCGAGTCCGGCAGGCAGGCGGCGCCGAGGTCGAGCAGGTCCACCTCGGCGTCGCCGCGCGCGTGGACGCGCCCGGTGAGCCATTCGGCCACCGCCCGGTCCGCGTGGTCGGCGGCGCCGGCGATGACGATCGCGATTCGCACCATCGGTCCCTCCCTTCAAGCCGCACTCTGCGCGAGCGCACTCCAGCAGGCCTCAGGGCGGACTTAGGGCCGGTTCAGGGCGGTCCTTCAGCAGTCCTCCAGTAGATTCACGAGCATGCGTTTCGGGGTGCTCGGTCCGCTCGCCGTGTGGACAGCCGAGGGCGGTCAGGTGCGGATCCCCGAGGTCAAGGTGCGTGCCCTGCTGACCCAGTTGCTCATGAACCCCAGCCGGGTCGTGCCCGCCGACCGGCTGATCGACGTGCTGTGGGGCGAGAATCTCCCGGCCAATCCCGCGGCCTCGCTGCAGACCCGGGCGTCCCAGCTGCGGCGCGTCCTCGACGCCGCCGATCCGGGCGGGCGGAAGTTGCTGGTGTCGCAGCCGCCGGGCTACCTGCTGAACGTGGCGCCCGACGCCGTGGACAGCGGGCGGTTCCAGCTCCTCGTCAGCCGGGCGCGCGCCGCCGACAGTCCTCAGGCCCGCGCGGATCTGCTTGGCGAGGCGCTGGCACTGTGGCGTGGAGCGGCGCTGCTCGACTTCGCCGACGAGGAGTTCGCCCGGGCGGAACGGACCCGGCTGGACGAGCTTCGCCTGACCGCGTGGGAGGAGCTCGCCGAGGCCAGGCTCGAACTGGGCGAACACGCCATGCTCGCGGACGAGCTCGGGGACCTGGTCGCCCGCCATCCGCTCCGGGAACGGCTGCGCGCAGCCCATATGCGGGCCCTCTACCGGGCGGGGCGCCAGAGCGAGGCGGTGGCCGCCTACCACGAGCTCCGCGAACGCCTGGCCGACGAACTGGGCGTGGATCCCGGCCGCGAGATCGCCGCGCTCTACCAGTCCATCCTCGAACAGGACCCGTCCCTGGGCTCGCCACCGGCCCCCGCGCCGCGTACCAACCTGCCCGTTCCCCTCACTGACCTGGTAGGCCGTGCGGAGGCGGTACGGCAGATCGGCGCGCTCCTGGACACAGGTCGGCTGGTGACGCTGACCGGCCCTGGCGGCGTCGGCAAGACACGCCTGGCCCTGGAGGCCGCTCGCCAGCTCACCGGCCGTTTCCCCGATGGGGTGTGGGTCGTCGAGCTGGTCAGCGCGACGTGCCAGGAGGCGGTGGCCGAGCTGGTCGCGGTGGCACTGGGAATCCGTGACGAGAGCGCCGAGGGGCTGCCCGCCCGGCTCGCCGGGGCGCTGCGCGGCAAGCGGATGCTCCTCATCCTGGACAACTGCGAGCAGGTCGTCACCGAAGCCGCCGAGCTGACCGCCGCTCTCCTGCGTACCGCGCCCGGCCTGTCCGTCCTGGCCACCAGCCAGCGCCCGCTCGGCACCACGGGCGAGCAGCTGTGGAACGTGCCGCCGCTCGCCGAGTCCAGTGCCGTGGAGCTCTTCGCCGCCCGTGCCGCCGCGGGCAGCCCCGGGTTCAGCGTGACGCCGGACAACGCGGACGCCGTCGCCGCGATCTGCCGGCGTCTGGACGGCCTCCCGCTCGCCCTCGAACTGGCCGCCACGCGCGTCCGCGTCCTGGGCGTCCACGAGCTGGCGTCCCGTCTCGACGACCGGTTCCGGGTGCTGGGCAGCGGATACGGCGACGCGCCCGAGCGGCAGCGCACGCTGCGGGCGATGATCGACTGGAGCTGGGAGCCGCTTGGCGAGGACGAACGCACGGTTCTGCGGCGGCTGGCCGTGCACGCGGACGGCTGCACGCTCGAAGCGGCCGAACGGGTCAGCGGCGAGGACGGGCTCGACGTGCTGGATTCGCTGGCGCGGCTGGTGGACCGTTCGTTGGTCGTGGTCTCCTCCGGTACGGACGGGATGAGGTACCGCCTACTGGAGTCGGTCGCCGCGTACTGCTACGAGCGGTTGCGGGAGGCCGGCGAGGTCGAGGAGATCGAAGGGCGGCACCGGCGCTACTACACCGAGCTGGCCGCCCTGGCCGACTCGTACTTGCGCGGCCCCACGCAGCGGGAGTGGCTGCGGCGACTGGACGCCGAGACGTCCAACCTACGGCTCGCGCTCGAACGGGGCGGTGGCCTGCCGCTGGTCAACTCGCTGGCCTGGTACTGGGTACTCCGGGGTCGGCTCGGTGAGGGCCTGCGCTCGCTCACGGCCGCGCTCACGGTCGCACTCGCGGCGGGCGGCACCGATGATGGCAGCGAGGACGAGGCGGGGACGGCCCGTGTCTGGCGCGCCGCGTTCAGCCTCCGCATGGGAAAGAGCCAAGACCCCGCGGAGCCTGCCGTGCCGCCGTCCCGGCCTGGCGAAATCGCAGCGCTCACCCGCAGGATCCGCGCCGAGTCGTTCCGGAGCCTCGCATACCTCGGGATCGGCGAGCGGACGGCCGAGGAACAGCTGGCCACCGAGGTGCTGGAGGTGACGCGGGCGATCGGCGACCGGTGGGGGACGGCCGCCGCGCTCAGCGCGCTGGCCCGGCAGGCACTGGTACGCGGCGACCTCAAGGCGCTGGCGGAGGACGGCCGGCGCAGCATGGAGCTCTTCACCGAGCTGGGCGACCAGTGGGGCCGGGTGCACGCCACGTTCGCGCTGGGCATCCACGCGGAGATCACCGGCGACTACGCCGAGGCGGGCCGCCTGCACCGGGACGGGCTGCGGATGGCTGAGGAGCTCGGGCTGTGGAGCGAGGTCAGCGACAGGCTGTCCCTCCTGGGCAGGATCGCCCTGCTCAACGGCGACCATGCCCGAGCCGACGAACTGCACGAACGGGCTAGCGAGCGCGCCGCCGAGCAGGGCTACACGGTCGGCCAGGAGTTCGCGGAACTCGGGCTGGCGCTGAGTTACCGGCGGCAGGAACGCCTCGACGAGGCCGAAGCCCTCCTCCGCCGCTGGCTGGCCTGGAACCGTGAGGTGGACTCCCCGCTCGCGCAAGCGCTGATCCTCGCGGAGCTCGGCTTCATCGCCGAACTGCGCGGCGACGCGGAAACCTCCCGTTCCCTGCACGAGGAGAGCCTGGAGTCCGCCCGCGATGCCGGTGACCCCCGTTCGATGGCACTCGCGTACGAGGGGCTGGCCGGTGCCGCTGCCGCCGCGGGAGAGCATGCCCTTGGCGCACGGCACCTGGGCACGGCCGCCGCACTCCGGGACGGTGTCGACGCGCCGCTCCCGCCCGCCGAACGCGCCGACGTTGACAGGATCACCGCGAAGCTCCGGGCCGCCCTGGGCGACGAGACGTTCGCCGCGCAGTTCGCGGAGCAGTTCGCGGCGGGCAGCGGCGCCATCGACGAGGAGGCTTGATGATCACTGATGACGCGCGGGAACGGGCGGTCGCGCTCATCGAGGACGAGGGGCTGCCCGCGTTCGTCTACGACCTGCGGGCGCTGCGGTCGCACGCGGCGGCGATCCGGGAGGCGCTGTCCGTGCCCGGCGCGCCGGAGCTCTACTACGCGGCGAAGGCGAACGCCGAGGCGCCCGTCCTGCGGGCGCTAGAGCCGTACGTGGACGGCATTGAGGTCGCCTCGGGCGGCGAACTGGAGCACGTCCACCGGGTGCTCCCCGATGCACGCCTGGCCTTCGGCGGTCCTGGCAAGACCGACCCCGAGCTGGCGTCGATACTGAGGCTGGGCGTCGACCGCGTCCATGTCGAGAGCCCCTATGAGCTGACCCGCCTGGCGACGCTCGCACGCGAGACCGGACGCGAGGTCGACGTCCTGCTGCGGGTCAACCTGGCGGGACGGCGGGACGGCGTCGCGCTGGCGATGTCGGGCCCGTTCGGCATGGACCCCGAGGCGATCGAGAGCTGCCGCGAGATCCTGTCCGCCGCGCCCTGGATCCGCCTGAAGGGCTTCCACGCGCACCTGGCGTCCGGGCTCGAAGCCCCCGAGATGCTCCAGCAGTCCGAGGAGATCCTGACCTGGACCCGCGCCCGCTTCGACCTGCCGGCTCCAGAGATCAACCTCGGCGGCGGAATGGCCGTGGACTACTCCGACCCCGGACGTCTCTTCGACTGGAGCACGTATGCGAAGGGCATCACCGAACTGGCACTGCCCGGGGAGACGCTCCGGATCGAGCCCGGACGCGCCATGAGCGTCTACTGCGGCTGGTACGTGACCGACGTGCTCGACGTCAAGCGGGCCCACGGCGAGTGGTACGCGATCCTGCGTGGCGGGACCATGCACCTGCGCACGCCGGTCACCAAGCAGCACGACCAGCCGTTCGTCGTGATCCCTCAGGGCGCGCCGGGGCCCGCGACCGATGAGCCCGTGACGCTGGTCGGTCAACTGTGCACGCCCAAGGACGTGTTCGCGAGGACGGTCCCGGCAGGGCGGGTCGCGGTGGGCGATGTGGTGGCGTTCGCCATGGCGGGCGCGTACGCCTGGAACATCTCCCACCACGACTTCCTGATGCACCCCAAACCGGGCTTCCACTACCTGAACGCCTGACGGCTCCCGTCATCGGGTCGGGTCTCGGCGCGCTGGAAGAGGACGTAGAGCCAGGTCATGGAGGGCACGAGGATGAGGGCGCCCACGGCCAGTGCCACGAAGACGACCTGGAGGGCGGCGTCGTGGGCGGCGGCCGAGTCCAGATCGAGGTCGGCCATCCCGGCGGCACCCCAGAGGACCGTGACGACGGCGAGCGCACCGGTGACCCGTACAGCCAGGTAGTTGCGGCGCAGCACGAGGGCGAGGGAGACAATGCCCGCCGCAGTGGACACCAGGATGAGGGGAGAGTGCACGCCCAACGCGGCGGCACCAGGGAGGGCGAGGAGACCGACGACGACTCCGCTAAGGAGGGCGTAGCCGCGGAAGCGCAGCGTCGCGTCCGCGTCGGCCAGGCGCCGCGCGTCCCAGATCAGGTAGACGGCCGCCAGATACGCGCAGAGCGCGGTTGTGAGGATGCCGCCATAGATGCCGGGCAAGCTGAGCCAGGTGGATTCGCCGGTGGCCACCGTGGTCGCGACGGCGCCCAGGCAGAACGGTGTCACGACCGAGGAAGCTCCGAAGAGCCAGGCATAGGTCTTCTGGTCGGGGACCGCCTTGCTGAAGACGAACGTGCTGCCCCGGGCGACGATGCCGAGGACGGCCAGGGAGAGCGGCACCCAGTGCGCGGCCATGATGTCGGCGAAGACGGGCGGGAACGCGGTCCAGGTCATCACCATGACGAAGATGAGCCAGACATGGTTGGCCTCCCACAGCGGACCCATGGCGTGCTCGATGACGTCCTTGTCGGAACGCCGGGGCGAGATCAGATGCCACAGGCCGGCGCCGAAGTCGGCGCCTCCGAAGAGCAGATAGGCGGAGAGGCCCAGCAGTATCAGGCCAAGGGCGATGTCCGGGTAGCTCATCGGACTCCGGCCTCCTCATGGTCGTCGTCGCGCGGAGCGGGAGCGTCCGCGGCGGGTCGGGGTGTGGGCGCGTCCGCGGCGGGCTCGGGTTCGGGTGGTTGGCGGCGCATGCGCCGCAGGACGCTGATGGTGGCGATCGCGAGGACGGCGTAGACGACGAGCACGATGTAGAGGCCGAAACGCAGGCCGGGGTTGGGGTTGACGGCCTCCTCGGTGCGCATCACTCCGTACACGATCCATGGCTGGCGCCCGACTTCGGTGGTCGTCCAACCGGCCTCCATCGCGATGGCGGCGGCGACTCCGGCGAGGCTCGCGGCACGCAGGAACCAGGGTTTCCAGGGCAGGTCGCGGTGCTTGGCGAGCGCCCCGGCCTGGCCCGCGGCGGAGCGGCGCCGCAGCCACCAGGCGAAGCCCCACCAGGCAGCCAGCGCCAGCAGGGCCATGCCGATCGCGATCATGATCTCGAACGAGGTCTTCACGACCTCGGCGGGCGGGTGGACGTCCTCGGGAAAGGCGTCGAGGCCGCGCAGCGTGGCCTTCGAGTCGAACTTCAGCATGAGCGAGAGCGCGTTCGGGATCTCGATGAACGCGAACTTGAACGGCACCCCGTCCTGGGTGTGCTCGATGCCCTCCATCGCCGCGAACTTGATCGGCTGGTTGTCGGCGACGAAGCGGGACGCCCAGTCGCCGACTGCGACCTGCAGCGGGGCGCAGACCGCGCCGAGGGTGAACGGGATCGCGAAGCCGAGCCGGTGGTAGCGGTCAACACGGCCTGCGCGGTGGTCGCGGAGCAGGGCGACGGCGTAGACGGAGGCGACGATGAAACCGCAGACCATGAGCGAGGCGAGGATCAAGTGGACGGCCTGGACCGGGGTCGCCGGGTTGAACATCGCCGCCAGCGGGTCGACGTCGGTCACCTTGCCGTCCACCAGCTTGAAGCCGCGCGGCTGGTTCATCCAGGAGTTGACGGTGACCACGAACGAGGCGGAGAGCAGACCCGCGATCACGACGGGGATGCCGGTCACGAAGTGGGCGCGCGGCGAGAGCCTGTCCCAGCCGTAGAGGTAGACGCCCATGAAGATCGCCTCGATGAAGAACGCGATGCCCTCCAACGCGAAGGCCGCGCCGAACACCTGGCCGTACTTGTCCATGAAGCCCGGCCACAGCGTGCCCATCTCGAACGACAGCACTGTGCCGGACACGGCTCCGACCGCGAACAGCACACCCGCGGCCTTCATCCAGCGCCGCGCCAGCTCGGCGTAGACGCGGTCGCCGGTGCGGAGTGACCTCCATTCGGCGAGGAGGGTCAGCGCCGGGAGTCCGATCCCGATGCTGGCCAGGATGATGTGGAAGCCCAGGGTGAAGGCCATCTGCTGGCGGGCGGCCATGAAGTCGGCCGGCGTCGCGGCACCGTGGGCCGGGTCCACGAGCGGGGCGGCGGGGTCCACGGCAAGAGCGGAGAAATCCGCGAGGAGCGCTACGGAGCTCATACGACAGAATGTAGTACTACAAGCTGTAGTACTTGGATCGGTAGTACTACCTGCCGTGGTGACATGCCTCTCAGTCGGTTAATCTGGACCCCGTGAAGGGTCTGGGAGAGCTTGAACGCACGGTCATGGAGATTCTCTGGGCGCGGGAGGACGCCGGTCACGGGGCGGCCACCGCACGCGACGTGAGCCGTGCCCTCGCCGGCGACCGCGACCTCGCGCACACGACGGTCATGACCGTGCTCGACAGGCTCGCCAAGAAGGGTTTCCTCGAGCGCGAGCGCGACGGGCGCGCCTGGCGCTACAGCCCCTCCGCGAGCCGTGAGGGATATGTCGCCGAGCTGATGCTGGGCGCCCTCAACGAGACCGGTGACCGCGACGCCGCCCTGGCCCACTTCGTCCGTTCGGTCTCCGACGACGAGGCCGCCGTGATCCGCGAGGCCCTGCTCGGCCTCACGCGCAAGGAGCCACCGGCATGACCGGCACCGCCCTGCTCGCACTGATGTCAATGGGGACCGTTGGCGGGGCGCACCTGTTGTCCAAGGCGCGCTGGACGTGGCGCGCTCCCCGGACCGCGATCGCCCTCTGGCAGGCCCTCGGCCTGAGCTGGGGCCTCGCCACGATCGGCACCCTGCTGGGCATGGCGCTGCTGCCCTATGGCAAGGGTGTCGCCGGCGGCCTGCCCGTGCTCTTCTCCGACCAGGCCGGGCGGCTCGACGCGACCCACGTGACCGCCCTGTTCGCGGCGGTGAGCCTCACCGCGGTCCTGCTGGCCATGCTGATGTACGCGGTGTTCCGCGTGGTGCGGGCCCGGCGGCGGCACCGGGCGCTGCTGGCACTGGTCTCGCGCCGCGACTCCGCCGTCCCCGACACCCTCGTCCTCGACCACCCGGAGGCCGCCGCGTACTGCGTGCCCGGTGTCCGTTCGTCCAAGGTGGTCGTGAGCGCGGGCACCCTCGAACTGCTCGACCCGGCCGAGCTGGCGGCGGTGCTGGCGCACGAGCGCGCCCACGCCCGCGAGCGCCACGACCTGGTCCTGCTGCCGTTCGCCTCGCTCCGGCAGGTGTTCCCGCAGATCCGGCTGGTCGGGCGATGTCTCGACGCCGTGGAGCTGCTGATCGAGATGGCCGCCGACGACCGGGCCAAGCACCACCGCGCCCCGCGTGAGCTCGCCACCGCGCTGCTGCGGTTCGCCGCGGCCCGGCCGCCGGCCGCCCCGTCCGGCACCCTCGGCGCCGCGACCACCGACGGCATCCCGGTCATGGCACGGGTCAACCGGCTACTTGAGCCGGAGGCCCCGCGCCGGTCCACCCGGGTGGCGGCGATGGTGGCGGTGCCGATCATCGCTGGTATCCCCATCCTGCTGTACACGCTGCCGCACTGAGCCGTTTACGCCCTGGTCAGCCGCTGGCCGGGGCGTCCAGCGCCGTCCCATAGACCCGTTCCACCCGGAGCCTGATCACCACGCGCCGGTCCTTCGCCATCTGGTCGAGGAACGCCGCCTCGTCCGCCGGGTCCGCGAAGCCCCCGACCATGGCGAGCAGTTCCCGGGAAGTCGAGTCACCCGCCACGGTGCTCACCTCGGACACCTCCGCCTCGCCCTCGGCGACCGCATAGGACAGCACGGTGTCGCCCTGGACGTGCAGCACGGCGCGCTGGTCGCGCTCAAGATGGCGCACCTTGATCCGGCCTTCGGCCGACGAGATCCGGATCGTCCGCGCCGCCGCGTCCCACGTGTAGACCATCGAGGCAAGATGCGGGTGACCGCTGCGCTTGACGGTTGCCAGGACGCCGAACTGCCCGCGCGTGAGGATCGCGTCGATCTCCTCCTCGGACAGGAGCCGGGCTCCGGGGCCCTGTCCCGGGCCATATTCGGTCTCGGTCTCGTTCGTCTCAGTCGCCATCTCAGTCTCCTTTAAAGCGTCGAGTGGGGCCTGCCATCTGCTGCTGATTCATTGGTTATTTGTGGTCATCCATGGTTGTTTGTCTCGCCGGGGTGTGTGATGTCGATCGCTTGTGCCGCTGCGGTATGAGTTTTGTCGGTGACGCTCGGTAGCTTCTCGTGGTGTGAGGAAGTTCAAGCCGCGCCCGGGATACGTGGTCCAGGCGTTCAAGTTCGCGCTGGACCCCAACCGGGCTCAGGACGCGGCGATGCGGTCGCACTGCGGTGGGGCGCGCATGGCCTACAACTGGGCGGTGGAGTGGGTGACCGCGGCCTGGTGGCAGCGTGCGGCCGAGACCTCCTACGGGGTGAGCGAGGAGGAGTTGACGCCGTGGCGGGGCTGGTCGCTGCCGACGCTGCGCAAGGAATTCAACCGGATCAAGCACACCGACCCCAGGTTCTGTGAGTGGTGGGCGGAGAACTCCAAGGAGGCCTACAACACCGGCCTCGCACATGCGGCGGCGGCGTTCGCCAACTACGCCGCGTCCAAGTCCGGCTCCCGCAAAGGCCCGAAGATGGGCCGCCCGCGGCGCAAGAGCAAGCGGCGGGCCCGGCTGTCGTGCCGTTTCAGCTACGGTGCCCGCATCCGCGTCGAGCAGGATCGGCGTCACATCACCCTGCCCAGGATCGGCACGGTCCGCACCCACGAATCGACCCGCAAGCTGGAGCGCCGTATCGCCGACGGCCGGGCCAGGGTCCTGTCGGCCACGATCTGCCATGAGCGAGGTCGGTGGTTTTGCTGTCTGCAGGTCGAGGTCGAACGCGTCCCCGCCACCCCGGTGCGGCCGGAAACGGCTGTGGGGGTGGATCTGGGCGTCAAGCATCTGGCCGTGATCGCCGAAACCAGCGGCCAGGCGCGGTACGAACCAAACCCGGCTCACCTGGACAAGGCCCTGTCGCAACTGCGCAGGTTGTCGCGTCGGGTGTCGCGCCGCCGGGGCCCGGATCGCCGCACCGGGCAGGAACCCTCGCGGCGGTGGGAGAAGGCCAACGCCGAACGCAACCGGGTGCACCACCGGGTGGCCAACCTCCGCCGGGATGCCCTGCACAAGCTGACCACCGGGCTGGCTTGTGAATATGGGCATGTGGTGGTGGAAGATCTGAACGTGGCCGGGATGCTGCGCAACCGACGCCTGGCCCGCCGCATCGGTGATGCGGGGTTCGCCGAGATCCGCCGCCAACTCGCCTACAAGACCGGCTGGAACGGCGGCGCCCTGCACGTAGCCGACCGGTGGTTCCCCTCTTCCAAGACCTGCTCGGCGTGCGGTGCGGCGAAAGCCAAGCTGGCGCTGCACGTCCGGGTGTTCGACTGCGATCAGTGTCCTGTGGTGCTGGATCGGGACGAGAACGCAGCCCGCAACCTGGCCGCCCTGGCAGCGGCCTACCTCGACGGCACACTGGACCAGCTCGAGGACGACGTCGGGGAATGCAGGACCGGTACCGGAGTGGCCGGAGACCGGGACGCGCGAGCGTCGAAGCCTCGCAGAGCCGACCGTAAGACCCGCACCCAAACCGCGCCCGGTCGCAAGGCCGGGAGCGGGCGGGCAGGTGGCGCAAAACCCGCCCCATCCGAGGCCGGGAAGGAAGCGAGAGACCGTACTCAAGCCGAAGCCCCCCAGCTTTGGTGATGTGACGGACCTTCCGGATGGAAACACCCGGATTGCTGAGATCTGACCATGGTCTTAGCAACGGTTCAGGCGGTCGCGACGGGCTGGGCCGGGGTCTCGGTGGAGGCCTTACCGACGGGGGTGGCCTCCGTTTTGGGCTCGCGCAGGACGATGAGAGCGACGACGAGGGCGGCCACGAGGAGCCCGGCGGAGACCATGAACGCGAGGTGGTAGCCGTCGGTCAGCGCCACGGCCTGGCTCTTGCCCTCGCCGAGCAGCCGTTCGGTCTTGGCGGCGGCCAGGGTGGACAGGACGGCGACGCCGAGCGCCATGCCGATCTGCTGCGTGGTGTTGAAGAGGCCGGAGGCCAGCCCCGCGTCGTCAGCCTTCGCGCCGGACATGCCCAGGTTGGCCAGGGCCGGGAGGACGAGGCCGCCGCCCGCGATGAGCAACATCACGGGGAGGAGGTCGGTGACGTAGTCCCCGTTCACCGGGATGCGGGCGAGCCAGGCCATCGAGCCGAACAGCAGCGCCAGGCCGGTCACCAGGACGGTACGGGTGCCGAAGCGGGCGATCAGGCGCGCCGAGACGAAGAGGGACACGCCGCCGATCGCGACCGCGGCGGGCAGCATGGCCAGCCCGGTTTCGAGAGCGCTGTAGCCGAGGACCTTCTGCATGTAGAGCGCGACGATGATCTGGAAGGCGAACATCGCCGAGAGGGTCAGCATCTGCACGACGTTGGCGCCGGAGACGTTGCGCGAGCGGAAGACGCGCAGCGGCATCAGCGGGGTCCGGGCCGTGGCCTGCCGGACGATGAACGCGGCGAGCAAGGCGAGCGAGAGGGCGCCGAGTCCCAGGGTGTGGCCGGCGAGCCAGCCGTGCTCCTCGACCTTGACGACGGTGTAGATGCCCAGCATCAGGCCCGTGGTGACCAGGACCGCACCGGCGATGTCCGCTCCCGAGGAGAGCCCGAGACCGCGGTCGCGAGGCAGGGCCGGGATCGCCACCGCGATCGTGATCAGGCCGATCGGCAGGTTGATCAGGAAGATCCAGTGCCAGTTGAGGGCGTCGGTGAGCACGCCGCCCAGCACCTGGCCGATCGAGGCGCCCGCGGCGCCGGTGAAGCTGAAGACGCCGATCGCCTTCGCCCGTTCACGCGGCTCGGTGAACAGCGTCACCAGGATCCCCAGCACGACCGCCGAGGCCATGGCGCTGCCGACGCCTTGCAGGAACCGCGCGGCGATCAGGATGCCCGGGGTGGTGGCCGCCCCGGCCAGCAGCGAGGCGGCGGTGAAGACGCCGTTCCCCGCGAGGAACATCGTCTTGCGGCCGATCAGGTCCCCGAGCCGCCCGGCCAGGAGCAGGAGGCCGCCGAACGCGATCAGGTAGGCGTTCACCGTCCAGCTCAGACCGGCGGGCGAGAAGCCGAGGTCGCTCTGGATGGCCGGCATCGCCACGGTCACGATGCTGCCGTCCAGGATCGTCATCAACCCCGCCGCGGACAGGACGGTCAGCGCTAGCCAGCGCGATCTGGCGGCGGGGGGTGCGGTGTTCGACATTGGTCTCTCCTTGCGCAGCCTTGTGCAGCAACCGATAGAGAGACCGTAGCAGATAGTTCCGTTACAGACGATCCTTGAGAGAACTATTTGGTGCTCTCCCGTGCCCGGCGCGCCTGTGCGGGGGCCTCCGCAGGGGTCCCGAGATGCCCGCTGACCAGGAGGTTCATGATCCGCAAGAGGTCATCGCGATCGTCCTTGGAGAGGGATTCGAGCGCGGCCCTGTGCACACCATCGACGATCTCCTGGCTGCGGGCGGCGGCCTGCGCGCCCTTCCCGGTGACCGCGATGATCCTCGCGCGCCGGTCCTTGCTGGAGGGCCGGCGCTCGGCGAGGCCCGCCTTCTCCAGGGCGTCGACCGTCACCACCATCGTCGTCTTGTCCATGTCGCCGAGCTCGGCCAGCTGGATCTGGGTGCGCTCCTCTTCGAGAGCGTGCACGAGGACGCAGTGCATGCGCGCGGTCAGCCCGATCTCGGCGAGCGCGGCCGCCATCTGGGTGCGCAGGACGTGGCTGGTGCGGTCGAGCAGGAAGGACAGGTCGGGCTCGGCGCGGGAGGGGGCCATGGCAGTCATGTCCCCAGTCTAGCAATTTGATTTGTTGACGGATTATCTACGAACTTACGATCCCGTGCAGGACGACTGTGACGAGGTCGTCCACATCCGCCTGATCGGGTTCGGGTCCTGCCACCTCGTGGAAGAGCGCAGCCATGACCGACTCGTGACAGAAGCCGACGATCATCCTGGCCGCGGCGTCCACCTTGGCGGCGGGCGCGAGCCGCCCGCGTTCCACCTCGGCTCGCAGGTAGCCCCTCAGGCGATCCCGCCAGTCCTCGCCCGGCTCGCCGAGCTCGGCGAATCTGGCGAGGACCTTCGGCTGGGAGTAGAGCCCGGTGAACGCCGGCACGATCGCCTGGTGCATCGCCAGCCCGTAGATGACGTACGCCCGCAGGTTGTCCTCGATGCTCCCGTCGCCAGGCCGGGGCAGGTCGCTGAGACCCTGCTCGGCCCGGCGGACGTGGGCTCGCAGGCCGTACGCGAGCAGTTCTTCCTTGTCCGCGAAGTGGTTGTAGAGCACGCCGTCGGCGACGCCGGCCTCGCGGGCGATCCCGCGCACGGTGAGCCCGACCGTCCCGCGTTCGGCGATGACGCGTTCGGCGGTGGCGATCAGATGGTCGCGCAGGCTCTGCTCGCCGCCGCCGTCACGCAGCACGGCCGCTTTTCTAGGTGACATCAACCGGCATCGTAGTGAGCGGGGACGCCGTCAGCTCGAAGCCGTACCTCGCGAGCTCGGCCAGGAAGGCGGTCGGCTCAACGATCTCGTCCAGATGCCGTACGCCCGCCGGAAGCGAATCCAGACGCCGCACGACCAGGGCGGCGACGATCCCCGAGGCGCGGCTCTGCCTGCGGCCCGTGACCGAGGCGGTGCAGGCGCCAGAGGAGGCCGTCACGGCGAATCCGTCGCTCCCGAAATGCACCTTGCTCAAGGCCGCCAGAACGACGCCTCGCACTCGCCGGACGCGCAGCAGCCGTGAGACGCCGGGCGTCCTGGCCGCCGCCAGCATGCCCGTCATGGCGCGTGAGTCCAGGCAGAGCCCGGTCGCGACGCGTCCCACTCCGAGCGTGCGGGGCAGCGTGTGCTGGTCGGAGAACGGGAAGCCGTGGACCTTCCGGGCCCCGTACGGTGCGGGGAAGCGCATCCGCCAGGACGTCCCCATCGAGCCGAGCCCGTCAAGCGTCCAGGCCAGCGCCGCCGGTCCGTGCGCCTCCCCGGAGCCCAGCAGGACGCCGATCTCGACGTCCTCCCCGCCGGAACGCTCCGCGCATGTGCGGGCCAGCAGGTTCGTGACACCGGGGGCGAGCCCGACGCTGAGCACGGCGGTCGCCTGCCGCTCGGTGGCGAGCCCGTCAAGGCGCTCGATCCCTGAGAGCAACTCGTACGAAGCGGAGACGTCGACATAGTGCACGCTGCGTTCCAGACATGCGCGAGCCACCCGCGCATTGTCCTGGTCGACACACATGAGCACGGCGTCGGCCCCGTCGAGCGCCCGGTCGAGATCGGCAGGCTCGCGCAGGTCGACCCGGAGGGACGTGGTGTCCGGGACCGGCGGGGCCTTCTCAGGTGCACGCCCCGCCACGACCACCGCGCCCGGATACCAGCCGGCCAGCAAGGCGGCCGCCTCCCGCCCGACCGCGCCGTACCCACCGAAGATCACGATTCGCTTCATCGGGTCGCTCGCACCAGCCAGCCGTTTGACCGCAGCCGGACGGCGCCCGCGCGCTCGAAGGGTCGCATCGCTTCTTCAACCGCCTTGCGGAGCGGGCCCGGATCGGCGCCCCCGAGGTGGAAGCGGACCGGGCCCCAGCCGGTGAAGAACTCGGCCGCATCCGCGGCGTCCCGGCCCCAGGAGGCCTCCGCTTCGACCTGTTCCGCGGTGACGTCCTGGAAGCCCGCCGCGGTGAGCACCGTCCGGACGTGGTCCGGGCCGGCCAGCGAGAGCGGTCCGGATCGGTCGGGTTCGGAGGTCGTCTGCCAGCCCGGCAGGTGCTCGGCCGCCGCCGCGAGGACCGCGCCCAGATCGGTGCCACCGAGGCCCGCCATACTCACGAACGCCAGGCGGCCACCCGGGCGCAGGGCGTGCGCGACATTGCCGAACGCGGCGACCGGGTCGGCGAAGAACATGACCGCGAACCGGCTGATCGCGACATCGAACCCGCCTTCGGGGAACGGATGTACCTGCACGTCGCCCTGCTCGAAGCGCACGTTCTCCACGCCCTCCTCGGCGGCCGTGGCACGGGCCCGGGTGAGCATCGGCACCGACAGGTCCACGCCGACGGCCTGCCCGAGCCGTGCCCGCCGCGCGGCCAACCTCGTGATCCCCCCGTTGCCGCAGCCGATGTCGAGCACCCGATCCCGCTCGCCGATCCGGGCCGCGTCCAGGAGCCGGTCGTTGAACCCGCCGTTCGTGGCCTCGTAGCGGTCGTGATTGTCCGCCCAGTGTTGTCCCTCGTAGCCGTTCCAGGCCTCCGCCTGCTCCGTATTGACGATCCGGACCATCCCCGCCTCCTCATCATGAACGCTCGTTCATGAACATATGTTCATAATGCGCCAAGGTCGTCCCGCCGTCAACCGGCCTTACCGACCTGAATGGGCCGCTGAGGCGAGATCGTCTGGCGGTGGACGATCGCGTCGAACCACTGCGCGAGCGAGCCACCGGTCATCGTGGACGACTCCTGCCAGATGAGGCCGCGCGTGGTGGCGGGCGCCTTCAGCCACGTCCGTACGGCGGGCGGGCATCCGCGCGCAGGTCCAGCACGAATTGCTCGGACGCGACGCGGCCGAACGGGTACTCGAACCAGCCGGGCGCCGGAGGAGGAGCCGGGGTGGCCGGTCCACCCGGCTCGCCGCTGGCCGAACCACGGTCGAAGGTGAAGCCGATCGACCTGTAGCGCTGCCCATACCACCGGTGGAGATACGATCCGGCGCTGGCGAAGGAGTGAACGCCAGGAGTTTCGACGATCGCATCAGCACATCTCCCTCTCGCATCGGTGGATGCGAGAACCGTCTCTGGCGGGTCTGTGCTGGCGCGTCCGCCCGTGGGCGGCTTGTGAACTACGCCGGACGTCGTACGGCCCCCTCGGCGGTGCTGCCGAGGGGGCCGTGGGACGAATGGATAACTAGCTGCTGACGTACTTGCCGAGGTGCTGGGCGGTGAGCGTGTCGGCTTTGGCGACCAGGTCGGCGGGCGTGCCGGTGAAGACGATCTGGCCGCCGTCGTGCCCTGCCCCAGGGCCGAGGTCGATGATCCAGTCGGCGTGCGCCATCACGGCCTGGTGGTGCTCGATCACGATGACCGTGTTGCCGTCGTCGACCAGCCGGTCGAGCAGGGCAAGGAGCTGGTCCACGTCGGCCAGGTGCAGGCCGGTGGTCGGCTCGTCCAGGATGTAGGTCGCCGCCTTCTCGGCCATCCGGATCGCGAGCTTGAGCCGCTGGCGTTCGCCGCCGGACAGGGTGTTGAGCGGCTGGCCGAGGCTGAGGTAGCCCAGGCCGACATCGGCGAGCCGGTCGAGGATCGCGCGGGCCTGGCGTTCGGTGAAGAAGTCGCGGGCCTCGGTCACCGACATGCCGAGGACGTCGCTGATGTTCTTGCCGCGCAGCTCGTACGTGAGCACCTCGGGGGTGAAGCGCTTGCCCTCGCACTCCTCGCAGTCCGACGCCACCCCGGCCATCATCGCCAGGTCCGTGTAGACCAGGCCGATGCCCTTGCAGTTGGGGCAGGCGCCCTCGGAGTTGGCGCTGAAGAGCGCGGCCTTGACGCCGTTGGCCTTGGCGAACGCGGTGCGGATCGGGTCGAGCAGGCCGGTGTAGGTGGCGGGGTTGCTGCGCCGGGAGCCGCGGATCGCCGACTGGTCGACCACGTTCACGTCCTCCCGCTTGGAGAGCGAGCCGTGGATCAGCGAGCTCTTGCCCGATCCGGCGACACCGGTGACCACGGTCAGCACGCCGGTGGGGATGTCGACGCTCACGTCCCGCAGGTTGTGCAGCGTGGCGCCCTCGATCGAGATCTGGCCGGTGGGCTGCCGCACTTCGTCGCGCAGCCGGACCCGGTGGTCCAGGTGGCGGCCGGTGAGGGTGCCGGACGCGCGGAGCCCCGCCACGTCGCCGGTGTAGCAGATCTGCCCGCCGTTGATGCCCGCCCCCGGGCCGATGTCGACGACATGGTCGGCGATCTCGATCGTCTCCGGCTTGTGCTCGACGACCAGGACGGTGTTGCCCTTGTCGCGGAGGCGGAGCAGCAGGTCGTTCATGCGCTGGATGTCATGCGGGTGCAGGCCGACCGTCGGCTCGTCGAAGACGTAGGTGATGTCGGTCAGCGGGGAGCCGAGGTGACGGATCATCTTGACCCGCTGCGCCTCCCCGCCGGACAGCGTGCCGGACTCGCGGTCGAGGCTCAGGTAGCCGAGGCCGATCTCGACCAGCGAGTCCAGTGTCTCGCTCAGCGCGGTGAGCAGCGGCGCGACCGAGGGGGCGTCGATGTCCCGGATGAACCCGGCCAGGTCGTTGATCTGCATCGACGCGCAGTCGGCGATGTTGCGGCCCTTGATCTTGGCGGCGAGGACCTCGGGGTTGAGCCGGGCGCCGCCGCACGCGCGGCAGGTCGTGAACGTCACGGCCCGGTCGACGAACGCGCGGATGTGCGGCTGCATCGCCTCACGGTCCTTGGAGAGGTAGATCCGCTGCACCTTGACCACGAGGCCCTCGTAGTTGGTGTTCATCCCGCCGATCTTCATCTTGGTGGCGGGCTTGTGGAGGAAGTCCTCCCACTGCTGCTCGGTGTAGTCCTTCAGCTTGACGTCCGGATCGACGAACCCCGACTCGGCCAGGTTCTTCCAGTACCAGGAGTCCACGGCGAAGTTGGGCACGGTGATCGCGCCCTCGTTCAGCGACAGCTCGCGGTCGACCAGCTCGTCGACGTCGATGTCGGACTTGCGGCCGAGTCCCTCGCACTCGGGGCACATGCCCGCCGCGTTGTTGAAGCTGAACGCGTAGGCGGGGCCGACGTGGGGCTCGCCGAGCCGGCTGAAGATGATCCGGAGCAGCGTGAACGCGTCGGTCGCGGTGCCCAGCGTGGACCGCGCGTTCGCGACCATCCGCTCCTGGTCCACGACGATCGCGGCGCTCAGGTTGTGCAGCGCGTCGACGTCCGGGCGGCCCACGTTCGGCATGAACGACTGGAGGAACGCCGAGTAGGTCTCGTTGATCAGGCGCTGCGACTCGGCCGCGATGGTGCCGAACACCAGGGAGGACTTGCCCGAGCCGGACACCCCGGTGAAGACCGTGAGATGGCGCTTGGGGATGTCGACCGACACGTCGGCGAGGTTGTTCTCCCGGGCGCCGCGAACCTTGATCAAATCGTGGCTGTCCGCGGGACGCCGTTGCCGTTCGTCGTTCATGGAGGTGGGCCCTTCTTCACGAGTCCGGGGAGGCATTAATGTCGTACAGTGTACAGAGAAAATTTCGGGGCGGCAATATAGAACGGAATGATTCGTTCCCATACTATGGGAGGCATGGAGACCACGACGCAAGCTCCCATGAGCGGCCGGAAGGCGCAGGCGGCCAGGAACGATCAACTTATCCGAGACGCGGCGCGGGCCGTGTTCACCGCCGATCCGGGCGCCCCCATCTCGGCGGTGGCCGAGCACGCCGGAGTCGGCATCAGCGCTCTCTACCGCCGGTACAAGAGCAAGGAAGAGCTGCTCCAGCGGCTGGCCGACGATGGGATGGACCGCTATCTCGCGCAGGTTCAGGCGGCGCTTGACGACGACCGGGACGAATGGACCGCGTTCGCCGACTTCATGCGCCGCTGCCTCGACATCGGCGCGGGATCGGTGACCATGCGGCTGGCCGGCAGCTTTCCCGTCACCGACGAGATGGCGCAGAAGGGCCGCGACATCCACACGGCCACCCAGCGCCTGCTTGACCGCACCAAGGAGGCGGGCGCGCTCCGGCGTGACATCGAGGTCGGTGACATCTCGGTGCTTCTGGAGCACCTGCACACCATCCGCATCGGGGACGATGAACGGATGAACCGACTGCAACACCGTTATCTGGAGCTGTTTCTGGACTCGCTCCATTTGGCGGATTCGGAGGAGCTCCCCGGCCCCCCTCCGAACTGGCAGGAGCTGAGAGGACGGTATGACGACTAAAACCGACCGTCGGTCGCTGAACCGCGCCCTGCTGGCCCGCCAGCTCCTGCTCGACCGGCACGAGCTTTCTGCCCTCGACGCCATCGAGCACCTGGTGGGCATGCAGGCGCAGGCTCCCACCCCGCCGTACTTCGGCCTGTGGAGCCGCCTGGCGGGCTTCGAGTTCGGCGAGCTGGCCACCCTGCTCACCGAACGGTCGGCGGTCCGCACGGTCCTCATGCGCGGCACCCTCCACCTGGTCAGCGCCCGCGACGCGCTGGCCCTGCGGCCGCTCACGCAGGTCATCATGGACCGCTTCGTCAGGACCGGGAACGGGCGGGACCTGAGCGGCATCGACCTGCCCGCCGTCGAGGCCGCCGTGCGCGAGCTCTTCAAGGAGCCCCGCACCGACAAGGAGATGCGTGCCCTCCTCGCCGAACGTTTTCCCGGTGGAGAACCCGAGCTGCTCAATTGGGCAGCACGGACCGTGATCCCGCTCGCCCAGATTCCGCCGCGCGGCCTCTGGGGCAAGAGCGGCCTGGCCACCCACGTCCCTCTCGAAGACTGGCTGGGCCGTTCACTCGACACCGAGGCCTCCCTCGACCGCCTGGTGTTGCGCTACCTCGCCGCGTTCGGCCCGGCCACTGTTCAGGACGCGCAGCACTGGTCAGGCCTGACCGGCCTGGGTGAGGTCGTCGAACGGCTCGCGCCCGAGCTCGTCACGTTCGCCGACGAGAACGGCAAGGTGCTCTACGACCTGCCTGACGCACCCCGCCCCGATCCTGAGACCCCGGCTCCGATCCGTTTGATCCCGGAATTCGACAACCTCACGCTGTCGCACGCCGACCGGGCGCGGATCGTCTCCGAGGAGCACCGCAAACGCCTCTTCACCGTGAACGGCATCATCCGCGCCGCCGTCCTCGTCGACGGCTTCGTCCACGGCATGTGGAAGCACGAGAAGAAGCGCGGTGTCGCGACCATCCGCATCGAGCTGTTCGAGCCCGTGTCCAAGGTCGATCGCACCGCCATCGTCGATGAGGCCGAACGACTCCTCGCCGCCGCCTACCCCGAGGCCAAGTCCTATGAGGTGGAGTTTGAGACGGAGCTAAGCTGACCTGGACAGACAGGCATTTCGGTACGCCTGGCCTGCGGATCAGTCATCGCGGCATTTGCCTTCTGTGTCGAGGGACTCCAGAAGGGTGTGGAGGGTCTCGCGGAGCTGCGTGACCTGCTCACGGGTCAGGGGATCGAAGAGGTTCTGCCTGACGGCCTCCGCATGGCCCGGGGCAGCGGCCTTCAGGACCTCGAAGCCCTCGTCGGTGAGCTTCGCGAGAGTCGTCCGGCGGTCGGTGGGGTGCTTGGTGCGGGTCACCCAGCCGTTCTCCTCCAGCCGGTTGACCGCGTGGGAGAGGCGGCTGGGGGAGGAACGCACGATCTGGGCCAGCTCGCTCATGGTGAGCGTGCGGCCCGGGGACTCCGAGAGCATCGCCAAGATCATGTAGTAGGTGTGCGGCATGTTGGAGTCGCGCTGGAGCTGGCTCTCCAGGGCGTCGTTGAGCAGGCGGGTCGTCCACAGGAACGCCCGCCAGGTCTCTTGCTCGTCCTCGTCCAGCCACCGCGTCATGACCCCATTCTACTTGAGCACTCAAGATTTGAAGAATCAACCATTTCGGCGTAGAGTGTCACTTGAAGATTCAAGTATTTGTCGCGGAGTTCGCCACGGAGGTCGCCATGACGCGGATGCCGGTGCTCTATCTCAGCCATGGCGCGCCGCCGCTGGCCGACGACGCCGTCTGGACCGGCCAGCTCGCGGCCTGGTCGGCGGATCTGCCACGGCCCGCGTCGGTCCTCATGGTGTCGGCGCACTGGGAGGAGGCGCCGTTGAGCATCGGCGCCACCCGCACGGTGCCGTTGATCTATGACTTCTGGGGCTTTCCGCAGCACTACTACGACGTGAAGTACGAGGCGCCCGGAGCGCCGAAACTCGCCGAGGACGTACGCAAACTGCTGCCCGGAGTGAAACAGGACCCCGAACGCGGGCTCGACCACGGGGCCTACGTACCACTCGTGGAGATGTATCCCGAGGCCGACATCCCGGTGCTGCAGATGTCCCTGCCCACGCTCGAACCCGAGTGGCTCTTCGAGGTGGGGAAGCGGCTGGAGCCGCTGCGGGACCAAGGCGTGCTCATCGTGGGGAGCGGCTTCACCACGCACAACCTGCGGGAGATGAACCCCGACGCGCAGGGTGCGCCGCCGGCCTGGTCCGCCGAGTTCGACGAGTGGGCCGAACAGGCCATCAGGGCGGGCGACGTGGATCAGGTGCTGGACTTCGCCGGCAAGGCCCCGGCGGCGCGGATCGCCCATCCGCGGACCGAGCACTTCGCGCCGCTCTTCGTCGCCCTGGGCGCGGCAGGCACCGAGGGACGGTCAGTGATCGACGGATTCTGGTACGGGCTGGCTAAACGATCCTTCCAGTTCGGCTGATCAAGGAAGGTTCGGCTGATCAACGCAGGTTTTGGCTGACCGGCGCAGGTCAGGCCTGGTTGGACACCTCCATCGCCGCGAAGCCCACACGCCAGGACGGGATCTGCGGCTTCCAGCCCAGGTCGAGCGCCTTGGCGTTGGACGCCGGCCGGCCCGTCGCGGCGGCATGCCGCGCGGTGCCCCGGTCCGGGAGCGGGACGCCGAGCGCCGCGCAGTAGACCGGCAGCCAGTCGGCGGTGGTCGCGGGCTCGTCGTCGACGATGTTGACCGGGCCGGCGGGCCAGTCGAGCGCGGCCAGGACGGACGCGGCCGCGTCGTCGGCGTGCACGAACGAGGTCCACGCCGGCGAGGGCCGCAGGCTTCCCGCCCGGACCCGGTCGGCGATCGCACCGTCCGGTGCGTACCAGGTGCCGGGTCCGTAGAGCGCGCCGTACCGCAGGATGACGCCGCGCGGCAGCTCCGCGACGGCCTCCTCCAGCGCGGCGACGCCCTCATAGGGCGGCAACGTCGGGTCGAGGGCGTCGTCCTCGACCGCGGGCGCGTCACCCGGCACGTACAGCCAGCTGATGCTCTGCGCGATCATCACCTCGACGTTGGCCGCCTTCGCGGCCGACACCAGATTGCGGGTGCCCTGGACGCGCAGCCGGGAGTTGGCTGCGAAGTCCTCCCCGCTGAGATCGGTGAGCTGGTGGACGATGACGTCCGGACGCACCGCGAGCACCGCGTCATGCACGGCCGGGGAGTCGAAGGCGTCCAGGACGAGGGGCTTGGCCTGCTGCGCGGCGATGGCGTCGGCACGGTCGGCGGACCGGGTCGTCCCGGTCACCTCATGGCCTGCCTGCACGAGCAGGGGGACCAGCCGACTGCCGACGACACCGGTTGCACCGGCGACAAGAATCTTCAAGGGGGGTACCTCCACGACTGCACGCCTTTGTGGCCGCCTTCCAGGAAGGATAGGCAGAGACTCTCTCCAGGTCACGCCCGGCACGGCGAAATGCCCCTCACTCGCGGTATTCCATCCGGCTACGCTCGGCCATGATCTTCCGTCCGCGCGTTCCGGAGGGGCAACCGCATTCGGAAGAGCGCTCCTCCCCCCGGGGCAGCTTCCACCGTGAGCGTACCCCCCTGAACCCGTAGCAGGTCACGGGCTATCGCCAGTCCGAGCCCCGCGCCACCCTCATCACGGCTCCTGGCATCGTCGAGCCGGACGAATCGTTCGAAGATCCGCTCCCGGTCGTCCGGTGGTACTCCAGGACCGTCGTCAGTGATATCCATCACTACCCACTGATCGCCGTCTTCCCACAATGTGACGTTCACCTGCGAGGAAGCGTGTCGTTGCGCGTTGTCCAGAAGGTTGCCCAGCGCTCGCGCGAGCCGGTCGCGCGAGCCCAGCACCTGCGGAGCGGCCTTGATCTCGATGCCGATGGGCAGCCGATCGGCCGATTCGCGGCGCTCGACCTCCTCGCGGAGCAGGTCGGCGAGCGCGACCGGCTTCGGCCTGACGGACTGTTCGCCGGCGTCCAGCCGCGCGAGCAGCAGCAGGTCGGCCGCCAGGTGCTGAAGCCGGACGACCTCCGTGGTGAGCCCGTCCAGGTCCAGCAGCTCGGGATGCGCCGCGGCAACTTCCAGCTCGGTCCGGAGCGAGGCGATCGGGTTGCGCAGCTCGTGTGAGGCGTCCGCGACGAAGCCGCGCTGCCGTTCGACGGACCGTTCGAGCGCCGCGAGGGTCTCGTTGGTGGCCGTGGCCAGCCCAGCGACCTCGTCCCGCGAGGCGGGCACCGGTACGCGGCGCGTCAGATCGCTGGAGGCCGTGATCTCGGCGAGCTCGGTCCGGATCGCCGCCACCGGCCGCAGCGCCCGCCGGGTGACCAGCCAGGTCACCCCCGCCACGACGGCCAGCAACAACGGCAGCCCGACCAGCATCGCCTGGGTGACCGTGCCCACGGCCTGCCGCGCGGTGGCCAGAGCGGTCCCGGCGTGCACAGTGAGTGTCTCGCCGCTCGGCGTGGTGACCTCGATCGACGCGAACCGGTAGTCGGCGGTTTCGCCGTCCACGGTGGCGCTGCCGGTGCTGCGGCGGACGTCCCCCGAGACCTCCCCGCGCTGAGGGGTGTCCTCGTCTCGGTCGTCGTCGTCATCATCCTGCGGACTGGGTGACGCCGTCGGATTCGCAGGCGGGGAGATCGGCTTCACGGCGGGGGAGTCGACGCCGCTGATCGCGCTCAGATCCTCGCCGGCCGCCACCACCCGGCCGGAGGAGTCCACGACCTGAACGGGGTGCTCGTCGCCGTCCGGCACGTCGAGCTGCGCGTACGGGACGCCTGCGGCCAGTTCCGAGGCGACCTCTCGTGCGGTCACCTCGGCCTGGAGGTCACTCTGCCGGTCGAGACTGGTGCGCAGGAGCAGCACGACGGCGAGCCCTGTGATCACCAGCGCGACGGCGACGACGGCGGTGGCGAACACCGTGGTGCGGGCGCGGACGGACGCGACCCGGACAAAAGCAAAGGGCTTGGGCATGTCAGCCCCCGTCGGTGGCGAGCCGGTAGCCGGACCCCCGGACCGTGACGATCGACTTGCGGCCGAACGGGGCGTCGAGCTTGCGGCGCAGCGCGCTCACGTACACCTCGACGATGTTGGGGTCGCCGTCGTACGCGAAACCCCAGACGTGTTCGAGGATCTGCCCCTTGGACACGACGAGGCCCGCGTTCACGGCCAGGTGCTCCAGGACGGCGAACTCCTTGGCCGTCACCTCGACGTCGGTGTCGCCGCGCGACACCGCCTTGGCCGCCGGGTCCACGGTCAGGTCGCCGAGGATGATCGTGGGTGAGCCGCCCCGCGTACGGCGGCGCAGCAGGGCGCGGATCCGGGCCAGGAGCACCACGTACGAGAACGGCTTGGTGAGGTAGTCGTCGGCGCCGGTGTCCAGGCCCTCTGCCTCGTCGTACTCGCCGTCCTTCGCGGTGAGCATCAGGATGGGCGTCTCGTCCCCGGCCGCGCGCAGGGCCGAGCAGACCCGGTAGCCGTTCATGCCGGGCAGCATGATGTCCAGCACGATCAGGTCGTACTCGTGGTCGATCGCACGCCGCAGGCCCACCCCGCCGTCGTGCACCACGTCGACCGCGAAGCCCTCGGCCACCAGCCCCTTGGCCAGGGAGGCGGCCAGGCGGCGTTCGTCCTCGACGATCAGCAGGCGCATGGTCTCCAGGCTGCCAGACCCACCTGAAGCGGGCTTCAGGTTGCTTCAGGTGTGCCTCAGGTCCGTCCGCCAGCTTGGGTCCTGAACGTTCGCACCGATCTGGAGGGATCTTGATGAAGCTCGACGTACGCCACCTCGTGACGGGCCGCAGGCTGCTGGTGACCGTGCTCGCCGGGGGCTTGATCGCCGCCGGTGGGACGGCGACCGCCCTCGCCGCCGATGGCGGTGACGACGACCGGGCCGAGCAGGCGGCCGAGGTCAAGGCGGTGCAGACGGCGAAGGTCAGCGCCTCCGACGCGGCGGGCATCGCGCTGCGCGCCGTGCCGGGCCACGTGGCCTCGGTGGACTTCGACGACGACCACGACGACGGCAAGGGCCGTGACATGGGCCGTGACGTCTGGGAGGTCGAGGTGATCGGCAAGGACGGCAAGAAGCGCGACCTGTCGGTCGACACCGCTACCGGCAAGGTCCTGTCGAACGTGGCAGACGACCAGGGCACCGACGACGGTCCGGACGATCGGGGCACCGACGACGACGGTCCGGACGACCAGGGTTTCGACGACTGACCCCTCGAAAGAACTGACCGCTCGAAAGAGCTGACCGGCCGCCCGACCACCGGAACTCCGGTGGTCGGGCGGTGCTGGTCAGGCGCTGCTCGTCAGGCGGGGACGTGTTCCGGCTCGCCGGCTGTGCCGACTGGCTCGGCTTCGCCGGTGGGGCCCACCCTGCGGAGCGTGACCACCGCGATGACCGCGACTGCGGCGATGAGCGCGGCGCCCACGGCGGCAGTGGTGTTCAGCCCGGCGGTGAACGCCTCGCGGGCCGAGTCGAGCAGATCGCCGTCGACTCCGGCGGAGATCGCTCCGGCGAAGGTGTCGCGTACCCCCTCAGGAGCGTTCGCCGGGAGTCCGGCCGCGATCTCGTCGCGGTAGACGGCGGCGCCGATGCTGCCCAGCGCCGCGATGCCCAGCGCCCCGCCCAGCTCGGTGCTCGTCTCGCTCAGCGCCGAGGCGGCACCGGCCTTCTCCGGGGGCGCGGAGCCGACGACCAGTTCGGTGCCGAGCGCAATGGTGGGGGCGCCGCCCACGTACACCAGGATGAAACCGGCGATCAGCAGCGGCAGGCCGGAGCGGGCGTCGACCTGGGCGAGCAGCAGGTAGCCGAACGCGGCGATCACCAGCGAGCCGCTGATCACGTACGCGGGCCGGACACGCCGGGCGGCGATCGGCGCCAGGAGGGACGAGATCACCATCCCGAGGGCGGCGGGCAGCAGCCACAGCCCGGCCTTCAGCGGTGACAGGCCCTCCACCAGTTGCAGGTACTGGGTGACGAACAGGTAGATGCCGGCGACGGCGCCGATGCTGATCAGCAGGCTCAGCAGCGCGCCCGAGAAGGCCCGGTCGGCGAACAGGCGCAGGTCCATCAGCGGGTCGGCGAGGCGTCCCTGCCGGCGGATGAACAGCACGCCCGCCACCACACCGAGCACGGCGGCGACGGCGGGCACGGGCTCGACGCCGTGCTTGACCAGCTCCTTGAGGCCGTAGGTGATCGGCAGCATCGTCGCGAGCGAGAGCAGCACGCTGACCATGTCGAGGCGGCCCGCCCGGGTGTCACGGAACTCCGGCAGCAGGACCGGCGCGGTCACCAGCAGCACAACCATGATCGGCGTACCGAGCAGGAACACCGAGCCCCACCAGAAGTGCTCCAGCATGAAGCCGCCCACCACCGGGCCCAGGGCGATGCCCACCGAGAACATCGTCGCCCACAACCCGATGGCCAGCCCGCGCTGCCGCGCGTCGCGGAACATGTTGCTGATGAGCGACAGCGTGGACGGCATCAGCGTGGCACCGGCGATGCCCAGGAGGGTCCGTGCGGCGATCAGCATCTCGGCGGACGTGGCGTACGCGGCGGCGGCGGAGGCGGCGCCGAACGCGGCGGCGCCCGTCATCAGCAGCAGCCGCCGCCCGATGCGGTCGCCGAGCGTGCCCATCGTGACCAGGAATCCGGCGATCATGAAGCCGTAGACGTCGATGATCCATAGGGTCTGGGTACTGCTCGGGCGCAGATCCGCGCTCAGCTCGGGCACCGCGAGGTACAGCACGGTGATGTCCAGGGCGAGCAACAGGGTGGGAAGGGCCAGCACGGCCAGCCCGATCCATTCCTTGAGCCCGGCGCGCGGCCGGGTGTCATATGTGGTCGTCACAATGGCAGCCATGGGGTGAGCATCGGAGAGGCCGCTCATGGTCCACTGATGGTCCGCTGACGGTCGGTTACGGTGATCAGCATGCGTTTCGGGGTATTGGGGCCGCTTGCCGTGTGGACGGCTGACGGCGGTCAGGTCCAGGTTCCCGAAGCGAAGGTCCGGGCTCTCCTGGCCGACCTGCTCGTGGATCCGGGACGTCCCGTTCCGGTGGACCGGCTCGCCTACGACCTCTGGGGTGAGGACCTCCCGGCCAATCCGGCCAACTCCCTGCAGTCCAAGGTGTCGCAGCTGCGCCGCGCCCTGGAGCGGGCGGAGCCCGGCGCGCGAGCTCTGGTCGCCTTCAGCCCAGCCGGTTATCGGCTGCGGATCGAGCCCGGTGACGTCGACGCCGGGCGGTTCGCGGTGTTGCTCGACCAGGCTCGCCGGACGAGCGACCTCCGCGCCAGGGCGAGCCTGTTCACGGAGGCGCTGGAGTTGTGGCGTGGTCCCGCGTTCGCCGATTTCACGGACGCCGCGTTCGCCAGGGCCGCGATCACCAGGCTCGAAGAGCAGCGGCTGACTGTGCTGGAGGAACGCGCCGAGGTCCGGCTTGAGCTGGGCGAGCACGGTTCACTGGCGGACGAGCTGAGCGACGTGGTCGCCCGGCATCCCCTTCGCGAACGGCTGCGTGCCGTTCAGCTGCGGGCTCTGTACCGCGCGGGCAGGCAGAGCGAGGCATTGGACGGCTACGCCGACCTGCGCAAGCGCCTCGCAGACGAACTAGGCCTTGACCCCAGCCCCGAACTGGCCGAACTCCACCAGGCCATCCTCAACCAGGCCCCCGGGCTCGCCCCGGCGACCAATCGTGCCCAGGCCCAGGTGACGGCGCCGGCGCCGGCGCAGGCGCCGATCCAGGTCCGGGCTCCGGCGTCGTTGACAAGCCTGCCTGAGTCGCGCCTCCCTGTCCCGCCGACCGGCCTCGTCGGGCGGGAGGACGACGTCGCCCGAGCGAGCGAGGCACTCGACACCGCTCGGCTGGTGACGCTCACCGGCCCAGGCGGGGTCGGCAAGACGCGCCTGGCCTTGGAGGTCGCCGCGCGGCTCGCCGGTGCCAGGAGCTTTCCCGATGGTGTCTGGTTCGTCGAGCTCGCCGGCCGACGGCTTCCGGATGAGGTGGGGGAGGCGGTCGGCAGGGTCCTGGGAATCCGCGACGACGCCTCGGCGGGCCCGGTGGAGCGGCTCGTCCAGGCGCTTCGCGACCGTCGGCTGCTGCTGGTCCTGGACAACTGCGAGCATCTGGTCGAGCCGGTCGCCAAGCTCGCGGAGACGCTGCTCCGGGACGATTCGGGGCTGCGCGTCCTGACGACGAGCCAGGAACCGCTGGCCATCGCCGGTGAGGTGGTCCAGGCCGTACCGCCGCTGCCGGAGTCCAGCGCAGCGCAGCTGTTCACCGAACGGGCATCCGCCGCCGCACCGGGAGCCGATCTGGACGGGGCCGGCACGGCCGAGGTGATCGCGACGATCTGCCGGCGGCTGGACGGGATCCCGCTGGCGCTGGAGCTGGCGGCCACCCGGGTGCGCACCCTCGGCGTGCGCGGGCTCGCAGACCGGCTGGACGACAGGTTCCGGTTGCTGGGGGCCGGACGGCGGGACGCCCCGGCACGCCAGCGCACGCTCCGCGCGATGATCGACTGGAGCTGGGAGCTGCTGACCGAGCCGGAACGGATCGTGCTGCGGCGGCTGGCCGTGCACGCCGGGGACTGCACGCTGGAGGCGGTCGAGACGGTCTGTTCGGGTGCCGGGATCGAGGCCGCCGATGTGCTCGACCTGCTGGCGCGCCTCGTGGATCGTTCGCTGGTCGTCGCCGTGGACGGCCCCGGCGGGCCGCGGTACCGGCTGCTGGAGTCGGTCGCGGCCTACAGCCTGGAGCAACTGGACGCAGCGGGCGAGACCGAACGCGTGCGGCGGCGGCACCTCGCGTACTACCTCGCGCTCGCGCAGCAAGCCGAACCGTGTCTGTACGGCTGCGATCAGCGGACCTGGCTGGACCGGCTCGACGCCGAGACCGGCAATCTGCGGGCCGCGCTCGAAAGTGCGACGGAGTACGGCGCGACACCGGACGGCTTGCTCCTCGCCAATGCGTTGACCTGGTACTGGTTCCTGCGTGGCCGCTATCGCGAGGCATACCGTTCGCTGACGGTGGCGCTGGCCGCGCACGTGGGGAGTGACGACCCGTGTGTCCGCCGGGCCGCCGCCTGGCGGGCCGGACTGGAGATGATGATCAGCGATGGGCACTTCGACGACATCCGCAGGGGAGCGGAGCTGCCTGTCCCCGGGCTGGAGGACGGCGACTCATCCGGTACGTGGATCGAGGGCGAACGGGCCCGTGCCCTGTGGTTTCTCAGCTTCGTCCATCTGAGTTACGGCGACCTGGCCACGAGTGAACAGCTCGTGGCGAGTGCGCTGGCCGACTTCCGGGCGACCGGCGACCGCTGGGGCTTGGCGGCCGCGCTGGCGACCAGGGCGGGCCAGGCGACGTTCCGGGCAGACCTCACGACGCTCGATCGCGCCGCCACTGAGAGTGCCGAGATCTTCGCCGAGCTGGGCGACCGCTGGGGGCGGCTCCAGGCCGCCGAGAACCGCGGCATGTACGCCGAGATCGTCGGAGACTACGAGCGGGCTGCCCGCCTGCACGAGGAGGGCGTGCGGGTCGCCGAGGAGCTCAGCCTCTGGGCAGACGTCTCGTACCGGCTGTCGGGCCTCGGCAGGATCACGATGCTGCAAGGCGACTTCGAGCGGGCCCGCCAGCTCCTTGAGCGCGCGCGACGCCTTGCCGAGGAACAGTCCAACACGTTCGGCCAGGAGTATGCCGAGGTCGGGCTCGCGCTCGTGGCCCGCCGCCAGGGACGGCTCGACGCGGCCGAAGCCCATCTGCGCGCCTGGCTCGACTGGAACCGCCGGCTCGGGACCCATTCGGGACTGGTGCTCATCCTTGCCGAACTGGGCTTCACCGCCGAGCTGCGCGGGGACGCGGATCGGGCGCTGGAGTGGCAGCGGGAGGCGGTCGAGACGGCGCGGCACGCGGGCGATCCGCGAGCGACCGCCTTGGCGTTCGAAGGCATGGCGGGGGCGTTGTCGCTCGCCGGGGAGTACGAGCGGGCGGCCGAGTCGCTGGCCGAGGCCGCCCGGCTGAGAGAGGCCGTGGGAGCGCCGATGCCGCCGGCCGAACGTGGCGACGTGGACCGCATCGCGGCGCGAATACACCAAGGGCTTGACGAGACGAGACGGTTCGTCTAATCTCACGCTCATGAGTTTCCTGTTCCTCTGATCGCGCGCGGCTCTGCCGACTCTGTCAGCTCTGACAGCTCTGACAGTTCTGCCGCCTCCGCCCGCGATCCGCAGCCCCCTCTGTCTGCTCGAATGCGGCCTGCCCTCTTTACAGGCCGGGAACAGGAGCGTCTTTTGCGTACCCCATCTGCTGATTCCGTCGCCCAGCTCACGCTGAACGAGGTGACGAAGCGCTATGACGACCGGGTCGTGCTCGACCGGGTCTCCTTCACCATCAAGCCCGGCGAGAAGGTCGGCGTCATCGGCGAGAACGGCTCCGGCAAGTCGACCCTTCTCAGGCTCATGGCGGGCCGTGAAGCACCCGACAACGGAGATCTCACGGTCGTTGCTCCCGGTGGGCTCGCGTACCTGCCGCAGAGCTTGGACCTTGTGGAAGGTCTGGCCGGCGGCGCTGCCACGGCCGCCGACGTCATCGACCTGGCGCTCGCCGACCTGCGGGAGATCGAGGCGGCGTTGCGGGCCGCCGAGACCGGCTTGGGATCGGCGAGCGACGAGCAGCTCGCCGCGTACGGCGACCTGCTCTTGGAGTTCGAGCGCCGTGGCGGCTACGAGGCCGACGCGAGGGTGGACATCGCCCTGCACGGCCTCGGGCTCCCCGGACTCGACCGCGCACGGCCGATCGCGACGCTGTCCGGCGGCCAGATCTCCAGGCTGGCGCTGGCGGCGACGCTGGCGGCAGCGCCTGAACTGCTGCTGCTCGACGAGCCGACCAACGATCTCGACGACGCCGCGGTGGCCTGGCTGGAGGACTACGTCCGGACCCACCACGGCACGGTCGTCGCGATCACCCATGACCGGGTGTTCCTGGAGAGGATCACCACGACCATTCTCGAAGTCGACCACGAGACCCGCAGCGTACGGCGGTACGGCGACGGCTACTCCGGCTACCTCACCGCCAAGGCAGCCGCACGAGCCAGATGGGAGCGCGCGTACGAGGAGTGGAAGGGCGACGTCGAACGGCAATCACGTCTGGTCCGGACGGGCGGCGCCTGGCTTGCGACGCTCGGCCGTAAGGCGCCGCTCGCCAACACCGGCAACGGCGCACATCGGGCACGGTCGTCCTCTCACGGGACGGCCAACCG
Organism: Actinomadura sp. 6N118; assembly: GCF_044326415.1. Lineage (NCBI taxonomy): Bacteria > Bacillati > Actinomycetota > Actinomycetes > Streptosporangiales > Thermomonosporaceae > Actinomadura > Actinomadura sp. 6N118. The sequence continues at coordinate 34,953 of NZ_JBIRAZ010000016.1, read as the reverse complement.
GGTCCGGATCGCCAACGAGCGGCTGGCGACGCTGCGCGAGAACGCGGTGCCGCCGCCGCCCGAGCCGCTCCGCTTCACCGCACGGATCGCAGGCGGGGAGGTCGCAGGCGGGCAGATCGTAGACGGGCAGATCGTAGACGGGCAGGTCATAGACGCGCGGATCGCGGGCGAGAGGACCTCAGGTGGAACGAGCGACGAGGATTCGATCGAGCTCTCCGATGTGACGGTGGGAGGTCGGCTTCATGTGGACGGGCTCCGGCTCATGCCGGGCGAGCGGCTGCTAATCGGAGGTCCGAACGGAGCGGGCAAGACCACGCTGCTGCGCGTTCTGGCCGGTGAACTCGTCCCGGACGCGGGGTCGGTGCGGCGTCCGGATCGCGTCGGATATCTCCGGCAGGAGGGCATTGCCGGGCCGCCACGGCGGACCGTTCTGGCGGCGTACGCGGCGGGCCGTCCCGGTACCCCGGACGAGTACGCGGACGAGCTGCTCCGGCTCGGACTCTTCCGTCCGGACGACCTGCGGCTGCCACTGGGGGCCCTGTCGGTCGGCCAGCGGCGCCGGGTCGAGCTGGCACGGCTGGTGAGCCGCCCGGTCGACCTGCTGCTGCTTGACGAGCCGACCAACCACCTGTCCCCGATGCTGGTGGAGGAACTCGACGAGGCGCTCGCCGCCTACGCGGGGACCCTCGTCGTGGTCACCCACGACCGCCTGCTGCGCAGCCGCTTCACCGGCTCCCGGCTGGAACTCCGCGACGGCAGGGTGCTGGAGACGTCGACGCGCTGAGGCGACGGATGAAAGGCTTGCCGGGGAGGTGACATCGATGCAGATCACGCTGGTGCGGGGCGATATCACCGAGCAGCAGGTGGACGCCGTGGTGAACGCGGCGAACTCCTCGCTGCTCGGTGGGGGAGGCGTCGACGGGGCCATTCATCGCCGGGGCGGCCCGGCGATCCTGGACGAGTGCCGCAAGCTGCGGGCCTCCCATTACGGGGGTGGGCTGCCCACCGGGCAGGCGGTGGCGACCACGGCCGGGCGGCTCCCGGCCCGCTGGGTGATCCATACGGTCGGGCCGGTCTACTCCTCGTCCGAGGATCGTTCCGACCAGCTGGCCTCCTGCTACCGGGAGGCGCTGCGCGTGGCCGACGACCTGGGCGTGCAGTCCGTGGCGTTCCCCGCCGTCTCGGCCGGGATCTACGGGTGGCCGATCCACGACGCGGCGCGCATCGCGGTCGGCACGGTCCGCTCGACGGTCACCAAGGTCACGGATGCGCGGTTCGTGCTGTTCACGGAGGACGCCTACGAGGCGTTCGAGCAGGCCCTTAGTTCCTGATCAGGTGTCGGCTAATTCCTGATCAGGCGTCGGCGTCCTCGGTCATCTTCGGCACGATCAGCACCGGCCGTTTGACGTGGTGCAGGACGCGGTCCGAGACGCTGCCGAGCAGTACGGACGTGACCCGCGCCAGCCCGCGCGTGCCGGTGACCACGAGCGAGGCGTCGATCTCGTCGGCGACGTCCACGATGGTCGCCCAGATGGGGCCGTTGCTCGCCTCGGCGCGCGGAGTCACGTCGGTCAGCCCCGCGCTCCGGGCGAGCTCGGCGCCCTCGGCCGCGAGCGCCTCGGCCTCCTGCCGCTGCCGCCGTTCCGCCCCGGCGTCATCGTCGCCGACGAACGCGGCGGGCGGGGCGGCCGAGGACCTGGCGATCTGCATGAGCAGCGGCTCCCAGACGACGAGCACCACGGCCGGTGCCGGGCTCACGTGCCGGCCGGTGAAATCGATCGCGGCCTTGGCGTCGTCCGAGCCGTCGTACGCGATGAGGATGGTCATGCCTAAGTCATGTCCCGAGCAGGGACAACGAACACTCTGATGCTCAGGTCCGCGCCGACTCCGCTGGGCGGCCGGGGCCGGGCGGGCCGGCGAAGGCCTGCGCCACGTCCAGCCACCGGTCGGCGTCCGGTCCGTCGGCCGTCACGGCGAGGTCGGCGCGGTTGCGCCGCTGCGTCACCAGCAGGCAGAAGTCCAGCGCCGGTCCGGTCACCGACTGCGCGGCGTCCGCCGGGCCCCACGTCCACTCCTCGCCGTCAGGAGACGTGAGGGCCACGCGGAACTCGGCATCGGGCGGCGTGAGCCCGCGGACGTTGAACGCGAAGTTCCGTGTCCGCACGCCGATGTGGGCGACGTGGCGCAGTCGGTGGGTCGGCTCCCGCCGCACGCCCAGCGCGTCGGCGACGTCCTGGCCGTGCGCCCAGGTCTCCATCAGGCGGGCCGTGGCCATCGAGGCCGCGCCCATCGGTGGCCCGAACCACGGCAGCCGGGTGCCCGCGGGCACCGCCGCCAGTGCCGCCACTACCTGGCGTCTGCCCGTCCGCCAGCGTTCGAGGAGCCGTGCCGGATCGTCGGCGGCACCGTCGGCCGCCCCTGCCTCCACGAACCCGCCGGGGTCCGCCAGCGCCTTGGCGACGATCCCGTTGAACGCCTCCTCGTCCGTGGCCGCCGCGATCGACTGATCGTCCGTCCAGGCGAGATGGGCGATCTGGTGGGCGATCGTCCAGCCTTTGGCGGGTGTCGGTGTGGCCCATGCGTCGGCGGGAAGCGGCGCGACCAGCGCGTCGAGCGCGTCACCCTCGTCCGTGAGGTCCGCGAGAAGCGAGGTGAGATCCGGCATCCCGCCAGCATTCACCGTCGCACCCTGCCGCGTACAGAGCTCAACCGAATCTCATTCTGCAGTGACGATCGTGCGTGCTGCCGCGTAGTCGGCCTTGCCGTTGGGCAGGCGCAGGCCCTGCTCCGTCCGCAGGAACGCCTTGGGGATCTTGTACCGGGCGAGATGTGCGGCGCAGCCCTCCCGGAGGTCGTCGTCGGTCGGTGCCGCGTCCGGGGCGGTGCGCAGGACCGCGACGATCTCGGTGCCCCAGCGCTCGCTCGGCCGGCCGACGACCAGCGCGTCGGCCACCCCGGGGAGATCGCGCAGCACGGTCTCGACCTCCTCGGCGAAGACCTTCTCGCCGCCGGTGTTGATCGTGGTCGCCTCACGTCCGTGCACCTCGACGGTGCCGTCCGCGCGGAGCCGGGCCCGGTCGCCCGCCACCACGAGACGCTCGCTGTCGAGGACGATGAACGTCGCGGCGGTCTTGACCGGATCGTTCAGGTAGCCGAGCGGCAACCGGCCGCCCTTGGCCAGCCAGCCCAGCTCGTCCTCGCCGGGTGAGAGCTTGCGGCTGCGGTCCGCGCTCAGCACCGCGGTGTCAGGTGCCGGGACGAACGGGCGGTCCGCCGAGCCGTGCCGGGTCACCGCGAAGCCGGACTCGGAGGAGCCGAGGACGTCGTGGAGGTGCGCGTTCGGCAGGTGGTCGAGGAGCCGCCGCTTGACGTCCGGGCTGATGCTCGCGGCCGAGTTGAGCAGCGTGCGCACCGTGGACAGGTCGTACGAGCCGCGGTCCAGCTCTTCGACGATCGGGCGGGCGAACGCGTCGCCGACCATGGGCATGCGCGTCACCCGCTCGCGTTCCGCGGTGGCGAGCAGGTCCGCGGCGTCCAGCCCGTCCACGCGCCCGGGGAAGACCACGCAGGCACCGCCGCACCAGCCGCCGAGCGCCGACCACGTGCCCGCCCCGTGCATGAGCGGCGGGCCGATCAGCACCCGATGGCGGCCGTTGACGGCGCGTTCGACGGCCTCGTCCAGGTCGGTGATGGGGGTGCCGTCACGGCGGGCCAGCCCGAGCGGGCCGGCCATGAGGTCGCCGATCCGCCACAGCACGCCCTTGGGTAGTCCGGTCGTCCCGCCGGTGTAGATGATGTGCAGGTCGCCCGCGTCCGGCCGTACGTCCAGGGGATCGGGAGACACGGCGGCCAGGGCCGCCTCGTAGTCGAGGGCGCCGGGGAGCAGGTTCTCGCCGGAGTCGTCAGCGACCTGGAGGAGGAGCGGCGCCGCGTCCAGGCGCTTGGCGACGCGGCCGATGGTGGCGGCGAAGCGCGAGTGGAAGAGGATCGCGGCGGGGTGGGCGTCGGTGAAGAGCTGAGCCAGCTCGTCGTCCACGTACCGGTAGTTGACGTTGAACGCGGACGCCCGGGCCTTGTGCGCGCCGAGCAGGCCCTCCAGGTACTCCGGGCCGTTGTGGAGGTAGAGCGCCAGGTGGTCGTGCGGGGACTCCCACGGCTGGGTGGCTTCCCCGTGGCGGCCCAGCCCGTGCTCGTGCAGCATGCGTGCCAGCCGCTTGCTCCGTTCGCCGACCTCGCGCCAGGTCATCCGGCCGCCTCCCCAGACCAGGCATTCGCGGTCGGGAATCGCGGCCGCGACGGCCTCGTGCAGGGTGGCCAGGTCGAGGTGCGGCATCGGCATTCCTCCAGGGACGGCTACCTGGGATCACCGTAAACGATTACTTACCGAATCTCATTCAGTGGGTCGCCCTCATTCGGTAGAGCCGCCATGGAGAATCTCAGGGTGGCCAGAGCGCGCAAGCCCGAGGGGGAGATCACCCGCGGCACCACCGCACCGAACAGGCTGCGCCGCATCGACCGCTGGATCGCCGCGACACAGGCCGGCCCGTTGCGTTCGACCGGCCCGTCGCATTCGGCAGGGCCGTTGCGTTCGGCCGGTCCGTCGCGTTCGGCCGGTCCGTCGCGTTCGGCTGAGCTCCCGCTGGCGGTCGATCTCGGGTACGGCGCGTCCCCGGTGACGACGGTCGAGCTCTACACGCGCTTGCGTGCGGTGTCGCCCCGGCTGGAGGTCGTGGGGATCGAGATCGAACCCGATCGGGTGGCCGCCGGTCTCGCGTATCTGGCGGATCATCCGCTGGAGGGGTTGTCGTTCCGGCGCGGCGGCTTCGAACTGCCGGTGGACCGCCCGCCCGTGCTGATCCGGGCGCTGAACGTGCTGCGGCAGTACGACGAGGATGCCGCCTGGCAGGCCTGGGACGGGTTGTGCGCGAAGCTGGCCCCGCAAGGCGTCCTGGTCGAGGGGACGTGCAACGAGATCGGGCGGCGCGCGGTCTGGGTCACGTTGACGCGCTCGGGGCCGCAGACGATCACGTTCGCCGCGCATCTCGGCTCGCTTGGGCAGCCGTCGGAGCTGGCCGAGCGGTTGCCCAAAACGCTGATCCACCGCAACGTCCCCGGCGAACGGGTGCACGCGTTGCTCAGGGACTTCGACCGCTGCTGGGCGGTCGCGGCCCCCCATTCGCCGTTCGGCCCCCGCGCCCGCTGGATCGAGGCGGTCTCCCTGCTGGCGCGCACTCACCCGGTGCTCGCACACCCCCCATACGGCGGCCGAGCCCGCTGGCGTCTGGGCGAAGTGACCTTCCCCTGGTCGGCCGTGGCCCCTCTCCGATGAGGGCGATCCCGTGATGATTCCGCTAGCCGCGCGGTGCAGGTCAGATTCTGTGGAGTTTGTGGGGGGCCGCTTGGACGCGCGGCTGGACGTCGATCCGGTCGATGTTGACGTGCGCCGGGCGGGTGACCGCCCAGGCGATGCAGTCGGCGACGTCGTCGGCCACCAGCGGATCCGGCACACCCTCGTACGGCTTGTCGGCCTTGGAGGTGTCGCCGCGGAACCTCACCAGGCTGAACTCGTCCGTCTTGACGAGCCCCGGCGCGATCTCCGTGACGCGGACGGGCTCGGCCACCAGCTCCAGCCGCATGACCTCGTTCACCGCGTACGCGGCGTGCTTGGCCGCGTTGTATCCGGCGCCGCCCTCATAGTTGGCGTGGGCGGCGAGGGACGTGATGTTCACGACATGACCCGCGCCGCTCGCGATCAGTTTGGGCAGAAGCGCCTTGGAGACGCGGAGCAGGCCGAGCACGTTGGTGTCGTACATCGCCTGCCAGTCGGCCGGGTCGGCCGCGGCGACCGGCTCCAGGCCGATCGCGCCGCCGGCGTTGTTGACCAGCACGTGGCACTCGGCGAGCCCGGCCGCCAGGGCGTCCACCGACTCCTGGTCGGTCACGTCCAGGACCACCACCGCGACCTTCCCGGCGCCGGGCACCTCGTCGGTGATCTCCTTGGCCAGGGCCTCCATGCGGTCCCGCCGCCGCGCCGCCAGCACGACGTTGAACCCCTCGGCGGCGAGCCTCCTGGCCGTGGCCGCGCCGATCCCACTGCTTGCTCCGGTGACAACCGCCGTCTTACGCATGCGCCTAGCGTCCCAGGCTCGGGGGCGTGACCGGAACAGGAGGTTTTGAACGGTCCGTGAAGCAAAGCCTCACTGACTGGTGAGTAGGAAAAGTGGTGACAACTGACACATTGATCCTATTGATCACGTTTGTCCCACATGGATGCCGCCCGGTGGGAACACAATTTGCGACCGGTAGGTTGCACAACCGGAGGTGGTGTCCGTGTCGCGTCGTGTCAACCGGGTTGCGACGATCAGCGTGCATACCTCGCCCCTTGACCAGCCGGGCACCGGCGACGCGGGCGGGATGAACGTCTACGTCGTCGAGGTGGCCAAGCGGCTGGCCGCCCGGGGGATCGAGGTCGACATCTTCACCCGCGCCACGTGCCGCGCGCTGCCGCCGATCGTCGAGCTGGCCCCCGGGGTGCTGGTGCGCAACGTCGTCGCGGGGCCCTTCGAGGAGCTAGACAAGACCGAGCTGCCTGCGGAGCTGTGCGGCTTCACGTCCGGGGTGCTGCGCGCCGAGGCCTCCTACGACCCCGGTCACTATGACCTTCTGCACACTCACTACTGGCTGTCCGGCCAGGCCGGCTGGGCCGCCAAGCGGCGCTGGGGCGTGCCTCTCGTCCATTCGATGCACACCATGGCCAAGGTCAAGAACGCCGCGCTGGCCGTGGGCGACACCCCCGAGCCGGCGGCACGCGTGCTGGGGGAGGAGCAGGTCGTCGAGTCCGCCGACCAGCTCGTCGCCAACACCGCCAAGGAAGCCCGTGAGCTGATCGAGCTCTACGGCGCCGACCCCGAGCGGGTCGCCACCGTCAATCCCGGCGTCGACCTGTCGCTGTTCCGGCCGGAGTCCGCCCTGCTCTCACGGAGCACCGGGCTGCTGCCGCATCGCACCGGCCCAGCCCGGCGTCGCCTCGGCCTGCCGCGCGACGCGTACGTGCTGCTCTTCGTCGGCCGCATCCAGCCGCTCAAGGCACCCGACGTGCTGCTGCACGCGGCGGCCCGGATGCTCAAGGACGACCCGTCGCTGCGTTCCACATTGGTCGTGGCCGTCGTCGGCGGCCCCAGCGGCAGCGGGCGTTCGCGGCCCGAGGGCCTGCAGCGGCTGGCCGCCGAGCTGGGCATCTCGGATGTCGTACGGTTCGAGCCGCCCTCTCCGCAGAGCGAGCTCGCCGACTGGTACCGGGCGGCGGACGTCACCGTCGTCCCCTCTCACAACGAGTCGTTCGGCCTCGTCGCCGTCGAGTCGCAGGCCTGCGGCACCCCCGTGGTCGCCGCCGCCGTGGGCGGCCTGTGCACCGCCGTCAAGGACGGCGAGTCCGGCGTGCTGATCAGCGGGCACGACCCGGCCGACTACGCACGTGTCCTGCGGCGCCTGCACGCCGAGCCCGGCCTGCACGCCCGGCTGGCCCGAGGCGCGGTGCGACACGCGCAGTCGTTCGGCTGGGACACCACCGTCGATCGGCTTCTCGAGGTGTATACAGGCGCCTTGACCATGTTCCCGACCGGTCGGCATCGCCTCGCGCCGGAGGCGCCGGTGTTGTCCGCCGCTTCGTCCGTTGCTTCGTCCGTCGCTTCCCCGACCGTTTCCGCCGAGGTGTCCGCATGACCACCACGACCGATCCCGTCGCCGTGATCGAAGAGACGCTGCGTGCGGCCGAGTTGGAGTACGAGGTGCCGCGTTCCGGGGCGTTCTTCGTCAAGCTCCCCGGCCAGCACAAACTGGCCACCATGACGTGGCTGATCGTCGGCGACCACAGCCTGCACGTCGAGGCGTTCTTCTGCCGCCGTCCCGACGAGAACCACGCCGAGTTCTACCGGTTCCTGCTGGAGAAGAACGGCCGGATGTACGGGATGGGGTTCGCTCTTGACGACGTCGGCGACGTGCACATCGTGGGCAGGCTGCCGTTGAGCTCCGTCAGTCCCGAGGAGATCGACCGGATCCTGGGCTGCGTGCTCACGTACTCGGACGAGAACTTCGACAAGGCGCTCGAACGCGGCTTCAAGACGTCCATCCAGCGGGAGTGGGACTGGCGGGTCAAGCGCGGCGAGAGCCTGGCCAATCTGCAGGCCTTCGCCTCGTTCGCTGACCCCGACCGCCGCTGACGCCGCGTTCGCACACCCCCTATAAGCTCTGGTGCCATGGCGACCCTGGTATTGCTCCGGCATGGCGAAAGTGTGTGGAACGCGGAGGGCCTCTTCACCGGCTGGGTGGACGTGGACCTGTCCGCGAAGGGAGAGGGCGAGGCCACCAAGGGTGGCGACCTGCTCCTTGACAACGACCTCACTCCCGATGTGGTCCACACCTCGCTGCTGAAGCGCGCGATCCGTACCGCCAACATCGCGCTCGACGTCGCCGACCTCCTGTGGATCCCGGTGCGCCGCTCCTGGCGGCTGAACGAGCGGCACTACGGCGCGCTCCAGGGCAAGAACAAGGCGCAGACGCGCGAGGAGTTCGGCGAGGACCAGTTCAAGATCTGGCGCCGCTCGTACGACACCCCGCCCCCGCCGATCAAGGACAACGACCCGCTGTCCCAGGTCAACGACCTGCGCTACGCGAGCCTGCCGTCCGAGCTGATCCCGCGTACCGAGTGCCTCGCCGACGTGGTCGACCGGCTCCTGCCGTACTGGTACGACGCGATCGTGCCCGACCTGGCCGCCGGCCACACCGTGCTGGTCGCCGCGCACGGCAACTCCTTGCGCGCCATGGTCAAGCACCTGGACGACGTCTCGGACGAGGAGATCACCGAGCTCAACATCCCCACCGGCATCCCGCTGGTGTACGAGCTCGACGACGACTTCGCGCCCCTCAAGCGCGGCGGCGAGTACCTCGACCCGGAGGCCGCCAAGGCAGCCATCGAGGCCGTCAAGAACCAGGGTGCCGGCGCAGGTGGCAAGGCCCCCGCGGCCAAGGCCCCGGTCCCGCCCGCGCCGGTCGCACCCGCTCCGCCCGCCCCCTCCGGCGGCCGCAGGGGCAAGCGCAAGAAGTAAGCCCTGCACGACGAACACGAGGGGCGCCTCCCGGAGAGGGAGGCGCCCCTTTTGTCGTGTGAGTCAGGAGTGCGTGTGAGTCAGGAATGCGGTGTGAGCTAGGAACGCGGTGTAAATCAGGAACGGGCTTCGGGCGAGTCGATGATCTCCTCCGGGCGCTGCCCGGTGACCATGTAGACCACGTCCTCGGCGACGTGCACCGCGTGGTCGGCGAAACGTTCGAAGTAGCGGCCCGCCAGGGTGATGTCGACGGCCGGCTCGACGCCGTACTTCCACTTCGGGGACAGCAGGATGTCGAAGACCTTGCGGTGGAGCTGGTCCATCCGGTCGTCGTCGGCGTCCAGTTCCAGGCCCATCTCGACGTCCTGGGAGGCGATGACGCTGCCCGTCTTGGCGATCATGCGTTCCGCGATCTGGCCCATCTCCAGGACCGTGGCCTGCAACACCGGCGGAACGGCGGACTCGGGGTGACGGCGCCGGGCGGTCTTGGCGATGTGCACGGCCAGGTCCCCCATGCGCTCCAGGTCACCGCTCATCCGCATGGCGGTGACCAACGTCCGCAGGTCGCCCGCCACCGGCTGCTGGCGTGCCATCAGGTCGAAGACCGTCTCCTCGATCTCCGCGTCGATCTTGTTGACATGCTCGTCCGAGCTGATGACCTCCTCGGAGAGCCGCAGGTCGGCGTCCAGGAGGGCGGTCACCGCGCGGGCCATTGCGGACCTGACCAGCCGGGTCATCTCCACGAGCTTGTCGGAGAGGGAGTCGAGTTCCTCGTGATAGGCGTCGCGCAATTGAACATCCTCGGTGCGTATGGGGTTGACGGACGGCTCCATGCTTGATCGCAGGACGTACTCGTCCACGCAACAGCCTGCCTGATCTGCATGAATGAACTTACATATAGAGGTGAACTTTGGGCTAACGAGACCGTGTCGGATAGCCCCTTGGTGCAGGAACCGCCTGAATGGCACTTACGATCCGAAGTGTGGAGGTAGAGATAGTTGCAGGCCTTGCCGGGCTTGCCGGGCTCGCAATCGGGCTCGCTACGGGATTGGCGGTGCGCGTGAGCGAGCGAGCCCAGCAGGTCACGGCCCCGGCCGCGCCCCAGAGTGGGCTGCCGCCGGGTGTCGCGTCGGTGCTGAGCGTCCTGCGGTCCTCTGCCGTCGTGGTCGACAGCGAGGATCGGGTGTTGCGCGCCAGTTCGGCGGCGCGCGCCTTCGGGCTGGTCAGCGGCGACCGGCTGGTGGTCGATGAGGTGCTGGCGATGGCCAGGCTGTCCCGCCGGGACGGTGAGATCCGCGAGACGGAGATCCAGGTGACCCCGACCAAGGGCCGCAACCGGGCCGAGGGCCGCTGGTTCGCCGTCCGGGTGGCGCCGCTCGGCTCCCACGGGCAGGTCCTCGTACTGGCCGAGGACCTCACCGAGATGCGCCGGGTCGAGGCCATCCGCCGCGACTTCGTCGCCAACGTCAGCCACGAGCTCAAGACCCCGGTGGGCGCACTGTCACTCCTCGCCGAGACCGTGGAGAGCGCCGCAGACGACCCCGAGGCCGTCCGCCGCTTCGCCGGCCGCATGCAGCACGAGTCGGTCCGGCTGAACAACCTCGTCCAGGACCTGATGACGCTATCGCGCATCCAGGGTGACGAGCCGCTGCCCGAGCTGCACGCGGTCGCGCTCGACGGGGTGATCGTCGAGGCGCTGGACCGGTGCCAGATCAAGGCGGGCGCCAAGAACATCGAGCTGACCGGCGGTGGCCAGGACGGCCTGAAGGTACGCGGCGACGAGGAACTGCTCACCACCGCGATCCGCAACCTGATCGACAACGCCGTCGCCTACAGCCCGGACAACACCCGCGTCGTCGTGGCCGTCCGGCAGTGCGATGACCACCACGTCGAGATCAACGTGACCGACCAGGGCATCGGCATCCCCGAGGTCGATCTGGAACGCATCTTCGAGCGCTTCTACCGGGTCGATCCGGCCCGTTCCCGGCAGACCGGCGGCACCGGCCTCGGTCTGGCCATCGTCAAGCACGTCACCACCAAGCACGGCGGCGAGGTCGTCGTCTGGAGCAAGGAGGGCTCCGGCTCGACCTTCACCATCCGGTTGCCGCTCCTCAACCCGCCTCCTCAGACAAGAGAGGGCAGGCACGGCGACGCCTCGAGCGTTCACCCGACCCCACCGACCCCCTGATCAGGGAACGACCCGCCGAATTTGGAAACCCGCCCGGGAGGCAACACCGTGACCCGTGTGCTCGTCGTCGAGGACGAAGAGTCGTTCAGCGACGCACTTTCGTACAACCTGCGCAAGGAGGGTTTCGAGGTCGCCGTGGCGGCCACGGGCCCCGACGCGCTGGACATCTTCGACCGCAACGGTGCCGATCTCGTGCTGCTCGACCTGATGTTGCCCGGCCTGCCCGGCACCGAGGTGTGCCGCGAGCTCCGCGCCAAGTCGAACGTCCCCGTGATCATGCTGACCGCCAAGGACAGCGAGGTCGACAAGGTCGTCGGCCTGGAACTGGGCGCCGATGACTACGTGACCAAGCCGTTCTCCACCCGCGAACTGATCGCCCGGATGCGCGCCGTCCTGCGCCGCCAGGGCGAGGTCGAGGAACTGGCCCCCGCCACTCTGGAGGCCGGCCCGGTCCGCATGGACGTAGAACGCCACGTGGTCAGCGTGAACGGCGAGGCGGTCCAGCTTCCCCTCAAGGAGTTCGAGCTCCTCGAAGTGCTGCTCCGCAACGCCGGCCGCGTGCTCACCCGCATGCAGCTCATCGACCGTGTCTGGGGCGCCGACTACGTGGGCGACACCAAGACCCTGGACGTCCACATCAAGCGCCTCCGCGCCAAGATCGAGACCGCCCCCTCCACCCCCCGCTACATCGTCACGGTCCGCGGCCTGGGCTATAAGTTCGAGCCGTAAACCCCCGCGCTCACCCCGAACGGCCCGCCCCAGCGCGGGCCGTTTCGCATGCCAAGAACAGTTCCGCATCCCAAGAACGACCGCGCCCGTTCCTGTCACGGGCGGGCGATAGTGGAACGCGAACGGCCTGCCTCGGGTTGTGAGGCAGGCCGTACGGTCGAGCTGGTGCGGGCGGATCAGCCGTGAGCGGCCGGGCTCTGGCTGCCGGTCGGGGTGGTCGTTCCGTGGCCGCCGCCCTGAGTGGGGGTGCCGTTCTCGGCGCCGCCGTGCTCGGTGGCGCCGCTGGGCGTGGTGGCCGGGGTGGTGGCAGCGCCGGGCACCGGGACGCCGGTGGAGACCGGGGCGTACGTGGCGAACTCGCCCTGCTGTGGGATCACCGGCACCGAGACCTCGACGGATCCGGCCTGCTCGAACTGGAGCTTCACCTTGACGGTCTCGCCGCCGCGCAGCTCGCGGGTGAGACCGGACAGGACGACCAGCGGGGCCTTCCCGGTCCCCGCGCCCGGAGCGGACGGCGCGCCGGTGGCCGGTGCGGTGGGCGTGGGCGAGGACGGTGCGCTGGGGCTCCCGGTCGCGCCCGGGGTACCGGTGGGTGTCGGGCTGCCGGTCGCGCCGGGAGTACCGGTGGGTGTGGGGCTGCCGGTCGCGCCCGGTGAGGGGCTGGTCTCGCCGGTGGGCTTGGTCGTCGGCTTGGTGGCGTTGCCGGTGGGCTTGGCGCCCGGGGTGGCGGCGGAGGAGGGGCCGACGAGCGTCACGGCGGAGCCGGCGCCCTCCGACTGCGCGGGTGGCACCGTCACCGCGCCGCCGGAGATCTGCACCTGGGCGAAGTCGGAAGAGGTGACGCTGACCAGCCGGTCCTGTGCCGTGACCTGGTTGATCAAGGTCGCGTAGAGCGGCAGCGAGCTTCCCTGGGGGAACACCTTGTCGGCCTCGGGGCCCAGCAGGAACATGTTGCGGATGTCGACCTTCGCCACCTTGTCGCCCTGAGGCACCGAGGCGTTGACGGCCTCGGTCAGCTGGGTCGGGGCGGCGGACTGAGGGGTCTCGCCGGCGCCGCAGCCGGAAATCACCGGCGCGATGGCGACGGCGCCCGCGATGGCGAACGCGACCACTCGACGGCTGTTACGGATCACGGCGTCGATCTCCTCGCGAAAAAGGGGTAGTCGAAGAAAGTGGCGGCGCGAAGCGCCAGGGGAAGCGTAGCGAGGACCGGCCGGAGTTCCGGCGTCGGGGTGGTTTTTCGCAGGCGCAGCGCCGAGTCTCAGGATCCGTTGCGGGTGGTGGGGGTGGCCGGGGTGGCCGGCCACTGGAGTCGCCGAACCTTTTCGGTCAGCTCGTTCCCCGGCTGCGGGTCGTCCACGATGTCGCTCACCAGCCCGTCGGGCCCGACGAGAACGGCGGCCGGCTTGCCACCGGGCTTCACGTACGTCCTGGCCATGTACCCCTGATCGTCCTCGACGAGGTTGACCGGCCCGCCGCGGACGGCGCCCTGCAGGGCGCGCAGCTTCTTGAGGGATGCCTCGCGTGAGGTGGAATCGCCTCTGCGGTCGAACATGAGCCAGAAGCCGACCCTGTACTCCTTGGTCTTGGTGGAGAGTTCGTCCACCAGCTTGGCGCAGGTGCATGACGGCGGCACGACCGCGAGGACGCCCGGCCGCAGCGCCTGGAGCCGCTGCCGCCTGCGCTGCCCGGACACCACGGTCACCTCGCCGTCGGGCAGGGTGCCGCCGATCTGGCCGATGGGCGCCGTGGGGTACGGGGTGATCATCGAAGTGGTGGGGCGAGGGGCCGGTCGCGGACCGAACGCGGTCATCAGGGCCCCGCTCAAAAGGGCCACCAGGAGGGCGCCGGCGATGATCGGCACAGCGACGCCGAAGCGGGTGAACGGGCGCAGCAGGCGGCGGGTGCGTGCCCGGCGACGGCGCTGGCGTTCCTCGCGGCGATAGGCGACGACCTCGCGTTCGAGCTCTCGCGCGTCATCCGGCACCACCACGTCGATACGTGGCAGGCCGTAGTCGTCTGGCTCGGGGTCGCCGTCTGGTCTCACGCCGCACCTCGCTCTCCTGCAGTCCAGCCGAGCCTCGTTCGCGCGCCCATATTCGACCCATACGGGCGCTTCGTACCCGGGCAGTCCGGCATGTGCACCTCCCAGTATGGGCCGCTTCCCGCATACTGGGAGGGGATGTTCGGAGGTGTTCTGGGTGCCGCTGCCCGTCCTGTCGCACGTGCGTTTTAGGCATGGAACATGGGCGGTATGCACCGTTCAGGAGCTTTGTCAAGACCCCAATTAGGGGGTTGACCTGCGGATTTGCCTTTAAGGCCGGTTCAGCCACTGCCGGGTCCGTGCTACCCTGGCTGTAGCGGAAGGGGTACTTGTCACATGACTTTCCAGGTCGGCGACACCGTCGTCTACCCCCACCATGGGGCTGCTCGGATCGAGGCCATCGAGACTCGCACCATCAAGGGTGAGGAAAGGACCTATCTGGTCCTGAAGGTCGACAAGGGCGACCTGACAGTTCAGGTTCCAGTCGAAAACGTCGAGGACGTGGGCGTCCGAGACGTCGTCGGCCAGGAAGGCCTGGAGAAGGTGTTCGAGGTGCTTCGCGCACCCTACACCGAAGAGCCGACCAACTGGTCACGTCGCTACAAGGCCAATCTGGAGAAACTGGCCTCCGGCGACGTCAACAAGGTGGCCGAGGTCGTCCGCGACCTGTGGCGGCGCGACAAGGAACGCGGCCTGTCCGCGGGTGAGAAGCGCATGCTCGCCAAGGCCCGGCAGATCCTGGTCAGTGAGCTCGCACTCGCGGAGAAGACCAACGAGGACAAGGCCGAGGCCCTCCTCGACGAGGTCCTCGCGACCTGAGCGTGAGCACACAGCTTCCACGGGTGGGCGTCGGTACCGACGTCCACCCGTTCGCTTCTCCTGACGCCGAGCCCCGTCCTCTCTGGGTGGCCGGCCTCGAATGGCCCGGCCAGGGGCTCGAGGGCCACTCCGACGGCGACGTGGCGGCCCACGCCGCCTGCGACGCCCTCCTGTCGGCCACCGGCCAGGGCGATCTGGGCGCCGTGTTCGGCACGTCCGACCCCCGCTGGGCCGGCGCCTCCGGCGTCACCCTCCTGCGCGAGGTGGCACGCCGCGTCCACGAAGCCGGCTTCGCCATCGGCAACGTCGCCATCCAGGTCATCGGCAACCGCCCCCGAATCGGCAAGCGCCGAGCCGAGGCCGAAAAGACCCTCAGCGAGGCGTTGCACGGCGCCCCCGTCTCCATCTCCGGCACCACCACCGACGGCTTGGGTCTCACCGGCCGAGGCGAAGGCATAGCCGCCATAGCCACCGCCCTGGTCTTCCCCCACGCGTAAACCAGCCCGGTCCCCACGCATAAACCTGCGCGGTCCGCAGGCGTAAACCAGCCCGGTCCCCGCGCGTAAACCAGCCTGGTCCCCGCGCGTAAAACCTGCGCGGTCCCCACGCATCAACGCAGCGGCGCTTGCCAGGGCTCTGTTTGCGGGGTTCAGGGGGTGGCGGGGTAGATCGTGCCGGAGACCTGGCCGAGGCTGATGCGGCCGCCGGAGGTGCCCGGGGCCGTGGCTCGCATGGTGACGGTGTCGCCGTCTTCCAGGAAGAGGCGCTTGGTTCCGTCGGGGAGTTCGATGTGGTCCTCGCCGTTCCAGGTCAGCTCCAGGAGGCAGCCGCGTTGTTCGCGCTCGGGGCCGGAGACCGTTCCGGAGGCGAAGAGGTCGCCGGTGCGCAGGGGCGCGCCGTTCACCGTCGCGTGCGCCAGCTGCTGGGGCGAGCTCCAGTACATGGTGGCGAACGGCGGCCGGGAGATCACTTGATCGTTGATCAGGACCTCGAGGGCGAGGTCCAGTCCCCACGGCTCGTTCACCTGTAGGTAGGGGAGCGGAGCCGGATCCTGGGCAGGCTGGACGACGCGTGCGGCCTCCAGGGCGGCGAGCGGCGTCACCCAGTGGGAGATGGACGTCGCGAAGGATTTGCCAAGGAACGGGCCCAGTGGTTGTGATTCCCAGTACTGGATGTCCCGCGCGCTCCAGTCGTTCACCAGGACGAAGCCGAAGATGTGGTCGGCGAAAGAGTCGGGAACCACGCGGCTGCCCGCGGCTGAGGGAACGCCCGCGACGAAGCCCACCTCGGCCTCGAAGTCGAGCTTGAGGCAGGGGCCGTACGTGGGTGCCTGGTCCGGGGCGGTGCGGCGTTGGCCGCAGGGGCGGACGATGGCCGTTCCGGAGGGATAGACCGTTCCGGAACGACCGTGATAGGCGACCGGAAGGTGTTTCCAGTTGGGCGTCAGCGGGTCGCCGGTGGGCCGGAAGATTCTTCCGGCGTTGGTCGCGTGGTCTAGGGACGAGTAGAAGTCGACATAGTCGGCAACGTCGATCGGGTGCAGGAGGTCCACTTCTGTGACTGGCACCAGATGCGGCTCGATGGCGCCGCGATGGGCTTCGTCGGTGAGGAGTTCGGTGAGGCGAGCCCGGTTGGCCTGCCAGACGGAGCGTCCCGCAACCATGAAGCCGTTGAGTGAGCCAGAGGCGAACCAATGGCGGTCCTCGATGAGTCCCGCGGCGGACAGCGCTGCGAGGTCGAGTACGTAGGCCCCGATGGCCACGCCTACACAAGGCAACTCGCCGGGCTTGGAGAAGACTCCGTACGGCAGATGGTCGACGCCGAAGCCGCTGTCTTCACTGACCTCAACCCACGAAACCGTCGTCATGGGGTCCTATGTTCCCCAAATCGCCCAATTAGACCAGGCCCAGCTCGCTCAGATCCGCGCGCGGCGAGTCGATGTCGCACGAACCGATGGACGTGAGGAGACGGCGCGTGGTTTCGGGTGAGGTGTTGTTGGTCGCGTCGGCGGCCATGGTGGTGGAGTCGGTGCGGTCGAGGATTCTCTGGAGCGTTCGTTCGAGGGGCTGCATGAAGTGGTCGTACGCGGGGGTCACGGCGCGGGACACCGCTAGGAGGAGGTTGAGGAAGCCATGGTGGCCGAAGCCGGTGTCCGGGTCGGTGTGCCGTACGGCGCGATGAAGCCCGGCGGTGCACTTGAATGGCACGTCCCGTTCAGCGCAGGCGACGATGAAGGCGGCTAGCTCGGCTGTCGACGGGAACGCCTCGCCGACCAGCCCGCCTGTGCGCAGCTTGGCGCCGAGCGGTGCGCCGCGAGCGCGTGCTGCGGCCAGGCGGTCGAGGATGTCCCGCCAGCCGGGCGCGCGCCGTACCTCGATGTACGTGGGGACGTCGGACGGCAGCCGGGCGATCGTCACGGCGGCGGCCCGGGCCTGGTCGGCGTCCTCGGGCAGCGTGATCTCGACCGCGACGAGCCGTACGCGAGGTTCGGAACGTACGGCGTCGAGGGCCTTGGGGAGCTCGGCCAGGTCGGTGTCGGCGATCAGACCGAGATCCAGCAGGTCTTCGGGGATCAGATGTGTGCGCAACTCGGCGATCCGGGACGCGGAGCACAGGAAGCGGCCCACGACTGGATCGGCGGCGGTCGCCGCGGCACGGTAGGCCGGCGCCGTGGCGCGGTAGGCCGGCAGCGCTTCCTCCATGGGCGCACATGAGGGAGAAAAGAGGGCGGCGTCGTCGACGAGCCGTGTGAAGAGGCTCATGGCCGGTGTCTACCCGACGTTCCTACGTTGACTCGGGCCGAGGCGCGGCGACCCGTGGCTGTGGCTGTGGCGGTGGCCCGGGTCAGTCGGCGGGCGGGGTCGGGGAGCTGCGGAACCTGCTCGAAGGCGGGTGCCAATCCCAGATCCGAGGGTCGCCATCCTTGTCGTCGTTGTCGTCTTCGTCTTCGTCGTCCTTGGCTTCTTCTTCAGCCTTGGAAGTCGCGGGTGGCGTGGACGCCAGGGATGCCTTGGTGGTCGTGGGGCTTTTGGCAGTCGAGGCCGGGGTGTCAGCGGTGGGCGGGGTGTCGGAGGTAAGTGAGGTTTCCGGAGTGGGGGTTGAAGTAGGGGTGTGCGCAGGCGCGGGCGCATCCTCAGACGCGTCCTCGGGCTCGGACTCGGGCTCGGACTCGGGCTCGGGGATGGGCTCGGGGATGGGCGGCGGCTCGGGAGGGCCGCCTGCCCAGAGCTCGCGGGAAGTTGGGGTGACGGGATCGTCGTCCCCGGCGTCAGGGTCCTCGGCGCGGTCCATGACGGGGAACTCGGCTTCGTCCTCGGCGGCGTCAAGCGCAGGGGGTACGACGATGTCGGGACGGGTCGTCTTCGCCAAGTTGGCGGAGCTGGGCTCGTCGCGCGGCCGCGTTCGTACGAGTTCGACGTCCGTGGCAAGCAGCGCCGGCACAGGAGGACGAGGGGAGGTTTCCTGGAGGTCTTCGTCGTGGGCGTCGGGTCGCGTGACGGGTTCTGGGTCAGGCTCGGGGATGTGGGTGGGGGTGTGGAATCGGGGAGGCTGGGGCTGGGGCCGGGACTGGGGCTCTGGAACGCGTTCGTCGGGTTCAGTCTCGTAGGTCGGCTCGGGCTCTCGTTCCGGGTGTGGCTGTGGCTGCGGCGCCGGGGCGGTCTCCGGGAACGGGATCAGGTCTGGGACGGCGTGGGTTGTCTCTGGGACGGCGTGGGTTGTCTCTGGGACGGCAGGCTCGTTCACCGGGTGTTCGAAGTGTTCGGGGCGTTCCGGGTGGTCTGGTTGCTCGGGGCTTGCGGTGGGGCCGGAGGCGGTGGAGGTACGGACTTGCTTGAACATCGTCAGCCACAGCCATACGGAGATGATGAGCATGGCGTGGGGCGCGACGGCGATGCCTGCCTTGACCGGCTCGTCAGGCAGGGATTCGTAACCCCAGAGCGAGTGTTGTACGCCGATCGCGGCAGCACCGCTGAGCAGGACGAGCAGGAGCACCCATCGGATCCACCTCGACCACCACCTGGCCTGCCGGCTGACCACCAGGGAGAGGATCGTCATCACCACGAGCGCGTCCACCATGACCGGGTAGACGGGCGCCCAACGCTTGCTGGCCTTGCCCGCTACGGCGAGCTCCCGCAGGACGTCGTAAGTCAGGACGAACGCGCCGCCCAAGAGCACGACCACGACGAGGCCCGCGGACACGGTGAGAAGGCGGCGCAGCGCAGTGGTGGAACGATCGGAGGGCATCTTCTCAACTCGTCTCGGGGGAGAGCGGATGGGCGTGCCGACGGGCCGTACGGGGAGTCGCGCGGTCTTGGGCAGGGGGTTTCGCGGTCTGTGCAGGAACTTTCACGGGGAGATTAACCAGCCCGGGGGGTGGTTACTCCTAATCTTCACGTTGATCATCCCGGAGTGCGTGCGACACGCGGAGAGCCGACCGTTATGGGTGGCGAAGGAGTCTTGCGGGCGGCGACAAGGACATGGAGCGGCCTCGGCGATCCGGTCCGGGCCTTCGACGCCCGTATCGGTCGAGCGCGTGATCATCCGAGTGACGCCGGATCACGCCCAAACCCGTTGAACACGGCCCTCTCTCCCTGAACACGGCCACGCGCGCGGGTGAGGATCCAATAACCTGATCGGGTGAGCTTGCGCCTTTACGACACCAGCACCCGTACCGTCCGCACGTTCGAGCCTCTCGAAGAGGGCCGCGTGGGGATGTACGTGTGTGGTGCGACGCCGCAGGCCGCACCGCATATCGGCCACCTCCGTTCGGGCGTCATCTACGACGTGCTGCTGCGCTGGCTGCGCCGTTCGGGGTACGAGGTCACCTTCGCCCGCAACGTCACCGACATCGACGACAAGATCCTCGCTGTCGCCGCCGAGTCGGGCGTGCCGTGGTTCGCGGTGGCCGAGGGCAACCAGCGCGTCTTCAGCAAGGGCTACGACCTGCTCGGCTGCCTGCCGCCCACGATCGAGCCGCGGGCGACCGGCCACGTACCCGAGATGATCGTGCTGATGCGCCGCCTGATCGAGAAGGGCCACGCGTACGCCTCGGGCGGCGACGTCTACTTCGACGTGAACTCCTGGACGGACCGCTACGGCGGGCTGTCCAACCAGAAGATCGAGAACATGCGTTCCGCGGCGGACACCGCGACCGAGGACTGCAAGCGCGACCCCCGCGACTTCGCGCTCTGGAAGGGCGCCAAGCCGGGCGAGCCGTACTGGGAGACCCCCTGGGGCGAGGGCCGTCCTGGCTGGCACCTGGAGTGCTCGGCCATGGCGACCAAGTACCTCGGCTCCACGTTCGACATCCACGGCGGCGGCGTCGACCTGATCTTCCCCCATCACGAGAACGAGATCGCGCAGTCCCAGGCCGCCGGTGACGGGTTCGCCCGCTACTGGCTGCACAACGGGCTCCTCACGGTCGACGGCGAGAAGATGAGCAAGTCGGTCGGCAACGTCGTCCTGTTGCCGGATCTCCTGGACAAGGCTCGGCCAGCCGAAATCCGCTACTACCTGACCGCTGCGCACTACAGGTCGCTGATGGACTACACCGACGCGGCTCTGGGCGAGGCGGTCTCCGCGTACCAGCGCATCGAGGGTTTCGCAGTACGAGCCGCCGAGGTAATCGGCGCAGCCGAGCCAGCTGTGGAGGCCCCGGGCTCCGCAGCCCTACCCGAGGCGTTCATAGCGGCCCTGAACGACGATCTTGGCGTTCCACAGGCCCTGGCAGTCGTCCACGAGACCGTCCGAGAAGGCAACAACGCGCTGGCCGCAGGGGACGAGCCTCAGGTCCGCCGCTACTTGGCAAGCGTCCGGGCAATGACAGACGTCCTCGGCCTGGATCCGCTATCGGAGCAGTGGTCCAGGGAGGGCGAGGACGATCTGCACCTGGTCGTGGACGCCCTGGTCAAGGTGGCACTCGAACAGCGCCAGGCCGCCCGCACCCGCAAGGACTACGCCGCTGCGGACGCCATCCGCGACGGCCTCACAGCAGCGGGCATCCTCGTGGAGGACACCCCCCACGGCCCCCGCTGGGAACTCAAGCGCCACTGAGCGTCTGCAGTCTCCAGACCACGTAAAATTGACTGTTTGGGGGCGTCCGCTCCCGCATCTGAGTCGCCCCGGACGGGCGAACAACCCGACGCAAGGGGCATACCGAACAATGGCGAAGCGCAAGGGGAAGGGGCCGACCCCCAAGGCCGAGGACCGGCACTGGCACGGCAAGCGCCAGAAGGCCCGGGCCGCCAAGAACGCCAAGCGCACCGGCACGCCGACCATGGGCCGCGGAGGCCGCCCGGCCCCCACCGACTCACCGCGCCCCTCCAGCCGCCCCGCCGGCGCGCGCCGAGGCGACGGCGACAGCCCTGAGCTCGTCACCGGCCGCAACCCGGTCGTCGAGGCCCTCCGCGCCGGCGTCCCGGGCACCGCGCTCTACGTGATGTCCGGCACCGACGAACGCATCCGCGAGTCGATCCAGATGGCCGCCGACCGCCGGATCCCCCTCCTGGAGACCGGTAAGAACGAGCTGGACCGCCTCACCGACGGCGCCGTCCACCAAGGCATCGCCCTACAGGTCCGCCCCTACCGCTACGCCCACCCCGACGACCTCCTCAAGGGCACCGCCCCCTTGATCGTCGCCCTGGACGGCATCACCGACCCGCGCAACCTGGGCGCCATCGTCCGTTCCGCCGCCGCATTCGGCGCAACCGGAGTAGTAGTCCCCGAACGCCGCGCCGCCGGCGTCACCGCAGGCGCCTGGAAGACCTCCGCAGGCACCCTGGCCTCCGTCCGCGTAGCCCAGGCGACCAACCTGACCCGCCAGCTGAAGGCATACCAACAAGCAGGCTGCTTCGTGGCAGGCCTAGACGCCCGAGGTAGCACCCCCGTCTCAGACCTCGAAGTGGCCTCGGGCCCGTTCGTCCTGGTAGTCGGCTCGGAAGGCAAGGGCCTGGGCCGCCTGGTAGCCGACACCTGCGACATGCTGGTCACCATCCCGATGCCCGGCCAGGCCGAATCCCTCAACGCAGGAGTAGCCGCAGGCATCGCCCTCTACGAGATCTCCCGCCTCCGCTCCTGATACCCAGAAGCGCCCGACCCGCAGAGTCGACTACGATGCGGGACGAGCAAGCCGGCGTAGCTCAATTGGCAGAGCATCTGTCTTGTAAACAGAAGGTTAGGGGTTCAAGTCCCCTCGCCGGCTCCCAGGTCAAAGGCCCCTTCCGATCATCGGAAGGGGCCTCTTGCTAACAGGCTTGCTAACAGCAGCCTCTACGCCGCCCCGCTGATCTTGTTGGCGAAGATGTCAGCGGCTTCGGCAAGCTGCTCATTGATCACGTGTGCGTAGACCCGGAGCGTGATCGCGGGATCGGCGTGGCCCAGACGAGCGGCGACCACATGGACCGGGACGCCCGCCAGGAGCAGTGTCGTCGCGTGGATGTGGCGAAGGTCGTGCAGCCGGGCATGGGGGAGCGGCCTGGCGGGAGCCTCGCCGTCCTTGGGCTTGTTGTGCTGCTTGATCAAGGCGGGCATGAGCGAGGAGACCGTGTCCGGGTGCACGGGCTCACCCCATCCGGTCGTGAAGACGTGACCATTGTCGATGTCGTCGGAGCCCTTCCAGTGCTCACCCACCTTGAGCTTGTCGGCGGCCTGGCGCTGCCGGTGCGCCCGCAGAACCCGGACCGTGCCCTGGTCGATGCTGACGACGCGGGACCGGCCGCTCTTGGTCGTCCCCTCGATGCGCTGACCATCGACGAACGCGGCCGAGCCCTTGATCTGGAGCGAGGCGCCGTCGAGGTCGACGTCACACCAGCGAAGATTGAGCAGCTCCCCGCGTCGCGCACCCGTGTACGCGGCCACGTGGAAGAACGCGGCCAGCCTGTGCCCGTTCGCCACGGACAGGAAGGCCCGAAGCTGAGCCGGAGTCCAGACCTCCCCAGGCTCAGTCCGGTGCAGGCGTGGCCGCTTGGCTCGTTGAGTCGGGTTGGAGGACAAGATCTCGTCGACCAGGACGGCATCCCCGAACGCTTTACGGAGCACAGAGTGGACGTGCGCCACAGTGCGAGGTGAGACCCCGGATCCGTCGCGCCCGCCGCTGGTGATGAGGTCACGGTAGAGCTTGGTAATCCGGGCCGGCCGAACGGCCTGGAGACGCATGCCGCCCATGTGCGGCTTGACGTGCCGCTCGATCAGATACCGGTAGCCAGAGAGCGTCTTGGGCTTGATCTCCACCGCATGCGACTCCAACCACTCATCGAGATAGTCGGCCACGGTGATGGTGTTGCGGTCGATGTATTCGCCGCGCCGGGCTTTGACGCGTGCTTCGTCGCGCGCTTCTTCGGTGGCGAAGCCGCCGACCCATTTGGGCTTGCTCACGCCGGTTTCGGGGTCGGTGACGCGGATGACGTAGGACCAGGTATTGCCGCGCTTCATGACGCCGTCGCGAAGTTGTGGCTTGGCCTTGCGTGTCTTCTTTGGCTTGTCGGACTCGTCGGGTGTTGCGAGTGCGGTGTTGGTCATCAGGCTGCCTCTCGGGTCTCGATCAGGGAGTTGATGTAGGTGGTCAGGGCGTCGGTGGGGATGCGGCGTGAGCCGTGGATGCGGACGGACCGGATGGCGCCGGAGGCGAGGAGTTGGTAGAGCTTGCTGCGGGAGATCGCGAGCGCCTTTGCGGCTTCCGGAACGGTCAGCAGGAGTGGAGTCATGCAGGGCCTTTCGTCAGGTGTCACAGGGCGTCGGGGAACTTGGCGCCGACCCGCGTGGAGTCGGCGGGCGGTAGCTGTCTGCCGGTGAGGGCGGCGGTTACCAGTGCTTCGGCGCGGGTGAGTCCTTGGCTGGCAAAGCGCCATTCGGCGACGACGAGGATTTGGGCGGGGTCGATGTTGTCGGGGGGTTGCCAGCCGGGTTGCTGCTGGCGGATGTAGTCGATGCGGGCTTGGCGCAGCGCGCCGAGGGTGGTGGAGTAGCGGCGGGACTTGGTGGAGAAGTGGCCCCGGAAGCCGAGCATGTGAGCCCAGGCGGTGAGCCGGAGTTCTGCCAATTCCTCCAGCGCGCCCAGGCGCAGGCATGCGGCCATCAGCCGCCGCGCGTGCTCAGTCACCTTGAGAGCGGCCAGGTCGTCGTCAGCGTGCAAACGGCGGTCCAGGGTGCCGAGACATTCGGTTGCTTTGGTGGCGTACTTGGCGATGTAGCCCGCAACCGCCGTCTCGGTCAGGTCTCCCGAGGTGGTGATGGCGCGTACGTCGACCTGGGCACCCCAGGCCAGGACCCGGGCGGGCATGCCGGGGGCGGCCGGGGAGGTCACCGACACTGCGCCCGCCGCATGCCGGACAGCGTCATCCAGCAAGCCGAAGGTCGCCCAGGCGGGCGGCGGGGAGGCAGGTCCGGCCGGGCCGTCGAAGCGGATGACGGCGTGAAAGTGGACCACGCCTCGTCGCTGGTATTCCGCGACTTTGGCGAACGACACCGTCAGTGCTTCGCGTAGCTCTTTGTGTGTCAGTCCGCTGGCTTTGGCCAGGTAGCGCCGCAGCGCCAGGGTGAAGCGCCGCCATAGCTCCGGGGCGAGCGCGTTGAACAGCACCGACCCGGCATGGTCGTAGCAGTCGTGGCACAGCGGTTCACCCAACCGCGCGTCGTCGGCGCCGTGCCGGGCCGTGCACGAGGGTGTAACGCCGTGTGGGCATGGAACGGCGTCGCGGCGTGGGTGGCAAGGCAGCAGGCGGCCGTCTTTGACGCGGCGGGTGTGCACGGGTCCGAACGAGGGCGCGGTGAGGGTGACGAACGCGGCCGGGTGTGCGGTGATGGTGTCGGGTACGCCTTTGCCGCCGACCAGGCCCGCGCGGATGAGCTGGTAGGTGTCGGCGCGGTAGATCTCGGCGCAAGCCGGGCAGCGGGACGCCCGCCGGGTCTTGCACGCGACCGGGAGAGCACCATCCGGCTCACGGTCGGTGGTGTAGTGGTGCAGACTCTCGCCGGTCGAGGCGTGGACGTGGTCGACCGTGCCACGCAGGTACACCGGTTGGGCGCAACCGCCAGTCGCGCGGGCACGGGCCGCCCACTGGTCGAAGTCGAAGCGGTCCAGGATGGACGCCATCAGGCGAGCGTCATCCGGGGTCACCACGGGGTTTGGCACGATGGGGACGTCTCCTGTCCGAGCATCAGGCGGTTGGGGACCAGCCCCGGCGTGGCCGGATGTGCTTGGCGGCTTGTGCGGCCACGCCGGGGGTGTCAAAGGCCGAGGTGTTCCGGCGTGATCGGGGCGATTCGCAACTCCTGGCACCAGGCGGCGATGTGGAGCCATATCCGGTCGTCTGCGGCTGGGGGGCGGGCGATGGTTTCGGCGAGGGTCATGAGCGTGATGGCGGCGTTGCGGTCGAAGAGTCGGCCACTGGCGCGGGGGCCGGTGAACGGGCCGTGCACGCCCCAGGCGGCCGAGCCGTCCCCCGTGACGGTCGGGCGGAGTTCGGCTCTGTCGTCGATCTGGTCTGAGGTGATGTGGTGGTCGGTGATCGTGAGTGCCATGAGGGCGGTTCCTGTCGCTTGCGGGCTGGTCAGAGGGCTGTGACGAAGGTGGCTAGGGCGTCGGCGAGCAGGGCTAGGCCGTGAGCGATGGCGTTGACGGTGGTGGCTGCTGCGGTGGGGTGGCGGAGCAGGAACAGGGCCAGGACGATCCAGAACGCGGCGAGCACGCAGTAGCGGCGCATCAGCGATCCCCTGTCAGTTGGTGGCCGGGGAGCAGTTGCCGTAGCCGTTGCAGTGCGGGCAGGTGTCGCCGTAGGCGTCCAGGCCACCGCCGCCGCAGTTGCAGCACGCCGACAGTTCCAGCGCGGGCACCAGCGGCCGGGGAAACGCGAAGGCTGCTCCGGTGGTGGGCTCTTGGGCGGTCACCTGGTCAGAGCCGCACTCGGCGCAGTACGGGCCGCTGCGCAGTGTCAGCAGCGCGACCCAGTCGGTAGGGCGGGTGAGGTTGCAGGTCCGGCAGCGCAGCCGCCATGACGAGGTCTTGAGGGTGTCGAGGATGCTTTCCATGCCGGGCTCTCCCTTGGGTTAGGTGGCGGTCTCGGTGCGGACCTGGCGGAGCAGGTCAGAGGCGAGTTGGTTGGACACCCCGAGCCGGGCGCGCAAGGTGTCGCGGGTGATGGGGCGGCCGTGCTTGGCCTGGTGCTCGTCGGCCACGCGGCGGGCGAACTCCACCAGCGCCGCCGCAGGACCGGACGCGGGAGACGAGGACGAGGGGGCGGAGTCGGGGACGGGCAACGCGGTCTGCCCGTCCTGCGGCTTGGCGGCCGGGACGGCCGGGAGTTCGGGACGGGGACCGTCCTGCACCTGTGCGGACGGGGACGGTTCGGTGTGGTGGCCGAAGGACGGGGGTGCGGCCATCGCGGCCAAAGGCACCGCAGACTCCGACGCGGGATATTCGGGCCGGGAGGAGCGCCGTTCGAGCATGGAGACCGCGACGAGGAAGGCGCCGGCGGGGGTGGCGGCGGTGATCCAGCCCCACGCGGTGGGGTTGGCTTGGGCCAGGTTGGCGGCCAGGGAGAGCAGGATGCCGCCGACCAGGACCAGCGTCGGCCACGACAACCACGCCGTCTCACGTCCCAGGCGCTTGTCGCGCTGGCGTTCGCGGGCGGCCATGACGCAGGTCAGGTCGATACAGACCGCGATGGCCCAGGCCATCCACCCGTGCTGGCCGTGCTCGTCAGCGGTGTCACGGATGTGAGTGAACGACCCCGCCGCCGCGATCACGGCCAGGATCAGTACCGGCCCCGAGTCGGCTACGGCCCCGGCTATGCGCCTGGTCATGCGGTACGCCGTGCGGTGACGTGGGCCAGGAGTGCGGCCAGTTCGGGATCGCAGTGGTGGGTGTCGGCCCACTGCTCGGTCTGATCGAACAGGGACGAGGTGTGAGTGTCGGTGCAGCGCGGGCAGTGCGCGATGTGCAGTCCCCGCACGCCGTCCCACTCCACTACCGGGACGGGGACGGCCGTCCCGGACGAGGAAGACCGGACAGGACGAGCGGCGGGACGAGGACGACGGAGGGTGATCACGAGGGCAGCCATGGGAGCCTCCGGGGCGGTTTGTGGCATGGGTCGGGTAGGGACGTGGCGTGGATCAGCGCTCACACCAGGCGCGAAGGGTGAAGGGGGGTGCTAGGCGGCGGCGGTCAGGTCGCGGCCGATCAGGTCATCCCAGGCCGGGGCGAGCGCGGCGTAGGCGTAGGCGGCGGCTTCGGCGGCCTCTTCGCTGACGTACTCCGACCGGGCCCGATGCCACGAGCCGTCTTGCCCAGCCAGGATGGCCACGCCGGGCGCCTCAGCTGGAATGAGACGGGCCGCGTCGAGGGCGGCGGGGTCCAGGTCTCCGAGTGCCATGTTGGCGGTCTCGGGGTCGTTCACGCGGTGGCAGATGCGGCCGGACAGTTGGGCGCGGAGCGCGGTCACACCCGGGCCGAGGTCGGAGCCGATGCGCTGCCCGCACACGATGAGGTAGACGGCGAACGCGCGGCCCAGTTGGGCGATGCGCAGCAGCGCGACACCGGTTCGGGACACCTCGTCTTTCTCGGATTTGTCGGCCATCAGGAACAGCTCTGCCACCTCATCCACGAGGGCGACGATCGGCATTGGCCGCAGTTCCTCAGGCAGTCGCCACACGTTGCGGGCACCGTGCGCGCGGCACAGCGCCATCCGGTTCTCCACCTCCCCCACCAGATCCCCTAGGAGGTCGACGGACTCTTTGCGGTTGGTGGCCCGCGCCGACAGACGCGGTTGGTATGGGGTGAACTCGACACCGCCCTTGAGGTCGAAGCCGACCAGCGCGACCGGTTGTGGCGCCAAGGCTTTGATGATGGCGTTGCACAGGTTGGACTTGCCGGACTGCGTCGCGCCGACGTTCATCCAGTGCGGCACCGTGCGGAAGTCGATCAGCCACGGCTCACCGTTTTCCAAACGGCCCAACCGCACCACCAGCAACTCCCCCGAGTCGCCACCGGACGGGGTGATGTGGACCAGCGGGTCACGTCGGGTGGCGAGCAGGGTGATACGGCCGGGCTTGTGCTCCAGGACGCTCACGCCGTGCACCCGCCAGGCGTGCGCGAGCCGTTCAGCGGCCTTGGCGTAGTCCTCGGGGATCTGCCCGTCGTGCAGCTTGACCCGCAGCCGCCACCCGTACGGGGTCGGCAGCATCAGCCCCAGCCGGGGCGCCTGCTCGACATCGACACGGCGGACCCGCCGCTTGTACTCCACCACCTGAGCGGCCGACCGGGCCGCCGGGCCTACCACCGGCAGCGCGTCCAGCGTGACGCGGAACGCGCGCTTGGAGCGCGTGAGCTTGCAGCCCGCCGCCACCGCCCGCCAGGTCAGGAAGACCCGCACGATGCGGATCGGGTAGCCGATGCCGTACCAGAACGACAGCGGGTGCCAGCGACGCCAGGCCCAGAGCCCGGCCGCCGCAGCGGCCAGGACCCCGAGCACCACAGAGAACGTCTGCCCGTCCATCAGGCAGCCGCCGCAACCGTCGCCGGGACGATCTGCTCAGCGCGGAAGGAGACGCCCGCGCGCTTCTCGCCGTTGATGGTCTGCTCCCAGTAGAAGCCGACCAGCCCGACCGGGTTGACGATCTGGCCGATCGTGACGCCGGGGTCGCCGGTGATCGCCACGTTCACCAGGTCGACGCGGCCCAACTCGTTCGCGGCCGACAGACCCACCTGATAGACGTCGTCGCCGTTCTTGTCTCGCTTGATCTCGCCGGTGTCCTGGTTGATCAGCTTGGGGCGCGGTGGGGACACGCACACGAAGGTGAGAGCTGAGGTGTCGACGGGGATGTTGCGCATTGCCCCTCCAGGGGTTGAGGTTTCTTACCTACATACAAAGGTACCTAGGTATGTTTCGAAGTCAACTGGTTGGCCAGAAATTTCCTCAGGTACCTAGAGACCTAGGCGGAGGCGTACACTTGCTGACATGGGAAAAGGCCCGGTAGACCGACGCAAGCCGTACGTACGCATCGCAGATGAACTGCGACAGGACATCGCGTCAGGGCGCTACCCGGTGGGGGAGACCCTCCCGCCAGGGACCCAACTCGCATCCCAGTACGGCGTCTCTGGGATGACTGTCAGCAACGCCATTGGAGTCCTCAAAGAAGAGGGACTGGTCACGACCCGGCAGGGGGCGCGGGGTGCCACGGTGATCGCATCCCCAGGCACGCAAGAGGCCGGAGAAGCCGCCCCAGCGGAACGGAGTGAGGAGTTCACCCTCCTCTTCTCCCAACTCCAGGACATCCGGGCTCAGATCCGCCGCCTAGGCGCCAGGCTCGACGAGATCGACGAGCGAACGAAGGACGGCTAGGGCGTGTTTCAGAAGTGGATCAACAAGGTGGTCCACTTCAGGATGATCTTGGGTTGTCGTGGTGATCTGACCTCGGCGCAGTGGGCCGTGCTGGAGCCGCTGTTGCCGGTGGGTAAACGAGTGGCTGTGATCGGTTCCAAACAAGCCTCAGGCGCCGAATAGCGGCTGTACTAGAGTGGCTTGATCATGCCTGACCTGCACGGAATCAACCATCTGACCCTGTCCACGACCGACCTCGACCGGCTCGTGACGTACTACACGAAGGTGTTTGGAGCACGGCTGGCGTTCGGGCGCGTTGCAACTGCTTCTGATCCTCGGATCGCCGTCATCGATGTCGGCGGGGACGACCATCTGATGATCGTCGAGACCGCTACTGCCCCCACCGCTGATCTCGACCCTCTGAGCCGGGCGGGATGGGGACTGCGCGTCGGAACATACGCGCAACTGTGTGAGATTCGCGAACAAATCCTGGTTGCCGGGTGCCCGGTCGGAGAGATCGAGACACTGCCCACGCAGTGGACGATGACGGCTCGCGATCCCGATGGACGCCCTGTGGATGTCCGGGCCCATCGCCCGGTATCGCATCGCCGCCACCAATCATCGGCTAACGGCTCCTCCGACTTTCAAAACACGCCCTAGGCGAGTAGCGGTCGGGCAGCGGCTTCTACCTGGGATGATGCTTGAGACGGAATTGCCGCCACGGCGCCGGCTGACTCCCTCCGGGGTGGCCTGCGGCCATCGACCGGCCC
Source organism: Actinomadura sp. 6N118 (assembly GCF_044326415.1). NCBI lineage: Bacteria > Bacillati > Actinomycetota > Actinomycetes > Streptosporangiales > Thermomonosporaceae > Actinomadura > Actinomadura sp. 6N118. Next base: position 4,984 of record NZ_JBIRAZ010000016.1, on the reverse strand, counting down.
AACCCTGTCAGCGAAAAGGGAAGCCGCGGCCCTTGTGTCGCAGCGCAGATAGACGCGCCACGGCCGAGGCTGGGGCTGTCAGGTGCGGCCGATGAAGTAGCCGAGTGCCAGGCCGACACCGAGACAGGCCGTGCCGTAGATGAGGATCGCTACGACCATTTCGCCCAGATCCGGGAGACCGATCACGAGTCGGCCGCCGACCGCCGTACGACGCGAGAGACCCCGCCCCACGCAGGGACGTCCCGAGTGTCGAAGGGCTGAGGTTCGGGATGCCATTGCTCGGCCGGGACGATGCCGGGTGGCACCAGTTGCAGGTCGGGCACCGTCAGGCACGCGCGGAGCTGGTCAGGCGTACGCAGACTCCACGGATCAGCCCCGGACTGGTTGTAGTCATCGACCGCAGCACACAGGCCCGGATCGGTGGACGTGGCCTCACAGATCGACACGTGACTACCCGAAGGCAGCGCTTTCACCAGCTGGCGCACGATGTCGCGGGCTTGCTCGTCGTCGGGGCCACAAATGTCGATGTGCCGCATGACCGAGGTCATCAGCACCGCGACAGGACGAGTCAGGTCTAGCGATTCAGCGACGGCGGTCATCAACGCGCCGGTCTGGCACAGATCGGCTTGCACGTGGTGGGTCTCAACTTCACCCAGGCCGGTCAGCAGTGCACGCGCGTGCACTGCCACGACGGGGTCGTTGTCGACGTAGACCACCCGCGCATTGGGCGTCACCCGGCCTGCCACCTCATGGGTGTTGTCCACGGTCGGCAGCCCGACACCCAGATCGACGAACTGGCCGATGCCCTCCTCGCCAGCCAGGTACCGCACCATCCGGGAATGGAAGTAGCGCGAGCAGCCAGCCACGTCGAAGATGCCGGGATACAGCTCGATCAGCTGTTCAACAGCCTGCCGATCCGCCGGATAGTTGTCTTTGCCGCCCAGCAACCCGTTCCACACCCGCGACGAGTGCGCAACTGAGGTGTCGATCGGATCTTCGCCTACAGCGGCAAACTCAGTGGCCCCGCTCCTGGCCTGAAGGCTCACAGGCCAGAGCCCAACTCGTTGGCCAGTACGGTCACGGCCCGATCGATCTGCGTGCACGGGGCCAGGCGTTCACCGTTCTTGGCCCACACGAACCACCACTCGCCAGCCAGCAAATCAGCGGCAATGTCAGCCGACATACCCCGCACCGCCACCGGATCGACCCGGATCACATTCGTGATCGGGGTACCCCGCTGCTCCACAACCCCGCTGGCCAGGTTCCGGTGATCGTTGGCAGCCCGGCTCAACATCTCCAGAAAGGCACGCCGAAAATTCTGCCGCGCCGAACCCTGGCCGGTACCCGACGACAACCCCCAACCGGCCGCAGCATGCCGACCCCGCTCAAAACTCATACGTCCGCTCCTCCCAGATCGGCGGCATCACACACGTCATGCCGGGTGAGCCATCGGGCTTGATTCCGCCGAGGTGACACGCTCTGCCACCTGAGTTGTCCGGTCTTTGAGGTCGTCGAGTTCGGCCATGATCTCGGCGAGTTCCTTGAGCAGGATCTCCCGCTCTTCCTCTGTCAGGCTGATCGCCCTCCTTCTGTTTGGCTGCATTGAGCGCGCTGAGTCGATTCGCACTACACGGGGCATTTCGTGCTCACGTTGTGCCTCATTCACGAGCCGTCTCCCGCCTCGCCGCCGCCCAGCAGGTGCAGACCACGGACGTGCGTGGCGATGCGCCGGGCTGCCCCGGCCACGTCGTTGACCGGGTGCTGGTGGTTACCTCGTGCCCAGGAGAAATAGCGGTTGGTGAAGCTGACGAAAACCCACAGGTACACGCCCGGCGTATCGGTGGAGACCGCTAGCGCTGCCAAGTCCTCGCGCAAGTCGGACGTCAACTCTTCTTCGACAAGCGCGGCCCGCAACTCGGCGAGAAGGTCCAACTCAAGCGCCATGTTCGTTTCCATCGGTTCGCCCCTCGGTGGAGACGGGGCCGGTGATCAGGGGACGACCATCGAGCCGCCCTCACCCAGTCACCGGTCCCGCCGTCGATCACACCAATGAGCTTCACCGGGAGACGCGTCGCACAGCGATACCGCGCGTAGCGCATCTCGTGCGCCTTGTGCTCGTCTCGTCTCCTCTATGTCTCGTCTCGTGCTACGTTCGCGGTGTCGGAAGGCTTGATCATGACGACCCCCCTCGTTGTGCGGTTGAAATTTCTGCTCCAGGAGCGGCACTGGCAGACCCACAGGACATTCACTGCCGAGTACGACAAGGCCGCCCGTCTGGTTGACCCTTCCCTGGTCGGCCATGGGCCGAGTCGGGCACAGCTGCACCGCTGGACAAACGGAGAGATCAAGGGTCTGCCCTTCCCCGATGCGTGCCGCGTGCTGGAAAAGATGTTCCCTGGGTGGACCGCTGAGCAACTGTTTGAGCGCGTCCCCGGAGATCAGGATGACGGCCCGGAAGACGACACCGACGTCTCACAGGCAGTCCAGTCGAAGACCGCCACTCAGCTCCTCAGTGCCATCGATGAACGCCTTGCCTCTCCACGCGGTGACGTCGAATGGGGGGCGCCACCCCCCGCCTCTGCGCTGGTTGCCCCCGCGCAACTGGACACCGTCGAAGAAGCCACCGAGGAAGCCCGCAAGCTTGCCCGCCGTCTGCTGGAGCTACAGCAGGCACTTCGGCTCACCGATGACGAGACCGCGCAATTCGCCAGCCTCGCCGGGAACATTGTCGAGTTGTCGATGACCGCAGACATCGATATCGATCCTGATGGCTGGTCTCGTGTGACCTACCGCCACCACTTGCTCAACCTGTGCGACAAGCCGATGAGCAGGCTTGCCCGTGAGGTGTGGTTCGAGAACACAGAGGCCAAGCTCCGCATCGTGCCCATCAGCGACCCGGACCACCGCGTCATGATTCAACGGGTGCATGACACAGCGAACCTGTCCAAGTTCGCCTGCCAGATTTCGCCGCCGATCCAGCCGGGGGAGTCGGCCACGGTCGGTTTCACCTGTGAGGGTGGACAGTTCCTTGCAGACCACTACTGGCGGCAATCAGTACACCGCTACGTCCGCCACTACTTGCTGCGCATTCGTCACCAGGGGGCCGGGCAGCTCCTGCGTTGCTGGGCAACCGAGGAGGAGCCGAACGGGTCGGAGAACTCAGCCGAAGACGACCTTGTGTGGGACTACGAGGGTGACGACGTCGTGATGACCTTGACGCGGACCCACCTACGCCCCAATCAAGCCCTCACACTGCGATGGGATGTACCCCATGAGCCTGCGTGACGACATCGAGGCCGTTCTGCGTGCATGGAACACGCACGAGATCAGCCGGGGCGCCTCCCCGATCATTGATTTCGACTGCTTCCCCGGCGGCCCGGAAGGCGAACCAATCTCCGACCGGCTCACGGCCTATCGCAGACTCGCGGCCCTACGCCCCGCCGCTTCTGGCGTCCTGGCGGCACGTCTGGACGCAGATCTGGCCTTTCTCGGGCACGTCCTTGGTGAGCGTCCATCCCTTGACGACTACGTTCGCGCGACGCAGGGGTGCCCGGCCGCCGGGTGGCCCGAGGATTACATGGCGCAATGCGCCGAGCGCACCCACGCGGCACTGTCTGATCTGGGGATCGGATGGGGCCCGCAGACCAACAGCGAGCTCCGCACGCTCGAAGGCCCGCTTGACGTCAGTGACGCGCCGGACGCCATCCGTCAGGCGGCCGAGGACCTCGAACCCGCCATCCGGGAAGCCACCGCAAGCACCGCGCCTTACCGGCTGACGATCGAGACCGCCGACATCGATGCGTACTGGACGTACTGGCTGGACGGCGCCGGCCAAGACGTCCGCCTCCGCCTCAACCTCCCCAACGTCGAGTTCACCCAAGTCGGCGCCCGACAATTCGCACTCCACGAGGTCCTCGGACACGGCCTCCAGAGCGCCAGCCTCACCGCGCAAGCAGCGGCCGAAGACGTTCCGTGGGTCCGCCTGTTGTCCATCCACGCGCCGCAGCAAGTGATGCTCGAAGGGCTGGCCCAGGCATGGCCGTTGTTCGTTCTGCCCGACGACAAGGTGCTCATCACACGCGTCTGGGTCACCCACTACGCACAGCTCGTCCTGGCCCAGGTCCACCGAGCGCTCAACGCAGGTACCCCAGCAATCGAGTGCGCCGACCACCTCCGCGCCTGGATCCCGTGGTGGACAGATAAGACGATCTCCGGGTACCTCACCGACCGAGGCACCGACGCCACCCATCGCTCGTACATGTGGGCCTATCCCGCCGGGTTCGACTGGTTTGCCGCGCTCGCTGAGGCTGACGCTAAGGTGTCCCGGGAGGTACTCCATGCCGCATACCGAGCCCCGCTCACCCCGTCCGACCTCGCAGAACTCTGGCCACAGGGACCGGCTATCGGTGGGCCCGGAGGCCCTGTTCGTCTATGGAAGCCTCCAATTTCCTGAGGTCCTGTTCGCCCTCATCGACCGAGTCCCTCAACACGAACCCGCATCAGCCGAAGGCTGGCGAGTCGTCACCCTTCCCGAACGGGTCTATCCCGGCCTCATCCCCGGTGACGCCACCGCAACGGGTCATTTGCTGACGGGACTCAGCCCGGCCGAGTGGCGCACCTTGGACGCGTTCGAAGACCCCGTGTACGAGCTCAAGCGGATCGACCTTGTCGACGGCCGCCATGCATGGTCCTACGCATGCAACCCCGAAGCCGAAGTGGGCACCGACGACTGGTCAGCCGAGGACTTCGAAGCCAAGCACCTTCCCGCCTACGTCATCCGCTGCGCAGCATGGCGTCGCCGGTACGAGGACCAGCAGCAAGTCGGCTGACCGACATCCGACCCAAGGCCCACAGCCTTGTCTAGTCCCACCTGATGCTTGACGGATTGATCCCAGGTGATGCTTTACAGATGCCCTAGGAAACATGGTCGACCTTGCGGGGTCGGTGGGCTTTGTGGTTGCGGACCGGTGTGGTGGTGGTCCGC